>JAAAOI010000157.1 GCA_009908945.1 Bacteroidota bacterium
GCGTTTGTGGGGTGGTGCGTGGTCACTTACGTGCTTCACTGGTATTGCGGAGCAAGGCACATTCCACGCCGCTCAGGGGTGCCAGAACGGCAATGCCGGAACGCTGCGCCCACGGGCCGCCAGGCCGTCGCCGGAAAATATGACACAGCCGCGAGACCCGTTGACAGGAGGGCGTGCAAAGCCGTCGGGTCAGAGGCTGTCTACGCGGCAGGGTACTGCGGCTGGGCGGGCAGCAGGCGGCCGCTGGCCTGCCCAAAGCCAACCTGGTAGTCGGCGCCTTGGGCTGCCCCACTCAAGACCACCCGGTCTCCGTCTTCAATGAAGCTCCGCGTCTCGCCATGGCCCAGGGCTACCGGCTTGGTCCCCTTCCACGACAGCTCCAGCATGCTGCCGTAGCTGTCCTCGGTAGGCCCACTGATGGTGCCAGAGGCCAAGAGATCGCCGGGCCGTACGTTGCAGCCGTTTACGGTATGATGGGCCAGTTGCTGGCAGACGTTCCAGTACAGATACTTGAAGTTGGAGCGGCAGACGGTGTGCGGTGCCTCCATGCCATCGGACTGGATGCCCACGTTGAGGGTGATGTCGTAGGCGCGGTTTTCTTCAGACTGCAAGTAGGGAAGAGGGGACGGCTCCTGACGGGGCCCTTGCGTGCGGAAGGGCTCCAGCGCGTCCATCGTAACGACCCACGGCGAGATCGTGGTGGCAAAGCTTTTCCCGAGGAAGGGGCCGAGAGGCACGTACTCCCACTTCTGGATGTCCCGCGCGCTCCAGTCGTTCACCAGCACCATCCCAAAGATGTGGTCGATGGCATCGGCCACCGCGATGGGCGCGCCGAGGGGGGTGCCCGGGCCCACAAAGAAGCCCATCTCCAGCTCGAAGTCGAGCAGCTGACTGGGGCCATAGACGGGCGGCTCGTCATCGCTTGGCTTGAGCTGTCCACAGGGCCGGCGCACGTCGGTGCCATCCAGGATGATGGAGCTGGCCCGGCCATGGTAGCCGACGGGCAGATGCAGCCAGTTGGGCTTGAGGGCATTCTCCTTCCCCCGAAACATCGTCCCAATGTTCGTGGCGTGCTCCTTCGACGAGTAGAAGTCGGTGTAATCGCCGACGTCGGCGGGCAAGAGCATCGTGACGTGGGCGTGCGGGTGCAGCGCCCGGTCGCGCAGCGCCTCATCGTCGCGCAGCGTCGGGGTGTCGGCGCGGAGCAGGTGGCTGATGCGCTTCCGCGCGGCCGTCCATGCCGGGCGCCCGAGGCCCATGAAGGTGTTCAAGGTGGGCTGGCGGAAGGGTGCCGCGTCTTGCAAGGCGGCGTCCGTAAAGAGGCCGGCTTCCTCCAGCACGCCAAGGTCCAGCACGTAGGGGCCGATGGCCACGCCTATGCGGGGCTGCGCGGTATCTGAGGGGCGAAAGACGCCGTAGGGCAGGTGCTGAATAGGGAACGGAGAGCCGGCAGCGCCTTCGATAAACGAGGTGAGGGTGGGGTCCGTAGTCTCTGGGGTCATAAGCAGGGAAGGGGTAATCGAAAAGAGAGGAGAGCGCAGCGACGCGGTGGGGCACCTTACGGGAGCAGGCCGAGGCGGCGGAGGTCTGCCCGCGGGTCATCGAAGCTGCAGCTGCCGAAGGAGAAGGCGCGCCGGGCCCGGACCGTTTCGATGAGGGAGACGGGCATGCGCCGGTCGCCCCAGGTGAGGCCCTCGCTGGTAAAGGAGAGGACGCCCGCATCCTCTTCCTGCAGGAGCTGCGTCACTTCGTCGTCAGAAAGCGTGTAGGCGGTCGTCAGCGCGGCAGCACCGAACACGTTAAAGAAGCCGTGCATGGTGCCGCCAAAGGCCTCGTTGTAGTGATGCATCGGATGGTGCAGGCCGGCGGTGGCCTTGAAGTGGACATCGGCGCGGCGGCAGGCATTGAGTGCGCGAGCCACATCCGCGGCCGGAGGAATCTCATCCGGCGTGGTGCTCCCGGTGCGCATCTTGAAGCCAACCCGAAGCCCGGTCGCCAGTCCCGCCTGGCTGTTGAACCGCGTGAGCGCCTGCGCAACGACGTCAAAGAACGACGTCGGGCGGTTGAGGGGGATCTCCAGGAAAAGGTCGAGCGCATCCAGCGATGCCGCGGCGAGCTGCTGTCCCAGCCCTTCAAGCAGCGCATCCATAGCCGCGGGCAGGGCCGCTGCGTTTTGGTCGGCCAGCGCAGAGGGCAGGCGGACTTCCACGACGCGCGGCACAAAGCGGCCGGCGTGGGCGGTGTGCAGGGCATCGAGCGCCTGCAGCGTGGCGGTAAAGCCCTGCGTCAGCGCCTGGGTATCGCCGCCGCCCTGGCCCAACACCGCGAGCGTGACAGGTGCATCCTCGGGGATGTCACCGGCATAGGCGGCCACGTCATCCAATTGGGCCAGCGGGAGGATAAAGTGGTTGAGCATCCACCCCTCGGGCTCGGTGCGGTAGCGGAGGTAGTTCGGAAAGGCCTCCTCAAGCGGGAGGCCAGCGGGCGGAAAGAGCCCGGCATAATCGATGAGGCCACGCAGCAGCGCCCGCAGGCTCAGGGGCACCGTGGTGGCAGAGGAGGAAGCGGCCATAAGGTTGAGCAGTACGCACGTAGGAGATAGCGAGCAGCCTACGGGCTGCGATCCAGTCCCGTAAAGCGAGCGATGACCAAAAGCGCTTTCAGCCGGAGGGGTTCCGTAGCCGCGTGAAGGTGGCCGCCTCACCGCACATGCGGGCGGGCAGAACTTTCTCGCAGGGCAAACTTTAGAAGCCACGCCTTAGCCCTCGATTGCATTGCGCAGCCGTGCGGCTTGGGACATGCCATCCGGTGCCTGCACCGGCGCGGCTATGGGCTGCCACAGGCCCACCTGCAACGTCCCACCCAATCCTTGTACAAGTCCCCCACGCACCTCATGAAATCTCTATCATACGCCCTGCCGCTGTTGTTGGGGCTTCTTCTTTTGGTAAACGGCTGTGCCTCCAGCAATCCTAATCTGGGTGAGGCACAAGATGCCCTCGAAAATCGCAACTTCGAGCAGGCTGCCGAAAGCATCGAGCAGGCGATGGAAGAAGAGCCAGAGAACGTAGACATTGTACGCACCAAAGCCAACATCATGCGCCAGTGGGCACAGTCCACGGAAGGCCTTGACGCCCGCACGGAGCGCTTCCGTGCGTACCGCGCGACGTTAGACCAGCTGTTGGAGATGGATCCAGATATTGCCGGTCTCTCCGAGGCTGTCGAGACCCGGGCTCTGGACGAGACGCTGCAGGCGGCGGATCAGACCCTGGGCGAGGAGTTTGAGCAGGCGGTTGAAGCCTTCCAGCGGGGCCAGACCAACGAGGCGGCCTACGATACTGCCGCGGCTTACTTCCAGAATGCAGCCATCCTGCGGCCCGACCTTCGCGATGCCCATGTGAACCGCGCGTACGCCCTCATCAATGCAGGGCGCGCGGCAGAAGCCATCCCGTCGTTTGAAACGGCCCTGGAGCTGGGGACCGAGATGGAGCGCGAGATGCGCGACCTGGAAGAGGCTGGCGAGTTTGCTGACCTTCCCGAAGACGAGCAGGAGCAAATGCGCGCTGTCGTCGAGGAGGATGCCGAGCTGTACGTCTTTATTGCCAGCATTTATGCACAGGAGGATCGCCTTGAAGATGCTGTAGATGTGCTGGAGCAGGGGCGCGAGCGCTTCCCACAAAACGAGGAACTGCAGGAGCAGCTCCTCAACGCGTACGTTCAAACCGGGCAGTTGGACCGAGCCACCGAGCAGTACGCGCAGGCCATTGAGGAAAGGCCAGAAAACGCCATGTACCGCTACAACTACGGCTCCCTCCTGCTGGAGGCAGGAGAGTATGATGCCGCCCTGGAGCAGTTGCGGATGGCCGTTGAGCTGGAGCCGGGAAATGCGGATGCCCACTTCAACCTCGGGGTCGCCTTTATCAATCAAGCAGCCGATGTGAACGATGAGGTGCGCGAGATGGACGACCAGCTGCGCGAGCAGCAGTCTGAGCTCTCGCAAGAGGAGATTCAGGAGATGAACGCGCAGATCGACCAGCTGATTGAGCAGCGCACCGAACTGTTCGAGCAGTCCGTGGAGCCCCTGGAGCGTGCCCGCGAGTTGGCCGAGTCGGGGTCCGAAACGGAAGCTACGATCTGCGGCGCCCTCATTCAGGCTTACGCCAACATAGGCCAGAATGAAGCCGCGCAGGAAGCACAGCAGTGTGCCGATCAGATGTAAGCCCCGCCCGCGCTTCTCTGCTGCACGCGAGCCCGGGTCCGGTACGGATTCGGGCTCGCGTCGTGTAACGCCACCCTTTATTAGCTATTGATCTTCCCTATGGCCACTGACGCTTCCACCAACCAACCGCATGGATTCGGCACGCGCGCCGTCCACAGCGGGCAAGTCCCCGACCCCTCCACGGGGGCGGTCATGACGCCCATCTATCAAACCTCTACCTATGCGCAACGTGCGCCCGGTGATCATCAAGGCCACGAATACTCGCGGGTGACCAACCCCACCCGCTCGGCCCTGGAAGGCAACCTGGCCGCTCTTGAAGGCGCCGCCCATGCCGTGTCCTTCGCCTCGGGGGTAGCGGGCATCGACGCCATCCTGAAAGGCCTCCGGCCCGGCGACCACGTGGTGACCACCAACGACTTGTATGGTGGCACCTTCCGGCTCTTTCGGCAGGTGTTTGAGCCGTTCGGGCTGCGCTTCTCGTTTGTGGATATGACCGATGCCGATGCCGTCGACGCGGCTATCGAACCTGGCGCCACGAAGCTGATGTGGATCGAGACGCCGACGAATCCACTCATGCGGATCTACGATATCGCAGCGCTGGTGGAACGGGCCAAGGCGGACGGCATCGACGTAGCCGTCGACAACACCTTTGCCTCACCGTACCTGCAGCAGCCCCTCGCGCTGGGGGCCGACATGGTGCTGCACTCTACCACCAAATACATTGGGGGCCACTCCGACCTCATCGGGGGGGTGGTGTGCACGAACCGCGAGGACTGGCACGAAACCCTTCGTTTCCAGCTGAAATGCGCGGGTGCGGTAGGCGGGCCCATGGATAGCTTTCTCACGCTGCGCGGCACCAAGACGCTACACCTGCGGATGGAACGCCACTGCGCGAACGCTCGGCGCCTGGCCACTTTTTTAGATGAGCACCCGAAGGTAGGCCGCGTGCGCTACCCAGGGTTGCCCGATCATCCCGGCCACGCCATCGCCAAAAAGCAGATGAAGGACTTTGGCGGCATGATTGCGTTCTCCCTGAAGGATGACGCTGTGGAAAAAGCGGTCGCGGTTATGACACACACCAAAGTGTTCACGCTGGCCGAGAGCCTCGGCGGGGTGGAAAGCCTCATCGAGCACCCCGCGTCGATGACGCACGCGTCCATCCCGCCGGAAGAGCGCCGCAACATCGGCCTCGACGACTCGCTTATTCGGCTCTCCGTTGGGGTTGAGGAAGCGGCCGACCTGCTCGCCGACATCGACGAGGCGTTGCAGCACGCGTAGGCGTGGCGCGCGGCCCTGGGGCTGAAGACCAGAAGCAAAAGCTGCCCAACCCATAGCGCCTACCAGCCCCACGTGCCCGGCCCGCCCTTGAACGGGCCGACGATGTTGCTTGTCAGCCAGCCGCCATAAAAGTCGCCTTCCTGCGCCTCTGCCTGCTCGTCCCCGACGTAGCAGGCCTCCATCTTGGAGGGATAAAACGCCACATAGTCGGCGATGTCCTCAAACCGATCGGTAGGTGTTGGATAGGCCCAGGCGGCTTCCCGGGCGCGCTGCTCGTCTGCTACGACGTCGAAGTAGGTGGCACGGCCTTTCCATTCGCAGTGGGAGGTGCGCGTGGCCGGATCCAGGCAGCCGTCCGCTATATCATCAGGCGGGATGTAGTAGACCGGTGGATGGCTGGTTTCCAGCACGCGGTACGCGTTGGTCGTGTCTGCAATGGTAACTCCGTTGAAGACAACGCGAATGCGCTCGCTCACCGGTTCAAGGCGCGGCGGGCGTGGGTAGTCCCAGACAGACTCCTGTCCAGGGCCGGGCGTGGGGCGTTTGGCGGGCATACGATGGCGTACGGCGGGTGAAAAAGGACACCCTGTTTCACCCATGCCCCCACCCGTCGGGTTTCTGGCCGAGGCGATGTCGACGTAACGGTTTGGAAAACGAAGCGTTAGGAGCTTGTCCTCTCCGTACGCTGTGACGTCTCCTCCGTATAGCCTATTCCACGAAGCCCATCGCGCCACCCCTGATGCCCCATCACCCGAGCCCCACTCCTGATGTGTAGCTTCCTCTGCGTTGCCTACCGTTCATTCATTCTGTGGCTGGCTTGGGGGCTGCTGGCGGGAGTAGGGGCCCCACTGTACGCTACGACAGACGCACCCACATCCACTATGGCGACCGACTCCCTTACCGTAGGCGCGTTTTCAACAGCGGACGTAGGAGCCGCGGTGCCCGACGGGTGGCGCGAGCTAACCTTTGAGCGAGGCGACATTGAAACGCCGACCACCTATGAGGTCGTGCTGCAGGAGGGGAAGCGCGTGGTGCGGGCGCACAGCGAACAGGGCGCCTCAGGCCTGGTGAAGGAGGTGAACATCGATCCGGAAGCCTATCCGGTGGTATCGTGGTCGTGGCGCGTGGACGGTGTGCTGGAGAACGGTGACTACCGGAGCCGATCGGGCGATGATTACCCCGCCCGCCTCTATCTCATCTACGATGTCCCCGCCCGCGATCTCGGCTTCCGGGGGCGCATCGCCTACAACGTGATTCAGGCCCTTGGCTACAGCGAGGTCCCCACGCGGGCCCTCAACTACATCTGGGGCAACGTGGCGCCGGTGAATGAAGCGCTGGATAATGCGTACACCGACTGGGTGAAGATGGTGGCTGTTAAAAGCGGAAGCGCGGAGGCGGGCGCCTGGCATGCCGAGGTGCGCCATCAGTACAACGACTACGTCGCCATCTGGGGGGAGCGCCCGCCGAAAATCGTAGGGGTTGCCATCATGACGGATGCAGACGACTCTGCAGGGGAAGCCACCGCCTTTTACGGGGATATCGTGTTTCACCGGCAGCACGAGGGGGCGGAGAATATTCCGCTGCAGCGGTCCGAGTGATGGCAGAAAGCGGACGCGCCAGCGACTACACGTCAGGCACCGATGAGGTAGGGCGGACGGCAGGAAGCGGCCGCAGTTTGTCGGGGAAGGTCTCCCGGATGAGCGCCCGGGCCAGTACCACCGTAGGGTCCACCATCGGCAGGCCGTCGACCGCTGGCTCCGGGACGGCCAGCGGGAGCTCGGTGCAGCCCAGGATGATGGCCTCTGCGCCCTGCGCCTTCAGGGCGGCAATGGCCTCCAGCAGATGGGCCCGTGCAGCCGCTGTGACCGGATGGGCCTGGGCCTTCAGCCCCCAAGCTGCATCAAAAATGGTGGGGTTCACGACGGTCTCCTGCATGGATTCATCCGGGGCCACCGTCATCAGCCCGGCCGCCTTCAGGGCATCCGCATAGAGCCGCAGCCGGTACACTGCCGTGGTCGACAGCACCCCGACGCGTTGCACGGCAGGGTATGTTTCCTGGATATGGCGGACGGTTTCCTGTATCATGTCCACCACCCGTATCTTGCTTCCGCGGGCGGCGAGCGCGTCAACCAACGGCGCAAGGATAGGCGCGGCGTGTGCCGTGTTGCACGGAATCCCTATGGCGCCAGCGCCCGCCCGCTCCAGCTGTTGGGCCAGGTCGATCAGAGCCGGGATGGGACTGGGCTGCGTGCGATCGAGCAGGAAAGTGCTGCGGTCAGGAATCGTATGCGGTACCGACAGCACAACAACCGGCAGGTGCTCATGGTCGGTTGCCGCGCGGGTCTGGTTGGTAATCTTGACGGCCAGGTCGAACCCCGCGTGGGGGCCCATCCCGCCCAGCACGCCTATCGAGGAACCGGTACGCATAGCGAGAACAAGAGAGCAGGAACGGATCGAAATAACGGCTCTGGCCAAGGCCGACGCCCACGGCCAGAGCCGCAGTATGCCAGGGAGGTGAACAACGGCACTGTAAAGGGCGTGCAAATTCAACAGCGGTGGGACAACAGCAGCTTTAGACGTCCGTTCCGCCGTTGATTTGTTTATCAAATGGCCCTACCTTCACGCACGTTGTACGCATGCCCCGTCGTCTAATGGCAGGACAGCGGCCTTTGGAGCCGTCGGTGGAGGTTCGAATCCTCCCGGGGCAGCCTCTTTGTTTTGCACGCAACCCTCGATGGGTGTGTAGCGCGATCAACTGACGCGCCATACGCCAACCCCGCGTCGTTCTCGGTGCGGGGTTTTGCACGTGGCGGCGTGCGGTGCTCGCGTTTGCCTGTTTATCTTTCCTCCCAACCCTTCGCCCGCCGGGCCATGCGCACGTCAAACAAAGACATCCCCATCACGCTATTTGCTGGCCGCTCGAATCCTGCCCTGGCGCGTCACGTCGCCCTCTCCTATGGCACCGGCCTGGGCCAACTCTCCATCAAGAACTTCTCCGACGGCGAGATCTACGTCCGCTACGAAGAGTCCATTCGGGGCTCCGACGTCTTCATCATTCAGAGCACCCATCCAGGGGGCGACAACTGGATGGAATTGCTGATGCTGATTGATGCGGCCAAGCGGGCCTCAGCCGCGCGGGTAACGGCTGTGATCCCGTACTTTGGCTATGCACGGCAAGACCGCAAGGACCAGCCCCGGGTCTCCATTGGCGCTAAGCTGATGGCCAACATGCTGACGACGGCAGGCATTGATCGGGTGCTTACCATGGATTTGCACGCGCCCCAAATTCAGGGTTTCTTCGACGTACCAGTGGATCATCTGTACGCATCCGCAGTCTTTATTGACTACTTCAAAAACAGAATTGAGACGGATAACCTGGTTGTCGTGGCGCCGGATGTGGGCTCGCTGAAAGTAGCCCGGGCGTACGCCAAGCGCTTGGGGGCCGAGCTTGCAGTGATCGACAAACGCCGCCCGGCGCAAAACGAAGCTGAGGTGGTAAACATCATCGGCGACGTGTCCGGGAAGGACGTGCTGATCATTGACGATATGGTAGACACTGCCGGGACCCTGACGAACGCCGCGAACGCCATGCGTGATGCGGGAGGACAAGACATCATCGCAGCGTGCACCCACCCGTTGCTTTCTGGGCCTGCCTATGAGCGCGTAGAATCGTCTGCCCTCAACCACCTGGTTGTCACGGACACCGTGCCGCTGCCCCGTCCGTCCGACAAGATTGAGGTGGTCAGCGTTGCGGAGATTTTCGCCGACGCCATCCGCCGCATCTACACCGACAATTCTGTTTCCACCCTGTTTGCCTGAGGCGCAGGGCCGGCCCGTGCCATCTCGGTGCGGCCTTTACGACACTTGTTTTTATAACGCCGAGCGAAGATGAATATAGTTGAAATCAGTGCCACGACGCGCGACACCGGCAAAGGAGCCGCTCGCAGCCTGCGCCGCAACGACAAAATCCCGGTGGTGCTTTACGGCCCCAACCAAGAGCCGCGGTCGCTTGCCATTGAGGAGGCGGACGTACTGCCGCTCGTCTTTACGAACGAAACGAGCCTCGTCCGCCTCGCCAGCAACGGCGACCAGTGGGAGTGCATCCTCAAGGATATTGACTTCCACCCGGTCACGGACCGCCCGCTGCACGCCGACTTCCTTGCGCTGACGGAAGGCGAGGAGCTGACGCTAAGTGTGCCGCTGCGCTTTCAGGGAACGCCCATTGGGCAGACCGAGGGCGGGTACACCCAGTTTCTCTTCAACGAGCTGGAGATTCGGTGCGTGCCGAACGATATCCCCTCGGCCATCGAGGTCGATATCTCTGCGCTTGAGATTGGCGATGCCGTCCATATCGAAGACATCGAAGTGGACGGCGTGACGTTCACGGATGCTCCAGAGCGCACCGTGGTAACCGTGGTGCCGCCGCGCGAGCTGGAGGTGGAAGAGGAAGAAGTTTCCACGCTGCTCGACGAGGAAGGCGAGCCGATCGAAGGCGAAGAGCTGCCCGAAGGCGAGGAAGCGCCCGAAGGCGAAGAAGGCGCCCAAGACGCAGAAGAACAGGCGTAAGCGCCTGGCCCTGAACGCACCTTGCTAAAGGCCTTGCCCTGCGGGACGGGAACTCCCCGCCCGTGTGCACGCCGCGTATTTCGCCATGCCTCTTCCTCTGCTGAAGGAAGAGGCATTGGCGTGTCAGGGCAGCGCGTGCGGCTGCGCTGCTGTCACCCCCCCTCCACCGTTGCTTTGCTGTCTGTATGGCTCGCACCAAACCGCTCATTGTGGGGCTTGGCAACCCCGGGACCAAATACCGGGATACCCGCCACAACGTGGGCTTTAACGTGGTTGACGCCCTCGAAGAAACAACCGGCATTGCCCCTACACACGATAACCGAGCCAACGCGCTTGTAGGATGGGGGCGGCATGCCGGGCTACAACTCGGCCTGATGAAGCCACTCACACTCATGAACCGGAGCGGTAGCGCGGTTCGCCATGTGGTCAACTACAGCAACGTAAATCCTGCCGATATGCTGGTGATTTACGACGATATCAACCTCCCGGTGGGTCGGATCCGACTGCGGCCGAAAGGCGGGGCTGGTGGGCACAACGGGCTGCAAGATATCATCAACCAGCTGCAGACCAAGGATTTTCCCCGGCTCCGCATTGGCATCGGCAACGACTTTCCCCGGGGCGAGCAGTCGCGCTACGTGCTGAGCCGCTTCACCCCCGAGCAGCAGCCGGCGATCGAGAGCGCGCTCCACCAGGCCGCCGCCGCGGCCCTGCGTGTAGCCACCGACGGCATCGATGAAGCCATGAACCAGTTCAACTAAGTCCTTCGCGGCGGCGCCAGTCCGGGCGCTGGCGGCAGTCAACTTTTGTTGAATTGGGACGTTGCAGCCTCGCATTGCCGCAAAGCGCTTTCACTCAACGGTGCAGTGCTTATATTGCAGGACGCAGTTGCGATCGGTGGCCCTGTGGCCGTCCTCCTCTACCCCCAAGCTACTCTACCGTTACTATGGCGAAGGTTGAAGTCACCATGCCCAAGATGGGCGAAAGTATCACCGAAGGCACGGTCATCGTGTGGCACAAGGACATCGGTGACGAGGTTGAACTGGACGAGACGCTGCTGGAAATTGGTACCGATAAGGTGGACACCGAGGTGCCCTCGCCGGCCGAAGGGACGCTCACCGAGATTCTGGTGGAGGAGGGCGATACGGTCGAAGTAGGCACCGTCATTGCCACACTGGAGACCGATCCGGAAGCCGTAGGCGATGCGCCGGCTGATGGGCCATCCGCCCAGGACGACGACGCGGCGGCCCCCGACACCGCAGCGGAGGATACTGCGGATGCTGCGGCCGACGACGCCTCGGAAGCCTCCGATGAAGCGGAGGAAGCGCCGGCCGAGGACGAAGTGCCGGAGCCCGAGGCCAAGCCCGCGGGCGAAGGCCGCGTAGAGGTCGTCATGCCCAAGATGGGCGAAAGCATCACCGAAGGCACGGTCATCGTGTGGCACAAGGATATCGGCGACGAGGTGGCTCTGGATGAGACGCTGCTGGAAATTGGCACCGATAAGGTCGATACCGAGGTGCCTTCGCCCGCTGAGGGCATCCTGCAGGAGATTCTGGTGGAAGAGGGCGATACCGTTGAGGTAGGCACCGTCATCGCCGTGCTTGGCACTGAGGCTCCGGCTGGAGAGCAAGCCCAGGCCCCCTCCGGTGATGACGCGGCCGCCCCCACGGCCGCAGCTGAAGCGACGCAAGAGGCGCCCGCACAGACCGGCACGCCGTCTGGCGATGGCACCGTCCGTGAACCTGTACCCGCTGGCGGTGGCGACATTCAACGGCGGGGCTCCGACGGACGCTTTTACTCGCCGCTCGTGCGGTCCATCGCAGAAGAGGAAGGCCTTGGCATGCGGGAACTCGAGTCGATTGAAGGCTCCGGCCGCGAAGGACGCGTCACGAAGGAAGACGTGTTGTCGTACATCGAAACCCGAGAGGAACCGCAGGCCCCGCCGGCCCCGCAAGAGCACGAGCAGCAGGAGCAAGAAGCGACCACGGCCCGCTCCACCGAGGGGCAGCCGGTGCCGCCGGCCCCACCCGCCGCGCCCCCAACCGACGACGGCTACGACGGGCGCGTGGAAGTCGTCAAGATGGACCGCATGCGGCAGATCATCGCCGACCACATGGTCCGCTCGAAGAGCACGTCGGCACACGTCACCTCCTTTTCGGAGGTCGACGTCACCAACCTTGTCAAGCAGCGCGAGCGCAACAAAGAAGCCTTCATGGAGCGCGAAGGGGTGAAGCTGACCTACACCCCGTTCTTCGTGCAGGCCGCCGTCGACGCGCTACGTGAGCATCCGGTATTGAATGCGTCGGTGGAGGAGAAAGAGATCCTCATCAAGAAGGACCTGCACGTGGGCATTGCGGTGGCGATCGACCGCAAGGGGCTCGTCGCCCCGGTCATCCGCAACGCCGGGCAGAAAAACCTGATTGGGCTGACCCACGCCGCTGCTGATCTGGCCGATCGGGCGCGCAACAAGCAGCTGCAGCCGGACGAGCTGCAGGGCGGCACCTTCACCATCACGAACATCGGCACGCTCGGCTCCCTGATGGGTACGCCCATCATCAACCAGCCGCAGGTAGCCATTCTGGCGACCGGGGCCATCAAGAAGCGCCCCGTCGTGATCGAACACCCCGATCTGGGCGATACCATCGCCATCCGCCACATGATGTACGTCTCGCTCTCGTACGACCACCGCATCATCGACGGTGCGATGGGAGCCTCCTTCCTGCAGTCGTTTGGGCAGACCCTGGAAGACCTTGCCCCGGATGCGGAGCTGTAGGTGCCCGTCAGCCCTCGCCGCGTCAGCCCTCGCCGCGCAGGCGAACAGGCTGTAACAATGGCGCGGCCTCAACAACCGTTATTGACAAAGTCGGCGGGCACCTGTTGATTGCAGACCTCCCCGGGTGGCTTGCACCGGGTTTCCTCTGCTCACGACGGCCCTCTATCATGCCTGACGACCCCGCGCCCACTCCACTCCGCCTCACCACCGGCGAACTGCGCAAGCGGCTGGACGCCTTTGTGGACGAGTACCTCAAGGATAAAAGCCCGCAGACGGCCGGGACGTACCGGCGCTCGCTGAACACGTTTGAGCGCTGGTACGCGGTGCACAAGCAGCGCTTTCGCTTCACCGAACAGGGGGTGCGCGCCTACAAGACGTACCTGATGGAGGAGCGCGGCTTGCATCAGGTCTCCGTCTCCACCTACCTTACCGCGCTCCGGCGCTTTTGCCAGTACCTCGTCGATATCGGTTTGCTGGAATCCAACCCAGCCACTGAAGTGAAAGGCAACCGCCGCCCCAGCACCCACTCGCGGCAGGTCCTTACCGAGCAGGACATCGAAACGCTGTTCGCTACGGTGGATGCCGACACCACCATCGGCAAGCGAGACATCGCCATGATGTACCTGATGCTGTACGCCGGCCTCAGCGAGATTGAGCTGGTGCGGGCGGACCTTGAGGATCTGGAGCAGACGCTGATGGGCTGGTTTCTGCGCGTGCAGGGGAAGGGGCACACGGCGAAAGACCAGCAAGTGCCGGTCGACGAGCGCGTCCTGGAGAAGGTACGCCTGTACCTGGACGCCCGTGGGCGCTACCGTCCGGAAGACCCGCTGTTCGTTTCGCACGGTAACCGCTCCGAAGGAAAGCGCCTCAACACCCGCTCTGTCCGCAGCCGTATCAACACCCACCTCAAAGCTGCTGGTATCAAGCGGCGCGGCGTGAGCCCGCACAGCCTCACGCACACAGCGGCCCTCATCTGGCTAAACGAAGGCATGTCTGTAGAGGAAGTGAAGCAGCGGATGCGCCACGGCACGCTGGAAACCACGATGATTTACTTCAAGAAGCAGGGGCTGCTGACCCGCGATCCGGAGGACCTCGACGATCTGCTGGACGCCTAAGTCTCCTTACGCCTCTGTTTTCTCCACCAGCCCTTCTTCGCTCAACTCCTCCAGAAACGACTCTACGTATGCCAGGGACTCCTCCATTGTCGTATCCCACTCTTGCGTGATGGCCTTGGCAATGGCCTCGGGGGCTTCGCCGGCCGAGAGCAGCTGCCAGACGCGCGTACCCGTCTCGTTCATGGAGTAGTAGCGCTGCGTTTCGAGGCTCAAGAGCACCGCTTCGTCATCGTCAAGCTCCGTAGCTACAACGTCGGGGGAGGGGCGATAGGAAGGCATAGCGGGGCGTAGGCTGAGAAAAGAGGGCAGTGAAGCATGCGCACATACAGTCGATAAATCCAGCATAGGGCGCGCCATCGTCAGTTGCAACCGCCGAACCTGCCGGTGCGGCTGCGCGTGTGCTGCGTTCTGTTTTTTTCATCCGCGGCATGCCACTATGAAGACGGTCCATTACCGGCTGCACGACAAGGTGTTTGCGCTCCGGGCAGATGCTCCTGTATTGCAGGATACCATGGAAGAAGCCCTGCGGTACAAGGGGGCACAGCCTGCAGATGCGACAGCGGCAGATATGGACATGCAGTACGTGCAGGCCGCGACCATCCCCGAGATGCCGACGGAGGCTGCGCTTATCACCCGGTCGCCCGAAGGGCTCACCGTAGCGCACGTCGAAGACACGTATTACGTCGCGCATGCGGACGCGCTTGTGGTGATTGATGCCCCCGCGGGCACGGCGCAAGCGCACGTGGGCGCGCCGCTGCTCACGGAGGCGCAGGCCCTTGTCCGGTTTTACCTGGTCACCATCGGCGTGGTGATCTTGCTGCGCTACCAGGAGCGGTACGGCCTGCACACGGCCGCGCTGGTACGCGACGGCGCCGGCGTGCTGCTGGTGGCGCAGAGCGGCAGCGGTAAGTCGACCACCACGCTGAACCTCGTCCGGGCCGGCTGGCAACACCTCTCGGATGACACCGTGCTGTTGCGTCGCCTGCCGGAAGCGGTGGAGGGCGCCCGCGTGGAGGCGCTGTCGTTCCGCCACGACTTTTGCGTCAAGCACGAGATGGTGGCTCAGTTTCCGGCGTTGGGAGCGCATGCCTGGCCGTCCTCCATGAGCGACCCAACGAAGTGGCGCGTGGACCCCGAGGTGTTGTACCCGGGCCAGTTTGTACCCCGGTGCCGTCCGCGGCTCGTGCTGCTCCCAGAGATCGTCGATGCCCCCGCCAGCCGCGTGGAGCCCATGCGCTCGGCCACCGTGCTGCAGCACCTCTCCACGCAGGCGGGGGCCCTCCTGACGCCCCGCCCCCACATCGTACGCAAGCATCTCGGCCTCCTCAGCGACCTGATGCAGCAGGTCACGTGCCTGCGTTTTCTGGCGGGCCGCGACGCGCTTACGGATCCTCAGGCGTCGGTTACGCTCATCGGCAATGCGCTGCAGGAGGCGCAGCAGATGGCGTAGGCGAGACGGGCTACGGAGTTGGGGGAAGGCCGTAGTAGTCAGCCACCGCGCTGTAGTCCGAGAGGTCGACGTCGTCGCCAAAGGCGCCCGGCAGGTTGTCTTCGGTGATAAGCACGATGAGCACCCGGTCGGGCAGCCAGCTGGGGTGGAGGAAGGCGCCCTGGTCTGTGGCCGTCAGGTCGAGCAGCACTTCACCGGGAACGGCAGTGAAGCTGAACGTGACCTCCGTATCGGGGGTGCCGTCATCGGACAGGTCAATCAGGTAGGTATCGGGCAGGGGCTCTACGCCCCCATCGCGCAGGTGGAAGAGGCCGACGTGACCGTTATTCAGAATGCTGGATGAGAGCGCCAGCACGCCCAGCTCGCGCTGCATCTGGTACGCGGGGAGCCCGCTCGGCCGGCCGCCCACGGCGTATGACGTATCGACCAGGGTGGCGGAGGGCGACGGCTCAGAGGGGGGAATCACATAGCGTGCGGTCGCGCTGTGATTTTGGGTCACGTCAAAGGAGAGCGTACGTGCGCCCTCGTCTTGGTCGGTACCGTCCAGTCGCCACAGGTCGAACAGGCGCCCATCGGTGGTTTCCTCAGGTGCTGTGAAGGTGACCGCCGTGCCTTCCTCATAGCGACGCTCAAATACCGTCGTGCCGTCGCCTGCGCCGTCCACGTCAGCTGGGCTGACCTCGACGCCAACGCCAGTGTTGGGGTTCTCCGAGGCGACCGCAACGGTGAAAACGGGAGGGCTATCATCGTAGATGGCAATGGCTGAGCGGTTGGCCGTCATGGTGAGGGAGAGGCTTCGCTGGTCGGCAGGCTGACTACTGCCATCCAACTGCCAGCGCACAAACGGTTGGCCCTCGGCGTCTTCCGGCGCGGTCAGGGTCACCTCTGTTCCAGAGGCGTACGTGCGTTCAAAGGTGGTCGTCCCGTCGCTATCGCCGTTGGCGTCTGCAGGGTCTACCGCCACGAGTGCCCCATCCGCCAGGCCGGCATCAGCGACGGAGAGTGTAAACTGCTGGTCCTCGGCTTCATAAACAGCCGTTACGAGCCGGCCTTCAGCGAGGGGCACGGTTACACTGGGGGTGCTGCTGAGCGTTTGCCCCCCTTCTTCCCATCGGGCAAAGACCGTCCCGTCGCCACTATTGGTAGGGGCCGTGAGGGTGACTTCTGTATCGGCGGTGTAGCGGCGTGTAAACTCGGTTGTGCCATCGGCTGCACCGTCCACGTCGGCCGGGGCAACGACGATTTCGACCCCAGACGCGGGGTTGGCTGACCGTACCGTTAGCTCGTTGAGCTGGGCGGTAGCGCTGTAGACCGCACGCGCGGTGCGGTCGGTGTCCAGTGTAATGCTGAGCGTTTGCTCACCTTCGGGGCCGTCAGCCCCATCGACGCGCCACCGCTCAAACGTCTGGCCTTCTACCTCGGCAGGCGCCGTAAGGGTAACCTCGTCGCCGACACGGTATTGCCGCTCAAACAACGTAACACCGGCACCGTCGCCGTTAATATCTACCGGGCTTACGCCCACCTCCACACCCGTGTCAGGGTTGGCCGACGCAATGGTGAGGCTGACCACTGGGCGGGGTGCTTCGTAGACCGCCCGGGCCGCCCGCTCAGCATTCATGGGCACCGTAAGCTCGCGCACCCTCCGGTCCTGGTTCTCCTCATCCAAGATCCACCGC
>JAAAOI010000122.1 GCA_009908945.1 Bacteroidota bacterium
CGTCCAGAGCTATGGTATAACCGCGTAGAATCACTGCATGCGGGGTTTGAGCTGGAGGCTACAGTCTACGACCGGGTACAGCTCCGCGCAGGCGGCGGCTACAGCACCGGCCTGCGCGGCACAGACCGGTGGACGTATCAGAGCCAGATCCGTCTTTTCTTTGGCGAAGGGCAGCGGGGACACGTAAGCACCGGTTACCGCGCGGGAGTTCGTGCCCAGGCCACCTCAACGCTGTATGGGCCCTTCCTAAACGGCGCCACGTACCTGCTCAGCGGTGACGACTACTTTGACTATTACCGCGCAGAGCGTTTTGAGGCAGAGGTCTCGTACGGCGATCTGCCGTTTAATAGCCGCCTCACGCTGCAGTACCAAGACGAGCGGGCGCAGACGCTGGAGGCGTCGACAGGATACGACATATTCTCGGCGCGGAGCGGGCTGCGCCCCAATCCGGCGGTTGCTGCAGGACGCCTTCGCTCTGTCGCAGCCGAATTGCGCGTAGGAGACCGCCGATTTCGGCCGCGGGGCATTTTCGGTCGGCGCTCCCTGCGCCTGCGCGTCGAGCACGGTCCGACGCATGTGCTGGCGAATGCCGCCTCGTTTACACACGTCACGGCTGACGTTCACGGTCGTATCGCGACCTTCAACCGGAGCGCGCGGCGCCCGCACACGCTGGACGTCCGCGTCACCGGCGGCACGTACCATGGCACCCTGCCTCCGCAACGGCAAGGTCTGGTCGATGGCAGTCTGGGCCTATACACGCCGTTCGGGGCGTTGCGCACGCAGCGTGGCGTGCCGTACGTAGGAGCGCAACATCTCGGTGTGTTTTACGAGCACAATTTCCGCAGTTTCTTCTTCAACCTGGTAGGGTTGGGCTGGGCTGCCGAACAAAACTGGCAGGTGTTGGCCTTTGGCGGCCACGGCCGGACGTGGGCGGGGGAGGCGGCTACACCCACCCTCGCTGCCCGGGCACCGCAGCAGGTTCACCATGAGGTAGGCGTCTCGCTGAGCGGCATCTTTTCGGTGGTCCGGCTCGACGTGGGCTTCCGGCTTGATGAGCCGGGCACAACGGTTGGGGTGGCGATTGCCCGCATCTTTTAGGAACGCTATGGATTTTGCCGAAACGTTGGGGCCCTGCCTTTACAGCGCGGCGTGCACGCCGTAGGTTACACCATGCGCCGATTCCCTATCGATTGCTACCCTTATGGCCAAGAAGAAAAAGCGCGGGCAAACACCGCTCATGCGTCAATACTACAAGATCAAGGATCGTCACCCGCAGGCGATCCTGCTCTTTCGCATGGGGGATTTTTACGAGGCGTTCGAGGAGGATGCCAAGACGATCAGCTCCATCCTTGGGATCACCCTCACCAAGCGCTCCAATGGCGCTGCCAAGGATGTCCCCATGGCAGGCATCCCGCATCATGCGCTGGATAATTACCTCCCCAAGCTCATCCGCGCAGGCAAACGCGTGGCCATCTGCGAACAACTCGAGGATGCGAAATACGCCAAGAAGGTGGTGAAGCGCGGCGTAGTTGAAGTCGTGACACCAGGGGTATCCTTTAGCGACGAGCTGCTCAATCCCAAGCAGTCCAATTACCTGGCGGCTATCCACTGGGCTGGTCAAGGGGCGGAGGCTACCGTCGGCGTGGCGTTCATTGACGCCTCTACCGGCGAGTTCTTTGTCACAGAAGCCCGCGCTACAGCGCTGCCCGATCTGCTGCAGACGATTAGCCCCGCAGAGGTTATCGTCGACAAGAAAGAGAAGCAGCGGCTGCAGAATGGACGCCCGCCGGACTTTATCCTGACGCCGCAGGAGGACTGGGTGTTTGGCTACGACTTTGGCTACGAGACACTGCTCCGGCACTTCGGGACCCACTCGCTCAAAGGCTTTGGGGTCGAGGGGATGGAGACGGGGCTCGTGGCAGCGGGGGCCGCCCTGCACTACCTCGGTGAGACGCAGCAGGGTGATCTACCGCACGTTGGCCGCATCCAGCGGTACGAGCGGGACGACTACATGACGCTGGACGCCTCGACGAAGCGCAACCTGGAGCTGGTGGCCTCCATGCAGGGCGGCGGTAGGGAAGGCACACTCGTGGAGATCCTGGACGATACACTGACCCCGATGGGTGGGCGGTTGCTGCGGCACTGGCTGCTGCGGCCGCTGCGAAGGGTGGAGGCTATCGAGCGACGCCTAAATGCGGTTGAGGCACTGGTGCAGGAGCCGGAGCGCCGGAGGGCCCTCCGCGACGAACTGCGCGAAATCGGGGATATGGAACGCCTGGCGGCCAAGGTAGCCACGGGCCGCGCTTCACCACGTGACCTCGTGCACCTAAAGCTTTCCTTGAAGCAAATTCCGGCGCTTAAGGCAACACTTCAGGAGGAGGAGACCCCCGCGCTTGCTGACGTGTCCGAGGCGCTCACGCTCTGCCGCTCGGTGGTGACACTCATCCACGACGCGCTCGTGGACGATCCGCCGGCTACCATTAGTGACGGCGGGCTGATTCGCGAAGGATACGACGACACCCTGGACGGCCTGCGGGATCTGTCGTCAAATGCCAAGTCGTGGGTGAAAAACATGCAGCACGAGGAGAGCGAGCGCACCGGCATCGACTCGCTGAAGGTCGGGTTCAACAAGGTGTTTGGGTACTACCTGGAAGTCACCAATACGCACAAAGAGAAGGTCCCGGAGCACTACATCCGCAAGCAGACCCTCGTGAACTCGGAGCGCTACATCACGCCCGAGTTAAAGGAGTACGAGGAAAAGATTCTGACGGCGCAGGAAAAGATCGAGCGGTTGGAGCAGGAGCTCTTCAACGAGCTGCGGATGGCGGTCGCCGAGGAGACGGAAGCGCTGCAGCGTAACGCATCGCTCATCGCCATGCTGGATGTGTTTGGCTCGCTGGCTACCGTGGCGGAAACGAACAGGTACGTTCGGCCCGAGGTGGGTGCCGATCGCCGGCTGACCATCCGGGCTGGGCGCCATCCGGTGGTGGAGCAGACCCTGCCGCCGGGTGAGCCATTCATCCCCAACGACGTGCAACTGGACGTAGACACCGAGCAGGTTCTCGTGATCACGGGGCCCAACATGGCGGGCAAAAGCGTGGTCCTCCGGCAGGTCGGGCTACTCGTCTTGCTTGCGCAGGTCGGCTCCTATGTACCCGCCGACGCGGCTCACGTGGGCGTGGTGGATCGCATCTTTACGCGTGTCGGCGCCTCCGATAACCTGGCGGCCGGGGAAAGCACCTTTCTGGTCGAGATGAACGAAACGGCCAACATTCTCAACAACGCGACTCCATCCTCGCTCATTTTGCTGGATGAAGTGGGACGCGGCACCAGCACGTTTGACGGCCTGTCGATTGCCTGGTCTCTGGTAGAGTATCTGCACGAGCAACCGGAGGTGGCGGCGCGCACGCTGTTTGCAACGCACTATCATGAACTAAATGAGCTGGCGGGGCGGCTGGAGCGTGTCCAGAATTACAGCATCCAGGTGAAGGAGCACGACGGCCGCATCATCTTCCTCCGGAAAATGGTAGCCGGCGGCACGGATCACTCGTATGGTATCGATGTGGCGCGGATGGCCGGACTCCCCACGGCGGTCATTGAACGGGCCCGGTCGGTACTCCGTCAGCTGCAGAGCCAGGAGTGGGTGGTAGATGAGGCCGATGCGTCAGGCGATGGGTTGCCCTCCACCGCGCGCCCGCAGGTGCCGGACCTGGACGAACCCTCGTTTCAGCGCTCGCTATTCGAGGCGCCGCCCGACCCGCAGGCCGCCGCACTCAAGCAGCAGGTGGGACAGCTGGACCCCGACCGTATGACGCCCATCGAGGCGCTCATGAAGCTGGTGGAGCTGAAAGCCCTCCTTAGCGACGAGGTCGCATGAACGGGGGTCAGTTGCGGGTCGTGTACTGGCCGTACCGGTTCCAGATGTCGCACGCGGTGGCGCTGGCCCCAAGCGGGCACCCGAAGCGCTCGTACCGCAGCTGCCGGATGAGGCGCAATTGGGCCTTGAGGCGCTTGCGCACCATGGCCAGCTTTTCCGTGGCTTCTTCCAGGTTGCTGCGGGTGCGTTGCATCGACTCGCGTACCCGCTGATAGGAATCAACGGCGTCCTTTAAGGGGCGGTTGTTCTCCATGGCTGACGTAACGGTTGGGGACAATTGCGGCGGTGAACAGTCGCAGGGTACACACGCTGTCGCTCGGCTGGGCACGCCGCCAACGCATTCAGCGTATGCCATCGTACGAGGCACCTATCATCTTTTGGATGACCGTGCCGACTTGCTCCCCATTTCCCTCACGCTATGCTTCATCCTTTTCTCGATGTATCACCGACGATTCCTGACACGGCGTTCGTCGCGCCTTCCGCCGATGTGATCGGTGATGTGGTGCTGGGGGACAACGCCAGCGTGTGGTACAACGCCACCCTTCGCGGCGACGTCAACTGGATCCGGATCGGCGCCTGCTCCAACGTGCAAGATAACGCCGTCGTGCACGTCAGCAACCAGGTAGCCCCAACGCGCATCGGCGCCCACGTGACGGTGGGCCACAGCGCCGTGGTACATGGCTGCACCATCCACGACCGGGTGTTGGTGGGCATGGGTGCCGTCATCATGGATAACGCCGTGATTGGATCGGACGTGCTCATTGGCGCTCGTGCGCTTATCACGGGTGGGACGCAGATCCCTCCGCGGTCGTTGGTGCTGGGCAGCCCAGCGAAGGTGGTACGGGCCCTCACAGACGAAGAGGTCGGAAAGGTAGCGCGGTATGCGGCACGCTACGTAAAGTATAGTGCGATCTACCGGGGCGTCTCGCAGCCAGCGCACAACCCCTTCTACGATCGATCTGCCGCCCCCGACGCGTAATGGGCGGAACAGCCAGAAAATCCCGCTGGTTGGAGCGATCTCAACTTCCGAACGCTCGAATTGCCTTCTCCCTATGCATATCGGCTCCCTTGATTTCGGCGAGCGCCCGCTCTTCCTCGCCCCCATGGAAGACGTCAGCGACCCTCCGTTCCGGATGCTATGCAAGCGCTTTGGCGCGGACATGATGTACACGGAGTTTATCTCCTCCGGTGGGCTCATCCACGACGCGGACGACGCGCACCAAAAGCTCGACATCTACGAAGAGGAGCGGCCCGTCGGGATTCAGATTTTCGGCGGGGACCTGGACCAGGTGCGGGCGGCTACGCCGCTGGTCGATGCCATTGGCCCCGACGTCATCGACATCAATTTCGGATGCCCCGTTCGGAAGATTGTACGCAAAGACGGCGGCGCCGGCATCCTGCGTAATCTGCCAAAGATGGAGCAACTTACCCGCGCGGTGGTCGAGGAGGCCACGCGGCCGGTCACGGTGAAGACGCGCCTCGGCTGGAACGACGAGTCCATCCAGATCCTGGAGGTGGCCCGTATGCTGGAGGCCTGTGGCATCAAGGCGCTGGCCGTCCACGCCCGCACGCGAGCGCAGATGTACAAGGGCGAGGCGCGCTGGCACTGGCTGCGCAAGCTGAAGGCGGAGGGGGTGCGGGACATCCCGCTGATTGGCAACGGCGACGCGCTGGACCCCGAGCGTATTGAAGCCATGTTTGACGAGACGGGAGTAGACGCCGTGATGATTGGCCGGGGGGCCATCGGCAATCCCTGGATCTTTCGCGACGCCAAGATCTACCGAGAAACCGGGGAGATGCCACCGGAGCCTACGTGGGAGGAGCGCATCCGGGTGGTGGCGGAGCATCTGACGCTCAAGTGCGAATGGCTTGGGGAGCGCACCGGCGTGCTGGAGATGCGCCGCATGTACAGTGGCTACTTCAAAGGTTTCCGCAACGCGAGCACACTCCGCCACCTCCTCATGCAAGAGGACGATCAGGAGGGCGTACTGGAGGTGCTGATGAACTTTGATGAGCATCAGGCCGATACGCAGGTCGCCGTGCCGGCTACCCGGGCGGCGCAAAAGGCCGTCCCGGCGGCCATCCAGGCCAAGCTGCCAACCCCCTCACGAGCGAAAAAGCCAACGGCTGCGTAACGCGCGACGCATCAGGGGGCCTCAGGGGCGCAGATCTTCTCGCTCGGTGGCCATCAATACGCGAAGGTCCAGCGCCCGGGCCACGCCTGCGACGGCCGCGAATTGATCGACGGTGGCCTCGCGGTCGGCTCGCAGTAGCAGCGACCGCCGATCGCCGCGCACGTCCCGAATCTGCGCCAGCAAGGCCTCGCGGGTTACTTCGTCCTGCTCTACGAAGAAGCGCCCATCGTCGGTAATGGCCACATTTACATAGACGGCCTCGGCGGGCGTCGAGGCGTCGGTTTGCGGCAGGTTAACCTGAATGCCAAACTGGGGTATAAAGTTGGAGGTCAGCAGAAAGAATATCAGCAACAGCAGGATAATGTCTGCCAGTCCGGCCAGGCTGAAGACGCTGAGGGGCTCTTTCTTTTCTAAGAACTTGAAATCCATGGGCTTCGGATGGCAACGCGGGAGGACAGTGGGGGGCGGTTATTTGGTGGCAGGCTCCTGCAATAGATCGATAAACTCAGTTGCCGTCCGCTCCATGTCGTTGACCTGGCGCTTAATGCGGCTCAGCACGTAATTGTAGAAGAAGAGCGCCAGGATCCCCACCGCCAGGCCAAAGGCCGTCGTTAGCAACGCCTCCCAGATGCCGCCGGCCAGGACGCTGGCGTTCACGTTCCCCTGAAACCGCTGAATCTCCTGAAAGGCGGAGATCATGCCCAGCACCGTCCCAAAAAACCCGATCAAAGGCGCAATACCGGCGATGCTGGCGAGGTAGTCGGTGCGCTTCTCCAGCTTGAATGCCTCATTTTTGCCTTCCGCCTCAACGGCATCCTTGATCTCCGAGATGGGGCGCCCAAGGCGCTCCAGCCCCCGCTTCAGGATCCGCGTGATGGGCCGGTCGTGCTGATTGCAAAAGCTGATCGCCCCACGGATGTCGCCCGACTGCACGTAGTCCCGAACGCGCGCAGTGACGGATTCCGGATCAGCGGCGGCCTTGCGGATCGTGATCATCCGCTCGACGAAGAGGTAGATCGCCAGGACCGACAAGACGCCGATGGGGATCATCACCCATCCCCCCTGGAGGATCGTCTCGAACAGGGTCATGGATTCCTCCGGCGGAGGGCCTTCGGTGCCAGGGGTGGGGATGGCCTGCAACAGCACGACAGATAAGGACAGCATGAGGGATGACTTCGGGTAACGGTTGATAGGGAGGTTAATTGCGTGCCATGGCTGGCGTCAGGCGGAGCACCCAGGCATCACCAGGAAGCACCTCCGAGCGGGCGTCCCGTACGGTAAGGGCTTCGTCCTGTGTGGCGAACTGGCCAATACCGACGCGGTAGCGGGTGGCATCCCCCGTTTGCGAGACGAGGAGGGCCGTGGGAAGCGGGTCGTTCGCGATGGCTTCGCGGTAGTTGGCTTCGATGGCTTCGGCATCTTCCGCAGAGGGCACGGAGGCAACGACCAGCGCAAACCCACCGAGGGCTGGGTCGATGGTGCCTGCACCCGAGGGCAGAGCGCTGGGGTCCACCCCATCGGCCAGCGCATTGGCCTCTGCTGTCGGGGCCACCTCATCGACAGCTTCATCAGGTCCATCCGCAGGAGCTGCCGGGGAGGGCGCCGGATCAGGCGATGTCTGATCCGTCTCGTCGGCAGGCTCAGGCTCAACGACTGCCGTGTCTGGCGTCTCTGGTGGGACGGCAGCATCGTCGGTCAGCAGCCACCACGCAGCGCCTGCCGCCAGCAGTAGCGCCAGTACAAGCCCGATCAGGGCAGGGGCGCTGTTGGGCGTGGCCTCTTCGGTCACCGGCTGCGTCTGCTCCTCGCCATCAGCGTGGTCACCTGCGGTGTCGGCGGGATCAGCGGCGGGCGGAGCATCGCCTGAAGCCGACGCAGATGCAGCTTGTTCTTTATCTTCTGCTTCGGGCGTTGCTGCAGAGTCCTTATCCTCGACCCCCACCGATGGCGTTGTTTCTGTTTCGTCCTCAGCCGCAGTGTCTTCTTCCGGCGTGTCCTCTTCCGGCGTGTCCTCTTCCGGCGTGTTCTCTTCCATCGTTTCCGCTACCGAGACGATTTCAGAGGACTGGGCATCGTCGTCTTTCGCGTCGGAGGTCTTTGCAGCTATGGGTGGCGCTCCGGCCGTGGCTTCCGAGGCTGCGCCAGGGGCATCAGCTACGGGCGGTGCGGCGGCTGATGCCATGCCCGCATAGCGATGGTTTACCACACGCTCCAATGCGGCGTCTGGAGTGAACTGGAGGGGGGCATCATCGGCGGCTTGCGCAAAAATACCGATCCCCGGTACCCGGACGCGGCCTTCCTGCTCAGCCTGTTGATGGATCAGCTTGGAGAGGGCGTTGAGCACCAGGCGGGCTTCCGAGGGTGGGATGTCGAGGCGCTCAGCGACTTGTTCGACGACGGTGTCGGCCATGGGGGAAGGGGACATGCAGCAAGGAAGAGGCGGGACCTACATTTACGCGCTGTTAGGGGAGGGCGCAGGCGTGAAAGTGAGACGGTCTTTGGGTGGTGTGAGCATGGTTTCACCATCGATTTCCTCAATGGCGCTGGGGGTGTGTTGTACACTAAATGTACCGAGCCCTGGGACCTCAACAGACGCCCGTGCGCTCAGGCGATCGCGGAGGGTTTCGGCGAGGGCGGCGACCACCTGGTCGCGGGAAATAGCAGGCATAGAAGGAGGGGTAGAATAATAACGACAGTTGGAAGGGAGGCTTTCGTTGCGAATGGGGAGTCAAAACATACGACGGGGGCGGGGACGGCTGCAAGCCGTGCACTTACCAGCGAATGCGAAGCCCCAACGAAATAGTCTGCGGGGCTTCGGGGTAGTTTTGCCATCGCTCCAGACGCCCCCCAACGATGTTTTCAGCCCGCCCCACGATGCTGAGCGCGCTGGTAACATGGTACGAACCGCTGATGTTCAGGCCTACATACGGATCCAGTCCTTCCGTGGCCGTCGGCGTAGCCACGCGGTCGCTCTCCACGATTCCTTCAACCTCCACGAACGCCTGCTGATTAGCAAATGACTGGGTCAGGGAGAGGGTCGTTAGGTGCGTGCCCAGATAGGGGACCGGGGCATCGTTGCGCGCTGTCAGCACGGCGTCGCGGTAGGTATACGAGGCGGCGGCTTGCAGGCGAGTTGTGAGGCCCATCGAGAGTTCAGCAGTACCGGAAACGATCCGGGCTTCGTCGTATGTTGGCCGTATGATCGTCGGCGCCTGCACAACCATGGCGTCTGTCACGGATACAGACTGATACACGCGGCGCACGGGATTCTGCTCGTAGCCGCCCGCTACGCCTACCTGCACGGGGCCGAGGAACGTGCGTGCGCCGGCATGGGTGTTCCAGAGCCGGACTGTCGGCCGAAACGTGGGCTGGTTCACGGTAAAGGGGCTTTCATCGAACATATGCCGCAGATCATGCCGCGTGGTACCGGGCTCGTTGTAGGCATAGAGGTGGAGGTTTTGGCCGGGGTACCAGTCGATGGCGACGTCAGGGGCGACGTACGTCTCCGTCACCGGGGCTGTCGCGGTATCGTCCTGGAACCCAAAGATCAGGGCACCAGCACGCACGTTTACGTCAGGGCGCGGACGCCAGAGCACCGCGCCGCCGCCGCTGTACCGGTGCACCCAGCCGTTCCGTGGCGCAGGGCTCTGGACGTCGAAGTCGGACCCGTCGTAGCTTCCTGAACCCTCCACCGACAAGCGGCCCAGAGGCAGGGTCAGCCGCCCATCTGCATGTAGTCGTTGCTCATCGATAGTAGCTGCGGCACGGCTGTCCGGCGCGCTCCCGCCGATGTTGTCGCTGCTGAGCGACGCCAGACTGCCCCCTACACTCGCTTCCACCGCGAAGCGGTTGCGCTCAATCGTCAGTTCACCGCCAAGCGTGCCCCCGTAGGCGTCGCGCCCGGGGGGAGAAGCCTCCGGACGATCCAGAGCTCCAAACAGGGCATAATCCGTAGCAAACCCGCCGGCATACACACGCCCAGAGAGGCCTTCACCTTGGAACTGAAGGCCGGCGCTGGCCTCCAGATCATCACGGGTAGACGCGGCATCCGGAAGCGCGTCTATAGGAGTGTGGCCTTCGCTTCCGCGATAGGACAACCGGCCCTTAAGCTGTGTCCGGCGGGAGAGAGGGGCTTGCACCCGAACGCGGGCTTGACGGTCGAAGTAGCGCCCACTGAGGGCCTCCACCTGCCCCAGCAGCGCGCTACCCATCCGGAACGAACGGGGCGCCATGTCGGGGCGACGGAGCGGGCTGCCGGGAAGGTCAGCGGTATCCTGTCGGTATTCACCGATAAGGGGCCGGCGGTCAGAAGACAGGATGGGGACGCGCGGGGGCGGATTGAAGCCTACCAGAGGTTGACGCTGCAACCGGGGGAACCGGGTCTCGAGCTGCCCGCGGATCTCCACCTCTTGCGGGGCAATGTTCGGCAGGGCCGTCGTATCCGAGGAAGCTGATTCGGGCGCCTCCTGTGCTTGTGCGGGAGCGACCAGTAGGCCGACCAGTACAAGCCACAAAAGAGCGCGCGAGGCTGCGAAGGGCAATTCCATCTGAGAGCGATTCATTCCGAAAGAAGGGTTACATGCGCTGTAGCTCGGTTGCGGCCGTCTGGGCGAAGGAGGTATCGCCAAATTCCGCTTGGACGCGTTCGTACATGCGGCGCGCATCCCCGGGGCGATCAAGCTCCCGGAAGGCGCGGGCCTGCTCAAGGTAGCTCTGGGCTACCCATTCCGTGTAGCTGCCAAACCGGGCCGGGACGCTCGAGAGAATTTCAACGGCCCGCTGCGTATTGCCTCGCTGGCGCTCGAGCACGCCGGTTCGGTAGAGCGCCTCTGCCCCCGTTTCATCCTGGCGGAGACTGGCGACCTGCGAGTAGCGCTCAAGGGCTGCCTGCAAGTCGCCTTCCTCCTCAGCTACCCGTCCCAGGCCAAGCATTGCGGGTGCCGCTGTTTGTGCATCCGGTGCAGCATCCACAGCCTGTTGCAAGAGATCACGGGCTTCGGCCACCCGGCCTAACTGCAGCAAGGCCTGCCCTTGCCCGTATTGGGCCTGGGCCAATTGCCGCGGGTTATCTCCGCTGCTCTCGGCTTGTTGCTGATAGGCTGCTAAAGCGCGGTTGTGCTGGCCCGTTGCCATGTAAAGAGCACCCAGCTGCCGGGCCGCATCAAAACGTTGGTCGCTTTGCGGATACGCCTCCACGATCTGCCGAAAGTAAACGGCGGCCTGCTCAGGCTCTTCTCGCTCTTGATACAGGGCGCCAAGGTAGTAGTAGGCATCGGGCAGCAGGTCCGCGCTTTCAGAGGTCCGAACAAACTGCTGGAGTTTCTGAAGCGCTTGGTCTGATCGCCCATCCTGGTACAGCACCTCCGCCTGCCGAAAGCGCATCTGATCGACGATCGGGGAGTCGGGGTTCTGAGATGCAAACCGATCGATAATGGTGTCGGCCTGATTCATGCGGCCATCGGCGGCAAGCGCGAACATGATGCCGGAGGCCGCATCGGCGACCACATCGGTGGTGGCGTAGGATTGAAGCACGGCCTCGTAGGCCTCGATGGCATCGCCCAGTCGCCCAGCGTTGAAGTATGCATCTCCAATCGCGTACTGTGCCTCCGCCGCCAACTCTGCGCCGGGCCGCTCGTCAATCAGCGCGCGGTAGGCGTCAATGGCCTCTTCATACTGCTGGTTCTCAAACTTGGTAAAGGCCAGAGAATAGAGCGCCTGGCTGCGAAACTGGCTTTGGGGATACGTGGACCGGAGCCGCTCAAAGGTGTTGATCGCTTGCGTGGGTTGGCCCGAGTGATAGTACGCCTGCCCAATCTGGTAGAGGGCATAGTCGCTGCCCTCGTCGACCACGCGCCGGTAGGTGGCGATGGCATCGCTGAATTGCCGCTGGGCATAGTAGCTGTCGCCCAGGCGGAGCACGGCGTCCGTGCGGTACGGTACCGCCCCGCCATCTTCGCGGTAGGCCTGGAGGAACTGGGTATAGGCGGTTACGGCTTCGGCGTAGCGCTGCTGCCGGAAGTACGACCAGCCAAGGGCGTAGTAGGCAGCCTCCACGTAGGCGCCGCCCGGATGCTCCTGCAGGTACTGGGAGAACAGGTTGCCCGCTGCGGCATGGTTGCCGCGCTGATACTGGCTCTCGGCCTGCCAGAACAGCGTTTCTCCGGGACGGGGGCCGTCGATGCCCTCGTCCACAAGCTCGGAAAAGGTCGAATAGGCCGCAGCGTAATCGCCTGTGCGGTAGTGCAGCCATCCCCGTTGGAAGGCGACCTCCTCCCGCAGGTCGGCCGGGGCGGCATCGACGGCCACAGCGGCGTCGAAGTCGGCAAACGCCTGATCGGTCTCGTTGCGCGCGATGTTGGCATAGCCGCGCATGCGGAGCGCGTCGCCATACACGGCGGCCTCGTCGTGCGCCTGAATCACTTGCGTGAACGCTGCGGCCGCTTCATC
The DNA here is from genome assembly GCA_009908945.1 of Bacteroidota bacterium. Lineage (GTDB taxonomy): Bacteria > Bacteroidota > Rhodothermia > Rhodothermales > Salinibacteraceae > Tc-Br11-B2g6-7. The sequence continues at coordinate 12,460 of JAAAOI010000122.1, forward strand.
CCAGTTGCGCTGCTCGTATTCGGTCATCCCTAACTCGTAGAGCGCCTCGGCCGTCTGTTGCCCTGAAGGCCACCGTTCCACCACCGCACGGAAGGCCTCGGTGGCCGCCCCGAGGTCCCGCGCCAGCTTTAGGTTGATGGCGCGTTGGTAGGCGGCCTGTTCGGCCAACTCGCCTGAGGTGCCCTCCGCTACCTCGGCGAAGCGCTCGGCCGCCCACTGATGGATGCCCTCGAAATGGTAATTCCATGCCAGGCCATACAGGGCACGGTGGTAGAACGGACTCTCGGTATTTCCTTCGGTAAAGCGCCGGTAGTACCGGATCGCATTTTGACTGTCGCGCAGCTGGTTGTAGGACTCCGCCAACAGGAAGTCGGCGCGCTCGCGGCTCTCACCCTCCAGTTGCCCCAGGCGCCGCCGGATTTCACGCACCGCCCGCTCGTAATCCTCTAACTCGTAGTAGGCCTCAGCCAAAGCCAGGCCCACGTCCCGGGCGTAGTCCGAGTCCGGGTGCCGGTCCGCCAGACGCTCCAATTCGCGGGCGGCAGCGTCGTATCGTTCCCGCTCCACCTGCGTGAAGGCGACGGCGTACAGGGCCATGGGAGCCGTATCGGTTCGGCGGTATTCATTAGCCGCGCGTCGCCAGTACCCGATGGCTTCGTCATCGCGCCCAAGCTCCGTTGCGGCAGTCCCCATCCAGTAGAGGGCCTGCGCCGCTACCGCGTCCGATGGCCGATCTTCAACCACGCCGCGAAGGGTTGCAATAGCTTGTTCGTGCTGGTCGTTCTCGTAAAAGTACTGCCCCAGCGCCAACTGGGCCTCCTGGGCCAAAGGATGCGCAGGGTACTGCTGCTGGAACTGCCGAAAGCGTTCCACGGCGGCCTCCTCGCGTCCGGTGGCAAGGAGAGCGCTGGCTTCGAAGTACAGGGCATCCGCTGCTTTGATATGCCGCGGATTGGCACGGCGAAAAGTGCGGAAAGCATCCGCTGCTGCGCCGTAGATCTGGTTACTATACAATGCATAGGCATCCGCAAAAGGCTCAGATGCCGCCCCGGCCAACGATTGCCCGTGGGCGCGGAGGGGGAAAAGGAGAAACACCAAAACTGCGCACAAGAGCAAGCCATGGCTCAAGGCACGCAAAGGGGCTGTGTGCATAACGATGGGATGGGAGCAAGAGCGGCACAACGAAATCACTGCCGGGGTGTGGAGGCCCAGCAATGTTACGGCGCAGTGAACGCAAGGACGTCCGAGAGGGTTCGCCGCGTCGGTTGCCGAGAAGCACGTCCATTGGCGGCATCAATCGACACGTACAGCCTCCTTCGCTCCTTCCGTGAACATCGTGCCCGCGGTTGAGTGCATTACCCTTCACTACATCGCTTACCCTATCGGACGACTGCCCATGCCCCCTGATGATGCCTCTCCTTTCGGTATCCCTCCCGACGGGGACGGACCCGCGTTTGAGCCCTTTCCAGATGAGTTCGCGGAGGAATTCGATGAGGAGTTACCGCCGTTCGACCTTAGCGCCGTGAGCGATGTTGGAAAAGGATCGATGGATCCGGAAATGCTGAAACTACGCGCTCAAATGCTGGGGGCCGAGTACTACATTAAGCTTGCCACCATGGCACAAGAGGCGCAAATCAAAGCGGAAAAACTCGTTGAGCAGGGGCGAAGTACGATGCGCAGCGCCCCCCTCGAAACCGTCGGGGGTGCATTCGCTGCCGGTGCGCTGATCGCTTTTGTGCTACGGCGCCGTTCATGACGGCACGTACCCTCGCACGTTGACCCAACCCACCTTTTTCCCACAAAAATCTACCCACGTATGTCTGACGAAAAGAAGAAATCTTCGGGAGCCGATGCATCCGAGGCTAACGACGCGGATGCGCAAACGAAAGCCGATGGCATTGAAGAGGCGGCCGAAACCGCCCAGGAAAAGGCCAGCGAGGTCAAGGAAAGTGCGGAGGAGGCTGCCGCAGACCTGGCGTCCTCGGCCGAGGATACGATAGAGGAAGCCCAAGAAAAGGCTGAGGCTGTAGCGGAAGAGGCGCAAGAGGCGGCTGCTGAGGGGGCCGATGAGACCGAGGCATCAGCTCAAGAGGCGCAGAAGACCATCGGCAAGGCGGCCTCCGAGGGCGCAGCGCAGGCCCAGCGTAGGGCCAAGGAGCAGGCTGATGAAATATCAGATACGTACCACCGCGCCCGCCAAGAACTGGACAGCGCCCTTGGCGCGTTGAAAGATGATGTGGATAACGCCCGCGCGGCCCAATCGGGATCTCGCCTTGAAGCGTGGATCCGGCGAAACCCCGTCGCGGCGGTAGCGCTTGCATCCGTGCTGGGCGTGACGGTGGGGACGCTGGTGTACAAAGCTACGCGGCCCGCCCCTCCGCCGCCACTTTCCGCGCGCGCCAGCCGAGAGGCTGAGCGGCTGGCCTCCAAAGCTCGGGCGTACGCCGAGAAGGCAGGCAAAGATGCCAGTGGCCGGGCCCGCGAGCTCAGCACCCAACTGCAAACGCTTGCCACGGAATGGCGTGAGATCGCGCAGGAACGGTCCGAAGGGATTGGTCAACAGATCTCCGAAGAGGCCAGCAAAGCAGCGCAGTCGGCTGGCAAAACAGCCGGCACGTACCAGGAGCGCGCACTTGCCCAGGGACGCAAGCTGGCCGAGGAGGCCTCGGGCGAGCTAAGCAAGGCGATGACCCGGGCCACGAAAGATGCGGACCCGGTTGCCGCATCGATGAAGGCGTCGGTGAAGGAAGCTACCGACACCGCCACAGAACAGGGCCTCACGTTCATGACGGCGCTGAAGAACGCTGCGAAGACCGCGGCCGCCGCGCTCATCGTAAAGAAGGCATCAGATTGGTACCGCAAGTAGCGCCACCTCGGCTGCAGGCGTGTGCTGCCCCACGCTTGCAGCCGTTTTTGTGTGATTTCATCACTTTTTACCGCAAGCAGCCGATATCTTCCGCCTGAGCCTCTACCTTACGTTGGGCTTAGGCCAACCCCTTGTCTTTATTCATCAAGCGTACGTCATACCGTGAGCATCTTAGTTGTTGGGACCGTTGCCCTGGATTCTGTGGAAACGCCCTTCGGGACGGCAGAAAATATTTTCGGGGGCAGCGCCACGTATGCCACGCTGTCGGCCTCCTATTTTCATCGGCCCATCCAGCTCGTTAGCGTGGTGGGGCACGACCTGCCAGCGGACTATGTGCAGGCCCTGCGCAAGCGAAACATCGACATTGAAGGGCTGGAGATGCGGCCGGATGAGAAGACCTTCGCCTGGCGCGGTCGCTACCACTACGATCTCAACGAGCGCGATACCCTGGCTACGGACCTGAACGTGCTGGAAGGGTTTGATCCGACGCTTCCAGAAGGGTATCGTACGGCATCGATCGTTTGTCTCGGAAACCTCGATCCGACCGTTCAACGCAGTGTATTACACCAGATAGACGCCCCCGACTTTGTGGTGGCCGATACGATGAACTTCTGGATTCAGCAGACGCCGGACAGCCTCCGTGAGCTTCTATCCGAGGTTGATTGCCTTATCATCAACGACGCGGAGGCCCGCGAGCTCGCCAATGAGCCGAACCTCATTCGGGCCGCCTCCCACATCCGCGCCCTCGGCCCCGACATTCTCGTAATCAAAAAAGGTGAGCACGGGGCAATGCTGTTCACCGACGGCATTATGTTTAGCGCGCCGGCTTTTCCGCTGGAGGATATTCAAGATCCCACCGGGGCAGGGGATACATTTCTTGGGGGCTTCATAGGGTATCTTGCCCGAAAGGGTGTCGTGGATACGCCGACGCTCAAGCATGCCGTCGTGTACGGTAGCGCCATGGCGTCGTTTGTCGTGGAGGCGTTTGGACCGGAGCGGTTGTTCAACCTGGAGCAGGATGCCATTCACGAACGGCTCCAGGCATTTCGTGAGTTGTCGAAGATACCGGCGTTTGAGGTGCCGGTGGGGTCGGAAGCGTAAACGCGCGGAGCACTGCTTTTCGAAAGGTACCCGAGGGGAGCGCATGGCAAGAAGCACAGTTCGATTGGTGAACGCGGTATTTTACGCCCACCACGGCGTCATGCAAGAGGAGCACCGTATTGGGGGACGCTACGAGGTGGACGTCGCCATGGACCTGTCCATCGAGGAGGCGGCTCAGGAGGATAAACTCGGCGCCACGGTAAACTATGGCTCCATCTACGACCTGGTGGAGGGGCTGGTCACGCAGAACCAATTCTATCTCATTGAGCGGCTGGCTTACCTTATCGCCCAGAAGGTTTTAGAGACGCAAGCCCGCGTGGAGGCGGTAGAGGTGACCGTGCGCAAGCCGAATCCACCTGTCGGCGGGACCGCGGACCGCGCAGAAGTCACCTATCGTCGTACGCGCTGAGGCCGCGATGGCTGCAGGCGCTCACGCCTAAAGGACCGCTCTATGGGCCCCAACACTACATAGCTGGAAAGGGCCGATCGCTGCCGGATGCTGGAGCCGAACCGCCCCGGCTGTAATTCCATGGCCTATCTTACCTCCGTTATTGCAAGCAAAATC
>JAAAOI010000253.1 GCA_009908945.1 Bacteroidota bacterium
GAGGCCGACACCACGGAGGCCGACACCACGGAGGCCGACACCACGGAGGCCGACACCACGGAGGCCGACACGCCTCAGGAAGGCCCACACACGGACACGTTTCTGGACGCCCAGGTTCTCTGGGACGCCACGATGGCGTACAGCATGGCCCAACACCTGCTCCACACTCCGGACGCAGTGATCCTGCACCTGACGGGCAGCTTCCACGTAGACCGCGGGCTGGGCACGCCCGAGCAGCTGCAGCACTACCGGCCCGGCACCCCTACGCTCATTATCGTTGCACGCCCCGTGGCCGATGTGACGGCCTTCGACGAACGCCGCTACGGCTCTGCCGGCGACTTCATCATTCTGACGGACGAGACGCTGCCGCGGTCGTTTTAAGTTTCGGCATATGGCGTGTGGGAGTGTGAGCGTGTGGGAGTGTGAGCGTTGTATAGACCGGAGACATCGGTAACACCTGTTCGGGGAGATGGGTAACAGGTGAATGTGGTTATTGATTAGGCGAGTTCGAAAGAAGAACTCTAATCTCTTTGTCGCAAAAATAGATGGACCAGGTACGCTGCTGAGTGCTCTCAGTCTTCAGCGGAGCAAAGGGTGAGTCTTCGGCCCTATGTGGGGGCAGGGATGTTCTTCGTTTCTCATCTTGCCGATCCTGCCCGTCCGAGAGAACACCCATACTCCCACACCCCCATACATTCTGTCCTTAAGTTACCGTTGCGAAGAAATTCTTTCTTTCTCTCAGTGCCAGGATCGAAAGGAATGCCACTAAGCCTTTCAACAGAAGATCTTCGTCTCCTCGTTTCTTCGTCTCCGAATAAGCTTCGACGCTAAACCACCCCCACACCCCCACACGCCCATACGCAAAAGCCCATCAAAGCAACTGCAACGCCGCCAACTCCTGATACAGCCCCTCCTGCTGCACGAGGGCCTCGTGAGGGCCTTGCTCTACGATCTGTCCATCCTGTACGACCAGGATGCGGTCTACGTCACGGACGGTAGAGAGGCGGTGAGCAATGATGAAGGTGGTCCGGTGCAGCATGAGGCGATCGAGGGCCTCCTGCACGAGCGCTTCGGAGGAAGCATCGAGGGCTGACGTAGCCTCATCCAGAAGCAGGATGCGGGCGTCTCGCAGGATGGCCCGGGCGATGGAGATGCGCTGCCGCTGCCCTGCGCTTAGTTTTACGCCACGCTCGCCCACCTGGGCATCGTATCCGTCGGGCAGGTCGGCAATAAAGTCGTGCGCGTTCGCTGCCCGGGCAGCCTCCACCACTTCGGCGTCCGTCGCGTCCAGCCGGCCGTAGCGGATGTTCTCCCGCACCGACGTGCCGAAGAGGTGCACCTCCTGTGGCACGATGGCCATGTGCTGCCGTAGCTCCTGCGGATCCACATTCCGCACGTCTATGCCGTCAATAGTCAGGGCCCCGGCCGTGACGTCGTAGAAGCGCGGGATCAGATTGAGGAGCGTCGTCTTGCCGGCCCCGCTTGGCCCTACCAGCGCCACCGTCTCCCCCGCGTCCACGCGCACATCGATGCCGCGCAGCACCGGCAGACCATCCTCGTAGGCAAAATCCACATCCTCGAACGATACGCGCCCCGTGACCTCCGGAAGCGGCGTGGGGTCGGCCGGCTGGGGGACGTCCGGCGCAGCATCCAGCAGCTCAAACAACCGCTCTGTAGCGCCGGCGGCACTGTTAAACGTGGCGTAGAGGCGCGACATGCCGCCCACACTGCGCGCAATGTTGAAGGCGTAAAACACAAACGCCACGAGGTCCCCGGTGGTCAGCCGCCCCGCCAGCACCTCTCGGCCGCCATACCAGAAGATGGCCGTCAGCGCCCCCATGAAGAGGAGCCCGATGACCGAGCCAAACAGCTTGGCGATAAGCACCTTATAGCGGGCCGTCTCGAAGAGTGCCTCCACCGCATCGTGGTAGCGCTGCGTCTCGTACGGGGCCCGCCCGAAGGCCTTCACCACACGGATGGCCCCAATGGCTTCCTCCGCAATGGCCGTGGTGTCGGCGAGTTGATCCTGCACGCGCCGCGCCAGCTCCCGAATCTTTCGCCCAAATACCCGAGCTGCCAACGTGGCCACCGGCACCACCACAAAGATGACCAGGCTGAGACGCCAGTTCAGCAGCACCATGAGCGCTACGGAGCCCAGCAGCGTGAGCGTCTGTGTGAGGGAATCGACAAGCGCGGAGGTCACAGCCTCGCGGATCTTCCCCACATCGTTGGTGAGGCGCGAGGTGAGGTCGCCCGTGCGCTGGTTCGTATAGAAGCGTAGCCCGAGGCGGTGCAGGTGGCGGTAGATGCGCTGCCGGAGGTCGGCCACCACGCGCTCGCCGGTCCACTCCAGTAAGTAGAAGCCGGTGAAGCTGAACACGGCCTGCAGCAGGAAGAGCACCAAGAGCGCCAGCGTGAGGCGGTTGAGCAGCGCGCCGTCGGCCTGCTCGAAGACGGCATCGAGCAGTTCCCGCAGGCCCAGCGGCACCACCAGCCACACGACGGACGAGAGCATGGCCAGCACCATGGCAGCAGCCAGGCGCCACCGGTAGGGCCAGGCGAACGCCCAGATACGGCGCAGTGCCGCCCAGAGCTTGCGCGGCGAACGGCGAACGGAAGGTGTGGCATCGGTAGGCATGGGCGGGACCTACCCACCGGCCGGGCGTCAGTTGCAGCGGCACCGCCACCACAACAGATCCGTCACGAAGTGCTCTCCCCTGCACAAGGCTCAGGCATTAAGCCACCGCCCAACCCGACACTGCGTCTCCTGCTGGAAGAAGGTTGACGGGAGGCCGCAGGCTGGCAGGCGTCACGGGCCTGCGTTCAACCGGCCCATCAGCGCGTTGCGCCCGCATTAAACCATGGAGCCACCGTTCGCACAAAACCCCTCATCGACTCTTCGTCTCACCCTTTGACGGCGGATCTATTCGAGGGGAACGATAGAGCCGATTCGAAACATCGTATGGATCCTCGATTAGCTCCGCTTCCGCTCCGTGAGTCGGCCTGCGGCCTCGTTTGGGGTCGAGGATGACTGGTTGGGAAGGACTCCAGTGAGGCGAAAAAATTGCGTGTTTGGAGGACAAGAGTCCCGACACCCCGACTCGGGCCTTCTTCATTTCCTCCTTTCATCGTCTCATCCTTTACCCGCCGCCAACTCCAGAACGAAGAACCCCCATACGCCCATACGCAAACGCCCACACGCACCATCCCCCATCACACGCGCAGCAAGCCCCCATCTGCCACAAGCGAGGCGCCTTGCATGTAGCTGCTCAGGTCACTGGCCAGGAAAAGGGCAGCCTTCGCCATCTCATCCGGATGGCCGAAACGGTCCATCGGAATCTGCTGCTTGAAGCCCTCCCCCATCTCCGAGCCGACGACCGGCACATCGTCGGTGGTCATTTTCGTGTCGATGAGGCCGGGATGCAACGCATTCACCCGGACCCCTTGCGGCCCGAGCTCGGCAGCCAGCGCATAGGTGAAGAGCCGAATCGCGCCCTTGGAGGCACAGTACGTGGTGAACCCGGCCGAGCCCTGGATGCCGGCGACGCTGGAGAGGTTAAGAATGACGCCCTCCCCCTGCTCCACCATGCGCTGCGCCGCGGCCTGCGCTACGAAAAACGCTGCCTTCACGTTGATATCCATGACGAAGTCGAAGTCCTCCGGCGTCATCGACAGGAAGTCGTGCTGCCGGAAGACGCCCGCGTTGTTGATGAGAATATCGACCCCGCCCATATCGTCGGCCGCCGCCATGACGTCGGCCACTTGGTCAGGGTTGGTCACATCGCATGCGACGTACCGGGCCTCCCCGCCCAGCTGCTCCTGGATGACCTCGTGGATGGGCGGATCGTCGCCCTCGCGCGGGGCGGCCTGCAGGTCGGCGACAACCACCGCCGCTCCGTGCTCCGCAAACAACCGCGCGATGGAGCGCCCGATACCGCTTGCACCGCCTGTGACCACTGCTACCTTGCCGTTCAGAAGATTATCCATAGCTGCCTCCGGTGATGAGGATAGAATCGATACCCCCAACATAGAAAACAGCAGCGACTTCTGTATCCCGCGGGTGCAAGGCCGTGGTCGCCCCAGGTCCTCAGGGCCATCCCTATTTCATCTGCTGGCGTTTATCCCCAAACGTAGCGCTGCTACGTCGCTGACTCTACGCCGGGCACATCGTGGGCGATGGCGTCCATGTGGTGCCGCAGCGTCTCATAGCCCATCTTTTCCCGGGCAACCGTCCACGGAAACCATGCCACGCGTTGGATTTGCTCCCGCGTTTCCGGCGTAAACGTGCGTTCAGGAGTGCGCATAAGAAACCAGTGCGTCGTCTTCACGCGATAGACATCGCCCTCCCGATACCCATGCTCCGTGTGGCCCAGCGGGCGGACGAGCGTGAGGGTGTCGATGCCGACTTCCTCGCAGACCTCCCGCCGGGCACAGGCCTCGGGCGTTTCGCCGGGATCGGCTTTGCCTTTCGGCAGATCCCACACGCCACGCCGGTAAATCAGGAGCAGGTCGGTCGTGCCGTGCTCGTACCGGACGACGTAGCCCCCGGCGGCGGTTACGGGCTCTGGCGGCGCGTACGGCCTCACGTTGCCCAGCGCCTCCGGGGGCACGTGGGGCACCTGCACCGTGGATCCAGCCGGCGGTACGGAAGGCGCCGCGGGCACCTGCAGGGCGTTTACGACCAGCACCGCCTCCCCGGCCGCCTGGGCATCCGGCAACGCGCTGTACAGCGTGACACCAGCCTCGGCATGGAGGCCTTCGCAGGCGAAGGTCGGGACGTCAGCTACAGCGGCAGGGTAGTACAGCAGCATGGCAGGAGGGCAGGAGGCGAACGCAAGAGAACAGCCGTTCCACGGGCCAGCCGTTCCATGGTTTGCTTTCGCGATGGGGCTGCCGTTATCGCCCATAAGAGGTTTGGCGCCCGCATTTGCGCACACGCGACTGTGTTTTCTTATACTGGTGGTGCTGAGCGACCTACACACCCCCGTTCTTTTCCTCTTCACCTCTCCTGCTCCCTATGCTCCATCTCGATACCCAGTACGCCCAGCCCTTTCTTGCAGACGGCGCCCTTGAGGCCCTGCAGCCTCGTCTGGCGGATGCGCATGCCCAGGTGCTCCAGGGCACCGGCGCCGGCAGCGCGTTTCTTGGCTGGCGCGACCTCCTGAGCGACCCCAACGATGCGCTGTTGGAAGACATCGAAACCACAGCCGCCAGGATCAGGCACAAGGCTGACGTGCTCGTGTGCATCGGCATTGGCGGCTCGTACCTGGGCGCCAAGGCCGTCATTGATGCGCTCACGCCCTACCTCCAAACGCCCCCACCTCCTGCTGCGGCGACGGAGACGCCCTCGGCCGACCGTACACCCGAGGTGCTGTTTGCTGGGCACCACATGAGTGGTGCCTACCTGCGCGAGCTGCTGCAGTACCTTGAAGGAAAGTCCGTCTACCTCAACGTCATCTCTAAGAGCGGCACCACCCTGGAGCCCGCCCTCAGCTTCCGCTTTCTGCGGCAGTGGCTGGAAGCGACCTTCGACGACGCCGACGACCGCATCATCATCACCACCGACCCCGCCTCAGGCGCGCTGAACGAACTCCGCAAGGCGCATCCCTACAAGAAGTACGAGATCCCGCGCAACGTGGGCGGGCGCTTTTCGGTGCTCACGCCTGTTGGCCTCCTGCCGATTGCCGTAGCCGGCGTCGACATCCGCTCGCTGTTCTATGGCGCCGTCGAGCAGTATGAGGCGCTTGAATCTGCTGCTGACAACCCGGCGCTGGCCTACGCCGGCATCCGCTACCTCTTGCATGAGCAGGACTACGCGGTGGACACGCTGGCCGTCTTCGAGCCGCGCCTCAGCAGCATCGGCGGCTGGTGGCAGCAGCTCTTTGGCGAGAGCGAGGGCAAAGAAGGCAAAGGCCTCTTCCCCGCCAGCGTGCAGTACTCCACCGACCTCCACTCGCTGGGGCAGTACGTGCAGGATGGGCAGCGCTTCCTGCTGGAGACGTTCCTGTTGGTTGCAGATGACGGGGGCGACCTCGCCGTACCGGACAGCGACGCAAACCTGGACGGCCTCAACTACCTCTCCGGCAAAACCATGCAGGAGATCAACCGCAAAGCCTATGAGGGCACCCGCAAAGCTCACGTGGAAGGCGGGGTGCCCGTTATCACGGTAACGCTGGATGCGGTAGCTGCCGCTCCGCTCGGCGCGGCGCTCTACTTCTTCGAGCACGCCGTGGCGGTAAGCGGCTACCTGCTGCAGGTCAACCCCTTCAATCAGCCGGGCGTAGAGGCCTACAAGAAGGAGATGTTTTCGCTGCTTGGCAAGCCGTCCTGACGCAAACCGGTATACCACTCCCGGAAGCAGCCGCTGCTGCATTTCAGGTCGCGGCTGCCCTCCTTTCTACAAAAACCGCCCTGTGAGGCTTCACGGGGCGGTTTTTCTGGTTTTCCACACCAGGTTTGGGCGGAATGCGGAGCCCCTGTGCCATAATACATCTCTCAACACACTGGTATGCAACGGGTTACGCCAAATGATTTTAGTCCCCAGTATAGTTTTCCACACTGTGCACAACCCGTGGATAACTACAGGAGAACTTCTGGACAAGTAGCGCCATCGGGGCGGCGTGTGGATACCTGTGGAGAACCCCCCACCTTCTCCACAGGAAGTGCGCATCTGTCCACACTGTGGATACCTGTGCATAAGTTTTGAGGGTTTCGTCCAGAAATGCTGTGGATACCTGTGGATTCGTGGATAACTTCCCCCCGATCCCCTTGCACTGACTTGAATCCGATGTGCAGCGTGGGCCTTTTTGTGGAAAGGATGGGGATGACGCGGGGATGTTCTGCACAATGACGAGGGGCTGATGTGCGTAACTTCACTATCCACATTTCCACAGCCTCTACTACAAGCCCTACTACTCTTTAAAAAAACTAATACATAATAAGGAGGGGCATTGGACCGTCTCTCCAACACATCTCCAAGAAAGCTGAATTGGTACAATACGGTATACCAGTAAAATTAGTATATCTTCGTAGATCAGTTGAGTGGCTTGTGATCAGACCGCATCTCCATCAGCGCCATTTGCGGGACCATACCTCTACCCCGTCGCTTTGCAGCCACACAGCCCCCACGTCTCGCGTTATTCTCACTTCTGCGCCATGGGCTTTCCATCGGTCCACCACAACTGGACTCGGCAACCCATACCGCCGCCCTCCCCCCACACTAATAATCGCCACACCAGCTTGCGTCGTATCAGGGCGGACGGCATCGACGAAAGCCCCTGCACTGCTGGTGCGCGACCCATGATGCCCCACTTTAACCACATCGCTGTGGAGAAGCGTATCATAGCGGCTCACCAGAAGCTGTTCTGCTTCCTGCTCCGCATCTCCGGCAAACAGCACCCGCACATCGCCGTAGCGAAGCCGAAGCACTACGGATGCATCGTTTGCCTGGGTGTGATCATAGCTGCGAGCAGGCTCGGGCGCAAGGACATCAAGCCGCACAGCTGGATCAAGCCGCAGCGTATCCCCTGCCGCGAGCGAGCCATGCGGAATGCGCAGGCTATCTAACAAGGCGATCTTCTCTGTAAATACATCAGAGGGGTGTACCTGCCCGTTATGAAAAACACGCCCGACAGGCACGGAGCGGAGCAAAGTGAGCAGCCCACCAAAATGATCGGCATGGGGATGGCTGATAATCACCGTGTCGATTTTGTGGATACCGACATGGCGGAGGTGAGGCAGCAGGGTCCGCTGCCCATGATCTACGAACTGGTCACGCGCACCGGCATCCACAAGCAGTGTCCTGCCTCCTGGAAACCGAACGAGCGTAGCATCGCCATGGCCGACGTCGAAGAACACCAATTCGAGCGGCGCGGCCCGGTTGCCGTAAACCACGGGCCCCCAGGTGGTGAGGACAAGACATCCAAGGGCTGCCCCCACGAGCCGCCATCGGTTGCGCGGCCGCGGCCATTGGGCCAGGGCCAGCGTCCCTAATGCCAGGGCCGCTACAGCAAACGGAGCCGTCACGAACCGGTCGATCGCAAGAAACCCAAGCCAGGCATCCCCCTGCGCGGTGATCCACAGCAAGAGGTGTGCACAGAGGTCCGCTGAGGCGCCAAACGCCTGTGCCGCCCCAGCGCTCATGCCACCAGCGACCACCGCCAACAAGCCGGCCAGGAGCGTCCCGGCTGTCAGCGGAATGGCCGGCAGGTTTAGCACAATGCCGGCCCAGGAGGCATAACCGAAATGATACAGCAGCACCGGCAGCGTCCCCAACACAGCACCGACCGACACCACCACGTTGAGCAGGCCAGCACGCACCCATGGGCGTTCCAGCCACGCTGAGGGGACGAAGTCTCGCAACCGTGGTTGCAAGGTTACGATAGCCGCCACCGCCGTGAAGGAGAGCTGAAATCCGACATCGAAAAGCTGGGTGGGCCGGACGAGCAACAGCACCACCGCGGCGACCCCCAGGGTATTGAGCGTATGCGCCGAGCGCTGCAAAAGCAGGCCACCGATGAGCAGAGTGGCCATCAGCACCGCGCGTACCACCGACACGCTGGCTCCAGCCACCAGCATGTACAGGCCGAGCAGACTGAGCGTGAGCGCCGCGCGTCCAGCCTCTGCGCCGCGCCATGGCATCCCCAGCCGGCGCAGTACGGGCCCCAGCACCTGAAACAGGACCATCCCTACCAGCAACACGTGCAGGCCAGATACCGCCAGGAGGTGCATCAGGCCCGTACGCCGAAATTGCTCGCGCGTCTCGGAATCCAGCGCAGTACGATCGCCCAAGATCAAGGCAGTAAGCAGAACGCGGCCCTCGGGCGTAGGCACAGCGTAAGCGATCTGAGAGCGGACGTACCGGCGGAGTTGCACGATGAGAGCATCCAGCCACGAGCGATCCGCACCCCGCACCACGACGGCAGCGCTATCGCGAATGGTAAAGACGGCATGCACCCCGTGCCGCTGGAGAAACCTCCCGTAGTCGAAGTCGGCCGGGTTGCGGCGGCGGGGGAGCGGTTCAAGTGTGCCTTGTAGCGCCACCTGATCGCCGTGAAGCACCGAGGGCGCGCGGAGGGAATCGCCCCAGGGCGCCCAGAGGGTAGCCTGCACGCGCCCCGTAACGGCCCGGGCGGCGCCAGCCGCAGGCTGCCACGCGTCCACATTCACTACGAGGCGCAACTGCCGAGGGTGTACCACCGGATGGTCGGCCACATGACCGTAAAGTGTACCGGCTCCAGCGGTGTCGCTCACGGCGTGGGCCACGTGCTGCGCCGGCAGCGTCTGAAACGCGCTCTGCCGCGCTCCACCCGCGCACACGACGGCCAGTGCCACGACGCCTGTCGCTGCCAACGGCAGCCCCGATACCAGCCGACGGTGCGCCCCGTGCAGCAGGAGGACCGCGCCCGCGAGCAGGAGCCCCCCTGTTACGATCCAGCGCACGGGGGCCGTCCCAGTGGCCTGTGCCCATACGATACCCACAGCCAACGCCCCGGCCAGCCAGCCGGCGGGGTACGCGTTCCACTGTACCGAAGAGTCAGGCCGCATTGCGCATTCGATTGGGCACCATCGTAGCGGTTCTCCTCAGACACACCGCCCGCCGATTTCGTAACGTAGGCCCGCGTACCATTGCCTGCGCTGCGCGACTTAATATACGAACAAGCAGTGAAACCGGACGGCTGGGACAAACCTTCGGCAGGTACGAGTGATTACACCTTGTCGTCTAAAATCGGGAAACGTCTGACCAAGGCGTATTTTCCGTCCCTTGTTGCCTGTCCTTTGACAAAAGCGCCCATGAGTAGCCGTCGCGAAGCCCGAGAACGCGTATTGCAGGGCCTGTACGCACAGGAAATCGGTGGGGGGCGCATCGAGCATACCATTGAGCACCTCATCAAGCCCTTTTTCCAGAAAGATCGAAAGGTTCTGAACTTTGCCCGAAGCCTCTTCATCCGGACGCTCGATCTGCAGCAGGAGGCCGACGCGATTATCGACGAGCATACCCGCAACTGGGAGCTGGCGCGCATTGCCCTGCTCGACCGCCTGGTGCTGCGCATGGCCATCTGCGAGTTCTTGGAATTCGAGGATATCCCCCCGAAAGTGACCATTAATGAATCCATCGAAGTGGCCAAGGCCTTCAGCACAGACAACAGCGGCACCTTTGTGAACGGGGTCTTGGATGCCGCGCTGACCGATCTACACCAAAAAGGACGCCTTAAGAAGAGCGGGCGGGGGCTGATTGGTATGCAGTCGCTGAACCAGCGCACAAACTCGTAGCGCCCTGTCATAACCTACGTTGAAGGGTATATGTCACTTTATGCTATCGGAGACATCCACGGCTGCATCGGTTCGCTGGACGTGCTGCTCGATCGTCTGAATCCATCAGCAGACGATCACCTCGTGTTTGTGGGCGACTATGTGGATCGCGGGCCCGACTCGTTTGCGGTGATTGACCGGCTGCTGGACCTGCGGGATGAGGTGCCCTGCACGTTTCTTCGGGGCAACCACGAAGCGTTCATGCTGGGGTTTCTGGACTACGGCGACGCGCACTCCTGGCGCATGAACGGGGGCGTCTCCACCATTGAGAGCTACCGTCAGCACGGCCACGACGAGATCCCCGATACGCACGACACGTTTCTGCGCAACACGGAGCTCTACTACCAAACCGACGACTTCTTCTTCGTGCACGCCGGGCTCCGCCCCACGCGGTCCATCGCCGAGAACCTGGAGCAGCATGGGGAGGATGTGTTTCTCTGGGAGCGCGACCACCTGGAGGCCAGCACGCTCCCCTGGGAGAAGCCGGTGGTGTGCGGCCATACGCCACAACCCGAGCCCATCAACCGCGACAAGTTGATCGCTATCGACACGGGCTGCGTGTACCACATGCACCCCAACCTGGGGCGCCTCACGGCTGTGCGTTTGCCGGAGCGCCACTTCCTCTCCATTCCCTACGCAGGCTAAGCGTGGTGCGATGACTGCGCAGGAACGCCCGGCCCGCGCGCCAACGCTGCACGGGTGGAGTTCCGCAGCATGGGTACGTGTGCGCAGCTTTCCTGTATTCGACTCACTTTACGAGATTCTAATGGCTGTACGCTGTGGTATCGTAGGGCTTCCCAACGTGGGCAAGTCCACCCTCTTTAACGCCCTGAGTGAAGCCGGCGCAGAGTCGGCCAACTACCCCTTCTGCACGATTGACCCCAACGTCGGCGCTGTGCCCGTACCGGACGACCGGCTGGAGCGCCTCGCTGAACTCTCGGAATCGAAGGATATGACGCCGGCCTCCATCGAGTTTGTGGATATTGCCGGGCTGGTCGCGGGCGCCTCCAAAGGGGAGGGGTTGGGCAACCAGTTCCTCGGCCACATCCGTGAGGTGGACGCCATCGTACACGTGGTGCGCTGCTTCGACCACGACAACGTGGTGCACGTGGCTGGCTCGGTAGACCCGGCGCGCGATATCGAGGTGATTGACACGGAGCTGCTGCTGAAGGACCTCGAAACGGTGGAGAAGCGCATCGACCGCGTCGCGAAGGCAGCCAAGACGGGAGAGAAAGAGGCGGTGGCGCAGCATCAGTTCATGCAGCGCCTGCAGGATCACCTGGGCGACGGTGAGCCGGCCCGGACGCTGGAGGTCAGCGAAGCGGAGGCGGAGATGCTGCACGAGCTGTTCTTGCTAACGAGCAAGCCCGTCCTGTACGCCGCTAACGTGGGCGAGGACGAGCTGCCGGAAGGCAACACCTACGTCGATGAGGTCCGCACCATCGCGGCCAAAGAAAACGCGGGCGTGGTGGTGGTGTCGGCCGAACTGGAAGCACAGATTGCCGAGCTGGACCCCGACGAGCGCGCGCTTTTTCTCGACGAGCTCGGCCTGGAACGCTCGGGCCTGGAGCGCCTCATCCGCGCCGCGTACGACCTGCTGGGCCTCATCACCTTCTTCACCACCGGCCCCAAAGAGACGCGCGCCTGGACCGTTGAGCGGGGGACGCATGCCCCCGCGGCCGGCGGCACCATCCACAGCGACTTCGAGCGCGGCTTCATCCGGGCCGAGACCATCCCGTTTGAAACGTTCGACGTGCTGGGCTCGGAAGCGGCGGCCCGCAACGCCGGTAAGCTTCGCGCCGAAGGCAGAGACTATGTGGTGAAGGATGGCGACGTGATCCTTTTCCGGTTCAACGTGTAGCATGAGCGGCTCATCATCCCCGTCATGCTCCTCCGCTCCCATGCTCCGCTTATTGCCCGCCGCGCTGTTCCTGTGTGCTCTACTGATCCTGGGCTGTGAGCCCCCCGAGGACCCCGCCGAGGCGCTGGAGCAGGAAGCCGCCATCGACCGGCCGGCCGTAACCGACGCGGCCGACTCGCTGGCCATGCGCACCTACGAGGCCATCGGCGGCCCTGAGGCGTGGCAGCGCCTCCCGGGGCTGCGGTTCGACTTCGCGATCGAGCGCGGTGGCGAGCGTACCCTCGTGGCAAAGCACCTCTGGAACCGGGAGACGGGCGACTACCGCCTCGAGCGTACCACCGAGGACGGCATGGAGGTCATCCTCTTCAATGTGGACACGCAAGCGGGCACCGCCTACCGCGACGGGGAGGCGCTGGGCGACGCGGCCACAGCCGATGCCCTGGAGGCCGCCTATCAGCGGTACATCAACGACACGTACTGGATGATGGCGCCGGCCAAACTCTTCGATGCCGGGGTCAACCGCAGCGTGGCAGCCGATTCAGCCTCCGCCGATTACGACGTGCTTCACCTCACCTTTGGCGATGTAGGCCTCACGCCCGACGACCGCTACTGGCTTTACATCGACACCGACACCGACCGGGTGGAGCGCTGGGCCTTCATCCTCCAAAACAACCCGGACGCCGCGCCCTCGTTCTTTACGTGGACCGACTACGTGACGCTCGCCGCTCCGGGGGGCGATATCCACATCGCTCAGCGGAAGGCGTCGGAGGCTGAGGGTGGGCCGGCCATCCTTACCGATAACGTGGACGTGGTGACGACCTTCACCCCGGCCGATTTTGAGGCTCCTGAGCCGCGCCTGTAGCCGCCCCCTCTTCGCTCCTGGGCTGCCTGTATGGATTACCGTTTTCGCATCGCGCGGCGCTACCTGTTTAGTGCCAAGCAGGTGTCCATGATTTCTATCATCACGGGCATCGCTACCGTAGGGCTGGCCATTGGGGTGGCCGCCCTCATCGTCGTGCTCTCCGTGATGAACGGGTTCTTCGACTTTGTGCGCGATATGCTCGTATCGGTCGATCCGCACGTCCGCATCGTGAGCGTCGATGAACGCGGGCTGGACGATCCTGACGCCCTGATGGCCACCGCGTTGGACCTGCAGCATGTAGAAGAGGCCGCACCCTTCGTCGAAGGCCGCGCGCTGCTCTCCATGGGCGGCGACGGCCAGGAGGCGCGCGTCGTTACGGTGCGTGGCGTGGATGCCACCACCCTGGGCGGTGTGGGCGAGATCGTAGCGCAGACCGGGCGCGGGCGCTTCGATGTGGAACGCCGCGCCGGGCGCTCGGGTCTGGTCATGGGGATGGATCTGGCACGGCGCCTCGGCGTGCGCCCCGCCACGGACGAACGCGCCGGCGACCCCGTGGGGTTGCTGTCGGCCCAGGGCATCGAGCGCATGCTGACGCAGCCCTTCAGCGTACCCCAGGTGCGCCCGTTTGAGTTGCGCGGGTTGTACCGCCTGCAGGGCGCCTACGACGAGAGCCACCTGTTCATCGGGCTGACGGAGGCGCAGCAGCTCTTTCGCATGGGCACGCGCGTGACCGGCGTGGAGCTTCGCCTCGACACCATCGACCGGAGCGACCGCGTGCAGCGGGAACTGCAAGCCGCGCTCGATGGCGATCGCTTCGAGGTCCTCACCTGGTACGACCTCCAGCGCTCGCTTTACGACGTGATGCAACTGGAGAAGTGGGGCGCTACGCTAATCCTCTTTCTGATCGTGATTGTAGCAGCGTTTAACATCGTAGGCTCCCTCACCATGATCGTTATCGAGAAGCAACGCGACGTGGGCGTGCTGCAGGCCATGGGGGTGTCGCGCAAAGACATCCGCCGTATCTTTTTGCTGGAAGGCGGCCTCATTGGCGGGGCGGGGATAGGCGCCGGGTTTGTGCTGGGGCTGACGCTGGCCTGGCTGCAAGATGCCTACGGGCTGGTGCCGCTGGCCGGCGCCGACGCCTTCCTGATTGACGCCTACCCCATTGCCGTGCAAGCCTCCGATCTGGTGCTCATCGGCGGAGGGGCGTTCCTTCTGTGCCTGCTGGCGTCCGTGTATCCGGCGGCGCGCGCGGCGGCTGTAGCACCGGCCCGCGCTGTGCAGGTGGAAGGATGACCTCCGGCAGCGCTGTGCTGCTTACAGCCGGCCATCTCCACACGTTTTTCGGAAACAACCGCGCGCGGCGGCGGCTATAAGGCGTCTGCCTGTTCGGTGGGGCGCCATGCGGCGCTCAACGTCCCATAGACGCTACCATAGAGCGCTCCCACAGGACGCGACGTTCATCACAGAATTTGATTGAGGGCTGTTATGTCCCGCAAAGACGACCTTACGGGGAAAGGCCCCCGCAGCGGCAACAACGTCTCCTTCGCCAATAACAAGACAAAGCGGCGCTTCAACGTCAACCTTCACAAGAAGCGGTTCTACGTTCCTTCCGAGGATCGGTGGATTACGCTGAAGGTGTCGACCAAGACGCTGAAGACCATCAACAAGAAGGGCATTGAAGCCGTCCTGAAAGAAGCCCGCAAGCAAGGCGTAAAGGTGTAGATCCATCGCCTGCTCGCACGCCACGACTGACTAAACCCGTAAGATTATGGCTAAAGGAAACAGAGTCCAGGTTATTCTGGAATGCACCGAAGCGCCCGGCACGTCGCGGTATCACACCACAAAAAATCGCCGCACCACGACCGAGCGCATCGAGCTGCGTAAATACAACCCTGTACTGCGCAAGCACACCGTCCACAAAGAGATTAAGTAACAATGGCTAAGGTTAGCAAAAATCAACGTACCGGCCGCATTCATGGCGATAAGGGCCGCGACATGGCCCGCCTCGTACTGGCCGAAAAGAACAGCAAAGGCCACTACAGTTTCCGTCAGAAGATGGTAGATGTAAACGACGTGCAAGACGAGCTGAAGGCCGCCAAGGAACGCCGGTAGGGCCGGTACTGCACGCAGGGCTGTAGCCTCTTGCCCTGCCGCACCATCGGTGCTCGGATGCAACACAAGCGCCAGCCTGCCATCCGTATATCCCCTGCGGGGCGTAGCGCAGCCCGGTTAGCGCGTCTGCTTTGGGAGCAGAAGGTCGCCGGTTCGAATCCGGCCGCCCCGACGAAGCCCGCAGTTGTCCCCCACGCGGTCCCTGTTGTGATGACCCCGTAGCTTCACGGCTGCGGGGTTTTTTGTGGACGAACTATTGGCTGATCCCGGCTCCGGCGGGGGCGTTGCAGGTCCCTGTGACGGCGCCTATGTTGCCGCCGTTTTTGTTGTATTGCCTCCTCCCCCTTGTTGTGCTATGATCGAAGACGTCGTAACCCTGGCCGATGTACGGGCGGCTGCCCAGGCCATCAAAGGACAGGTAGACCAGACCCCGCTGATGCATTCCCGGAAGCTCTCGGACCTATCCGGCGCGTCGGTATTCCTGAAGCTCGAGAATCTACAGTTCACCGGCTCATTCAAAGAGCGCGGTGCCATCAACCGGATGCGCGTCCTGTCCGATGCGCAGCGCAAGCAAGGCGTCATTGCGCAGTCGGCCGGCAATCACGCGCAGGGCGTAGCCTGCCATGCCGAGCGGCTGGGCATCCCTGCCGTCATTGTGATGCCGCAGCACACGCCCAGCGTCAAGGTAGAGCGGACGCGGGCCTTTGGCGCGGAGGTGATCCTGCATGGCGACACGCTGGACGAGACCAGCCGCCTCACCCGTCAGCTGGCGGAGGAGCGCGACCTCACCCTCGTGCATCCTTACGACGATCCTCACGTGATTGCGGGGCAGGGGACCATCGGCCTGGAGATGTTGGAAGCAGCCTCCGACCTCGACACCCTCATCGTGCCTATTGGCGGGGGGGGCATGATTTCCGGGATTGCCATTGCCGCGCGTGCCCTGCGCCCTGACTTGTCCATCATCGGCGTGCAAACGGAGCGCTTTCCGGCCATGTATCAGGCCCTGCACGGGCAAGAGATCCAGTGCAGCAACAGCACGATTGCCGAAGGCATCGCGGTAAAAGAGCCCGGGGAGCTTACGCAGCAGATCATCAGCGAGTTGGTGGATGACATTGTGCTGGTAGACGAAGAAGGGATCGAAGACGCGGTGCTGCGGCTCCTGCAGCTGGAAAAGCTGGTCGCAGAGGGTGCCGGCGCCGCCGGGCTTGCCGCTCTGCTTGCGCATCGGAAGCGCTTTCAAGGACAGAACGTCGGCATTGTTATTTGCGGCGGCAACATCGACCTGCTCATCCTGTCCTCCATCATCCAGCGGGGCCTGGCCCGCACCAGCCGCATGGTGCGGTTGCATGTGGAGATCCGCGATGTGCCGGGGTCGCTGGGCACGGTGCTCCAGCGCATCGGTGAAGTGGGCGGTAACGTCGTGGAGGTACAGCACCAGCGCACGTTTACCACGTTGCCGGTGCAAACGACGGAGGTGGAGATTGTGCTGACTACGCTGGGGCCGGAGCATGTACAGCGCATCATGAGCGCCCTGCAGTCGCATGGCTACAAGGCGCGCGTGCTGGAGCGCAACGGCGCCCGCGCCGTGTAATCCGAAACTGCACAATTCCCCTCAGGTATTACCACGCTGCAGCGTATGCGCCCCCATAGCTCAACCGGATAGAGCAGCGGTCTTCTAAACCGCAGGTTGCTGGTTCGATTCCAGCTGGGGGTGCCGTTTTCGGTGTGGGGGTATGTGAGTGTGGGGGGATG
>JAAAOI010000101.1 GCA_009908945.1 Bacteroidota bacterium
GTTGAGGGCAGAGGACACGAAGTGTGGGGTAGCCGATCATCGGGTGCGGAGGATGCGCTGGGTGGTGTGGACCGCCCCGGCCTCAAGCCGCACGATGTACACGCCAGAGGCGGCCGCATGCCCACCGTGCAGGGTCCCATCCCACGGCACCTCGTACGTGCCCGCAGGCAGCATCTCCTCTACCAGCACGGCTACTTCCCGGCCCAGCAGGTCGAACACTACCAGCCGAACGTCCGTGGCTTCCGGGAGCGCAAAGCGGAGCGTGGTCGCATCCGTGAACGGGTTCGGGTAGTTGCCCTGCAGCTGCACGACCGGCGAGGGCGAGGCATTCAGGGTCTGCACGGGGTCAACGTCCAGCGTGACCTCGCACGCGTTGATAACCTTGGCAAAATACGACGCCGTGAAGGTGTCACCCGGCGCCAGCCCTTCTGGCTCGTCTACGGTGAGGGTAAACACCACTTCCAGTGGCGCATCGACATCCTCCCCATCGAAGCTAAAGCGGACGCCATCGCCAGAGGTGAAGTCGGGCGTGTCGGTCGACGCGATCAGGTTCACCAGCGCTGTTTCGTTCGTATCCGGATCCACAAAGTTCACGTCCGTGATGCCCGCGCCGTCACTGCCCATGATGGTGAGGATGGCAATGCCCTCACTAAAGATAGCGCTGTCATCTTCAGTGAAGGACGGTTCGGGGCATTCAAACGGTGCGGCCGGACGGATCTCGTTGTCTGCAACCTCGGCTTCAGGGTCGAACGTGTTGTTCTCTTCTATCCCAGGCAGATCGTACAGGCCGCCCGGCGTGCTGTCGCGCACGTAGAAGGCATCGGTCAGCTCGTCACCGTTGAACGTGTTGTTGGCCACGGCTACGCCAGACTCCACGTCAAAGCCCCACAGCTCCACGTGCCCAAACGCAGTGGCGGCGGTGAAGACGTTGTCCGTGGCGGTGCCGCTGATAGCTTCCAGCCCCAGCGCTACACCAGGTCCGAGGCTTCCGCCGAACACGTTATCGATCACCGTAAGGTTCGTGCTCGGGTCAGTGAGCGTGCCCCCCGCAAACCCGCCGTGGATGTACACGAGGGGCGCGCTGCTGTCCGCAGTGAAGGTGTTTTCCTCCAGCGTGAGGCCGTCATAGCCCACGCTGGCCGGCTGCGTGAGGACCGCGCTGCCGCTGCCGCCCTCCACCGTCAGCCCGCGCAGGGTGATGGCGTCGGCCGCAAGCGTCACCAGCCCTTCAATAACAGGCGCCCCCTCTGGCGCTCCGGATGCGCTGCTGGTGAGGGTGTAGCTGGAGAGCGCCAGCAGCACATCGTCCGCCGTGAGCCCCTGCAGGATTAGCGGCTTGTCGATGGTGATGCTCTCCGTGTAGGTGCCGCTGCTGACCGTCAGCGAGTCGCCGGCCTGCGCGCTGGTGATGGCGTCGGTCAGCGTGTCGTGAAACGTACCCCGCGTGACGTTTGCGATCGGGCCTTCCTCAACGGCCTCGATCGCAACGCCTTCGATGGTGATGTTGTCGAAGCGGTTATTGCCACTACCGCTGGTCGCCCCATCAACCGTAATGCGGATGACAAAATCGGGGTTGTCATCCACCGTATCAAGGCTACTAAAATCGACCTCAAGCAGGTCGAAAGAGGACCCGGTAGCATTTCGGTCAGTGAAGGTCTGGATCGCCTCGAAGGAGACCCCACCATCGGTGCTGTATTGGATCTCGTGGGTTGAGAATCCTGTGCCGGTACCCCGCGAGGCATAAGAAAGCACGATATCCTCAAACCCACCTACAGGAACGGCGAGATCAACATGCGACCCGTTTTGGCTCGAACCCGCTACGGTAAACGTCGAACCTGCGGATTCACCCAGACGCGCGTTGGTCGTAGTTCCACCAAAGTCATTAAGGCTGCCCGGATCGAAGGTGTAGCTCAGAACGCCTGCACCAGCGTCTGGACTGACCGGTGCGGGCCATGGGTTCCCCTCCTCCTCGGGGTCATTGAAACTCCAATAGTGCAGCAGGTCAAGGTCGTCGTCTTGCGCGAGCAGCGGCGTCGCCAGGCCCCACAGGGCGACGGCCCCGGCTACCAGCGCGATGTGTAGCATCCGTCGCATGGCCTCAAAGGGTCAAATGAAGAAAACGCGGGTGGTCCGCGCGCCGGTACCCCGGCCCACCGGTCCGCTGCATACTGTGGGGACGCCCCGGTGAGGCTGGCGCTTCAACAGCAACCACTATACAGCATACGACGCCTGCTATCCGCATGAAATGGCGTTCTGGCAAAAGAGGGGCACTCGCTCCGACGACAGGTACTGTGGCGGGAGGCGCAGGGCGACGCACGGATTATGGATAGTGCGCCAGACCGTCTACAGGCTGGTCACCTCAACCCTACCGGGCTTACCCGGACCACCAAGGCATTGGGCCGGGCGTGTAAAGGGCGAGGTCACCGGCACCGGGCCTATCCAACCAAACGCCGCCGCTGCCGCGAGGTGTGCCAAAGCAGCGCATGCCCCCCAAGGGCCATGCCCACCATCCACGCCAGACGCCCCAGGCCCTACGTGGACTCCAGCCCACCTGTCCTGTCCGCCAGACGACTTGAAATTATCGCCGTCGGTTTTTACGGGACACCTTCGCTGTCGTCTGAAAACGGTCGGGCTCCTGAGGGCCAGGCCTGGATTGGGGCTTTTGCTATGCTCGGAGAGGCAAGATGCGGGGGCCTGGTTTCGTCTACTGCCCCGGCGGTTGCTTCAGTCTGTGCGACGAGCGGCAGGTGCAACGCGTGGCAGGCCACGCTGGCCGGCGCGGTCGAAGCCCAGGATCGGGAGTAGATGGTACGGTGTATTCCTCGCTATGCTGTCGTAGTGCGCATCCTCTTGGTCGTTGCCCCTCCGGCCATCACGGTCCTCTGCCGCGGCGCGCCAATCTTT
>JAAAOI010000165.1 GCA_009908945.1 Bacteroidota bacterium
GAACCCCGGCCGTGCTTGATGAATCGAAAAGTGACGCCGGGCAGGTCTGTGAGCGACCGATAGTACTTCATGGGCCTGGCGAGAGCTGTAGGTGGGTGTTTCTGTCGAACGAATTACCCTCTACAGCGCTCTGCTGGGCCCGTTCATTTTTTGTCGGGTACAGAGGTTTGCCAATCACACGTGCACATGGTTATCGCGAATAACCATGCACAATCAGTGCCCGAATGCATCTATGAGGTTCAAGGTCTGGTCGAAAAAATAGAGAATCGTTCTGCCCATTATTATTTGAGTACTATCAGGATCTATCGGTCGTGGCCGGACTACGGCGACATATTGGACGGGACTCTGACCTGGTGTCTTGTAATAGCTGATGTTCCACGTGTCATTTTCGATTGTATCATGGAATTCATCATTCAATGCATCGCAGATGTATCCGTCCACTGAGTTGGTTAGCGGTTCAAAATCCGAAACTGATGCTCCCTCCAGACCTGTCTCGGCGCGAATATGCGCAACTACGTTGGATTCGAGAAATGTAGCAATGTCGTTTGTCGTTCGTTCATCATTAGTCGGACAAACGGCTGGCGGTGGCGGTGGGCCGGGTTCGTTGGGATCGTCAATAGGCGGTGGTCCGTGTTGTGCAAAGGCAGCACATGTCGAAAAGATGAACAATAGGGTCGTCACGAAAAACAATCTATACATTGGATGTCACCTTATTTGTTGCGTTAAGCTCGAGAACGATATATCGTCAGTACCCACAACGTTCGTATTGTACGTCTTCGCTTGCCCCTTCGGCTGTGAACACCGTTATCTTGTCCTTGTCCAGAACGATGCCTTTAGCACCTTCAGCAAATTCAGAGATTCTCTCTATCGCTTCTCTGTCATCGTCTGCGGGTATAGGATAATATTCAAAAGAGGGAGCACCATCGCACACAGTAACAACCTCACCCATCTCAAAAGGGTGTGTGTGAATCAGGATGCCATTATCAGGGAAGCTCGTGCCTACATCGAAGTTGATATGGCAAGGTCCGGCATCATTTATCCAGTGGTCAGGCATTGGGGTGAAAGCGTAGTCATCGTCACCAGCAGAGGGAAAGCCAATACTCGCCTGTTCTAACCTCTGTGGTTGAGGAGCATCGACATTGGAGCGTTCCCAAAGATCTTCTGCAGCTTCTGCAAATGCGTCACTATCGAACAAATCATTGCCCGTATCACACGGCTCTGGGGGTAGGCAGTCTTCACAGGGTTCATTGGGGTCTCCGCCGACAGGTTCCCAGTCATGGTCGTTGCCATCGTACCAGTCGTCAAAGATATCGTCCCAGTGCCATCCGATGTACTCGCCTCCAGTGCCTCCGCATGAGAGAGCGGCCTCGTTGTCGCATCGGCTGGCGGTGACCTCGATTCCCTCCAGATCACCGCAGAACGCAACATCATCGCCACAGTCCTCTTCGTCACCGGAGAACGTGCCCACACCAAGCGTCCCGATAAAGTCCGCTTCGAGTAGGTCAGCCATGTAGCTAATAGCGTCGGGGTGGTCGGGAATGCGGCAGTTGGCGATTCGGGTGGTAATAGTGGTACCTGGGAAGATGTTACGATAGGCAGTGACCACGAGCGCGTCCTGGTCGGTCCAGCCAAGCGATGTGGGAAGGGGGAATCGGGCGAGTTTCTCAACGTAGGTGCCATCAGCGGTAAGCTGGCTGACATAGCAGTTAAACAACTCGGTGTCTCCAGCGCTGGCCGTCGTGGTCTGTGGGACCTTTTCGCTAAAAGCTTCCTGCTCAGTAGATGGAATGTCCGGCTCCGTGACCGCATCGCACGAGGCGAGAAGCAACAGGCCTCCAAAGATTGCGATTAGGTAAATCTTTGCACACGGCTCGTATCCATAGGGCATAGTGGGTATGGGTTGTGCTTTGGAAAAACGAACAACCCAGTTTACGGAGAGGGGCAAAAAGTCAAGTGGTGGCAGCAGAAAGCTAAAAAGGAGGTGTTGAATCTGCAGCGCTGTGACGCCAGACCCCGCTCCTGCCTAATGGCTCGCGCAATCAAAAAAGCCCCCGACCGTGGCGGGCCGGGGGCGGTGGAAGGCACAACGTGGGGCAGACTTACGGCATAGCCGCGGTCTCTTCCATGGGAAGCTCCACGGTTGACGGGGGCAGCGTCGCTTCCGAGTCATCGCCCTTCAGGTAGGTGTCAAACCAACGCATCATGCGCAGGTTATAATCCAGGCGGGCGCTGGCGCGCGCGTAACCGTGGCCTTCGTTCGGGTACAGGGCCAGGCGCACCGGCACTTCCGGCTTGCGCACCTTCAGGTGGCGGTAGAGCTCCAGCGACTGCGCGGGGTGCACGCGCGTGTCCTCAGCGCCGTGGGCAATGAGGATGGGCGTCTGGGCGTTCTCCACGTGGTAGATGGGGCTGCGCTTGAGCATGTCCACCCACGAGTTCCAGAGTCGGGTGCGCGAGTGTACGAGGTAGAGCTCCTCGGGGATGTCGCTGGTGCCCCACTTGGAGATGTTGTTGGAGATGCCCACGTTCATCACCGCGGCAGCGAAGCGCGGGGAGTAGTACGTGCTCATCCAGGCACTGGCGTAGCCGCCGTAGGAGCCGCCGGTGACGCCCACGCGGTCTTCGTCGGCGATGCCCTGGTCGATCAGGTAGTCAACGCCATCCACAACGTCGTCGAACTCCTTCCCAGCAAGGTCGCGCTGGCTGCTGAACGCAAACTCGATGCCCCGGCCGGTGCTGCCGCGGTAGTTCGGGTAGAAGACGGCGTAGCCTTCGGCCGCCCCCACCTGCCCCGGCATGCTGTAGGCGGTGAGCCAGCCGTTGCTGTAGTGCGCTTCGGGGCCGCCGTGCACCACCACGATGAGGGGCACCTCGGTGCCTTCCTCATAGTCGAGCGGATAGATGAGCAGCCCTTCGATGTCAAACAGCCCATCGCGCGCCGTGTAGCGGACGACCTCCTGCCGGCCCATGGCGCGGTCGGCGAGCCATTCGTTATGGGTCGTGACCCGTTCGAGGCTGTCGGTGCCGTCGCGCAGCAGGTACACCTCGCGCGGGTGCGCAGGCGTAGAAGCCGTAAAGGCGATATGGCCGGCCTCCGACGGGGCGAAGCTGTTCAGCTCGGCGTCACGCGCGGTCAGAATCCGGGTGAAGTCGTTCCCATCCGGGGCGATGGTGCCGAAGGAGCGCGCGGTGCTTTCGCTGGCCAGGAAGTGGATGGTGTTCTCGTCCGTCCACTGAATCTGTTCGAACTTGCCTTCAAAGGCAGGGAAGATGTTTTCCGGAACGGCGCCATCGTCCACCTGCACGGTCATGATGCGGCCGTCGATGGGGTCGTGGATGCCGTTGCCCGCCAGCAAGGCCAGGCGCTGCCCGTCGGGGCTCCATTCAATCTGCGAGATCTTGCCGGCGTTGGCAACGTCAGCGGTTACGTTGCGGGTGTCGGCATCGACAATCTGCAGAGACTGCGCCATGAACGAGTCGTCTACGCCGGGGGTTGGGGCTTCGGTGATGGCCAGCTGCGTTCCGTCGGGGCGCCAGCTCAGGAGGTACACCGTGCCGTCCACGTTTAGCTGACGAGGTGCAGGGTCGCCGGCCGAGAGGTCGGCGATGAAGGCGCGGCGGTGCGGCTGGTTTTCTTCAAACAGATCAGGCTGGTACGGGAGCGCCGCCTCGGGCGTGTCCAGTTCCTCGTTGGCGCTAAAGGCGAGGCGCTCGCCGTCCGGCGCCCACGCGTAGGCGGCAATAGAGGTGGCGTGGCCCAGCAGGCGGGTCGGTGCGTCGCCGTCGACGGCAAGCTCGTAGAGCGCGCGGCCCTCGTCATCGTCGCCGCTGGTCAGAAACGTGAGGGTGCCCTCTACGGGCCGAAAGGTGACACTGGCCACACTGCTTTCTGTGTAGGAGGCCGTGACTTCGCCCGTTTCGGTGCTCATCACGTAGAGATATGTGCTGGCGGGCACGTTGTCTTCCGTCGGGTCGGCGGGTTCAGACACCGTGTACGCCACATGCTGCCCGTCTGCTGCGATCGTCGCGGAGGTAACCGTTTCGATCTGGGCCACGTCCATCGGGGAGAGGCCCTGTGCGAGCGCCTGCGGGAGCAGGGCAACGGCCCAGAGAAGTAGGAGCGCGCTGGCAGCGGTGCGGAGGCGAGAATAAAACGAATGAGGCATAGAGTGGGGGCGCAGGTTATGATAGGGCGTGCGATACGGGTGAACGGCTGGAACAACCGCCCACGCAACGATAAGCGTCTTCTTGAGAAAAGCACAGTGGCCTGAAAGGGTCCCCCTTGACACTCCCCCGGCTAAAGCCGGGAGATTCTACCGTTCGTCGACCGCTGCCATGAAGCTCAACCGCTCCACTGGTCTTACGCTGATCTCCAGGTGCTTTACTTCGGGCCTGTCCGACCCTACACTGAGGTTCTTAGCCGCGTTCACGTCTCTGTCGTGGACGCAGCCGCATTCGGTGCACGTCCAGTCCCTGACGTGCAAGGGTTTACGTTCTCCGACGTGGCCGCAATCGCTACAACGCTTCGTGGACGGAAACCATCGGTCCAGTTTGACCAACGTCTTCCCATACCACTCAGCTTTGTACTCAAGCTGGCGCACGAACTCACTCCACGCGGCATCGCTGATCGCCTTCGCCAGCGAGCGGTTCTTCTGCATGTTCTTGACCGCCAGCGTCTCAACGGAGATCACATCGAACGCTTCAACAAGAACGCTTCAACAAGGCGTGTCGAGAGCTTGTGGAGAAAGTCCTTGCGGCGGTCAGCGACTTTGGCGTACGCTTTCGCTACCCGCTTCTTCTGGCGCCCCCAGTTATTCGAGCCTTTCTCTTTGCGAGAGAGCGCCTTCTGCTCTTTGCGCAGCCGACGGTAGGCATCTTCAAGAAAGCGGGGATTACCGACCTTCTCACCCGTGGAGAGCGTGATGTAGGATTCAAGTCCTACGTCCACGCCTGCGGCTTTGCCCGTCTTGGGCTTGTTCTGAACAGGCGCTTGAAACTCGATGCTGACGTGATACCGGTGCGCCGGGTCCTTGGAGGTCGTGACCGCGGTTGGTTCTCCACGCAGTTCACGAAAGGACAATCCTCGTCCCCAGTTGACCTTGAGCGTGCCGGGCATCTTCGCCAGCTTGAGCGTACGAGGTTCGGCGTCGTAGCTGAACGCAGCCTTCGTATGGCGAGCCGTTTGCTTCCCATGCTTGCGTTTAAAGTTCGGGTAGCCCGCTCTACCCTCAAAGAAGCCCGTGAACGCCTGCTCCTGATTGCGAAGGCTTTGCTGAAGGACAACACTCGACGGGTCTTTAAGCCAATTGTGATCTTCGTCCTTCTTAAGCTGGGTGAGCCGCTTGCACATATCCGCGAAACCCAGCGACTCGCCTTCGTCGTGATAGGCATCCGTGCGATGCTCCAACGCCCAGTTCCACACGTACCGCGCACACCCGAAGGTCTGCGCCAGAAAGCGGCGCTGCTCCTTCGTTGGATACACGCGGTATTTGTAGGCCATGTGTTTCATGGCTTAATATTAAGCGCCCGTAGTTTTAAGCTTTCCGTTCGGGCATCGATCCCTCGCGGAAACATGAGAGGGTCCGCAGGCGATGCGTTTTCGCCCTATATCCCGGCTAAAGCGCGGGATCTTTATAGGCCCTCTCAAACGCTCCCAATAAGGTAAAGTGGACATTGCGCGGGGCGGCCGGTAGACTATCCGCTCCCGCCCCAATCATACTCCTTCCTCCCTTACCTGTGGCTGATACCTCCAACAACCGGCTGACCCGCTCCCTCGGCGTGGGGGGCGCGACCATGATGGGGCTGGGGTCCATCGTAGGTACGGGCGTGTTTGTAAGTGTAGGCATTGCGGCAGGGATTGCCGGGCCGGCGGTCATCCTGGCGATTGCACTGGCAGCACTTGTGGCCACGTGCAATGCGTTCAGCAGTGCGCAGCTGGCGGCCAACCACCCTGTCAGCGGCGGTACCTACGCGTACGGCTACCGCTACCTCACCCCGCTGCTGGGCTTTACGGCCGGATGGATGTTTCTGTGTGCCAAGAGCGCTTCCGCCGCCACCGCAGCGCTGGGGTTTGCTGGCTATCTGCTGCTGTTCGTGGGAGGCGATGCGGCGTGGCTCGTGCCGCTTGCGGTGCTTGGGGGGGCAGCGCTGACCGGGGTGGTGCTGAGCGGCCTCCGGCGCTCCAACTGGACGAACATTGCCATCGTGTCGATTACGCTGGCGGGGCTGGCGTACTTTGTGGTGGGCGGTGCTCCCACGCTCGTTGCCTCCGGCGCTGATCGCCTCGTGCCCTTTTTTGCCTCGCCTGAGGCGCCTGACGCCAGCCCGTGGTCGACGGTGCTGCACGCCACGGCGCTCATGTTTGTGGCGTTTACGGGATACGGGCGGATTGCCACGCTTGGGGAGGAGGTGCGAGAGCCAAGGGAGACGATCCCCCGGGCGATCGTGCTCACGGTCGCTGTGGTCTCGGTGCTGTACATGGCCGTGAGTGTTGTTGCGGTAGGGGCGATTGGTGCGGATGGCCTTGGTGCCGCAGCGGAGGGCGATGCTGCCCCGCTGCAGGTGGCCGCGCAGGCGCTTCCCTGGCCGGCCATGGGCTTTGTGGTGAGCGTGGCCGCACTCACCGCCATGCTGGGCGTACTCCTGAACCTCATCCTGGGCCTCTCGCGGGTGCTGCTGGCCATGGGGCGGCGCGGCGATATGCCCGGCGCGGTCGCCACGCTCAATGCCAACCGGACGGCCCCTACAGGCGCCGTCCTCCTTACCGGGGGGATCATACTTAGCCTTACGCTCATCGGCGATGTGCGTACTACGTGGTCGTTCAGTGCTTTCACGGTGCTGATCTACTACGCCCTTACCAACCTCTCGGCCCTGCAGCTCTCGGCGGAGGAGCGGCTCTACCCGCCGGCCATTCCTATGGGGGGGCTGGCCGGGTGCCTCTTTCTGGCGTTCTGGGTGGAGCCCCTCATCTGGGGAACCGGGCTGGCGCTCATCGCGATCGGGGCTGTCTGGCATGGGGTGGCACAGCGGTTGGCGGGGCGGGCGGGATAATATATTGCAGCTCGCCAATCAGGATTGAAGTGTGAGGTGGGACCGAGACGGTCCCGGGTGTGCGTCCCCACCGAGACGGAGGGGACGAGGTGGTAGGCGTACGGAGGGGACGAGGAAAACTCAATGCTGCTCGTCGCGTCCGTCCCGGGCGCGACGCACGAGGTGAGCCGTCCCGGCTCCTGCTCTACCAAACCACGCCAAATCAGCTACAGCACGACAGTAACCGGAATAAGCCCTCGCTGTCCGGCATAGTTTCTGGCGCTGGAGTAGCGCCAGTGCACCGGCTTATCGATGTAGCCGCGCTTGACAGGATTTAGGTGGATGTACTCCAATTTTTGCACGAACATATCTTCCTCCAGAATCTGCTTCGGATGACTTCCCCGTTGCCAGAGTTGGTAGACGCGTTCGCCTCGATCCGGACGTTCAGGTCTGGGTAGCATGCGAAGGAAGGTGGTCCGTCGGGTATCCTTGAGCAAGTTTATAACAGTATGACTGGTGTACGATTTGAACGTCATCAGTTCATGCGAAAGATCAGCCGCAGATGCTATGAGGTGAAGATGGTTTTCCATGAGCACGTAGCCATACAGCGTGAGCCGGTCAGCATCTTGCAGAAAGGCCAGCGAGTCGAGTATACTTCGCGCCACATCCCTGTAGGCAAAAACGGGTAGCCATTTGGATATGGTACACGTTAGAAAATGCGGTTCCTGCTGCTCGAAAATACGATAGCGTGTGTCTCCCATCTTCGCTGGATTCTGTTGCAGGAAATATAAAACTGCTATACCCGAAGGACGGGTGCTGTAGCCGATGACTGAAGTTAGACCACTACTTTGCCTCAATGGCGATGGGTGAAATGGTTATAGTGACGGTCTTCTGCTGCCCACAGATAAGTGAATAGGGTCAACCCAGCGGTTCACTCGCGCGTAGCGAAAAGGGACCGAGACGGTCCTGGGTGTGCGTCCCCACCGGGACGGAGGGGACGAGGTGGTTGGCGTACGGAGGGGACGAGGAAAACTCAATACTTCTCGTCGCGTCCGTCCCGGGCGCGACGTATGAGGGGAGCCGTCCCGGCTCTGCGTGTGTCGACATTGTGTAGCTGGATTTCCAAACTGTAATCCCCTGGACGTGCAAGTCGATCGGGAAGTGTGGGTATTGCAGCTCGCCAATAAGGATTGAAGTGTGAGGTGGGACGGAGAGGGTCCCAGGTGTGCGTCCCCACCGAGACGGAGGGGACGAGGTGGTAGGCGTACGGAGGGGACGGGGAAAACTCAATGCTTCTCGTCGCGTCCGTCCCGGGCGCGACGCATGAGGGGAGCCGTCTCGGCTCCGTATGCACACGATCGACGGCTGCGATGCGTCGCCCCTGCATCATTTCATCTGCTAACCGAAACGGCAACAGATTGAGAATTTTATCATCTGCTACCTCAGTATGGCCAGGCGTATTCTGGGCGGCATCGCACTGGTCATCATCGCGCTTGCGGCCGTGGTGTTGGTCCGAACGCTGCTGCTTTCGCATGAGCTGGCGGGGGGCGAAACCGTCGACCGCCACGCTTTCGATGCAGACAGGGCCGTCGCCCGGCTCGCCACCGCACTTACGTACCCCACCATTTCGCATCAAGCGCCGGAGGACTTCGACGCCGGGGCCTTTGAGGGTTTCTTGGCTTTTCTGGAAGAGGCGTACCCGCGCATCTACGCCGAGGTATCCGTCAAGCTCGCAGGCGGGTACACCAAGCTCTACCGGTGGGAGAGTAGCAATCCAGGGCTGAACTCGCGGATGCTCATTGGTCATTACGACGTGGTGCCGGTAGAGCCAGGCACAGAAGATGACGGGTCGTATGAGCCATTCGGCGATGAAATTGCAGCGGCGTTCCTCTGGGGTCGTGGGGCGCTGGATGACAAGGCCGGCGTGCTCTCTGCGCTGGAGGCCGTGGCGTATGTGTTGGAGACCGGATTTGCCCCCGCCCGTGCCCTCTACATCGCCGCGCACCACGATCAGGAAGTTGGCAGGCTGGGCGGTGCAGCGCAGGTGATGGAGGATATCGACGCGCCGTTGGCTATCGGGGGCGCGGAGAAGGGTTTTCTGAACCTGGCGCTCCATATACCGTGACGGGGCCACGCGGCAATGCTGCCCTGGAGCACCAGCACCGGCGATCTGGCTACGGCCCGCCATCTCCTCAAAAACAACCCAGTGCCCGGCCGCTTCGACGGCCTCGTGAAGAACACCTTCGAGCCGATAGCCCCCGAACTGTCGTTTGCGTACCGCATGGGGCTGCCTAACCTCTGGCTCTTTCGGCCGATCATTGAGCGCGAGCTCACGAACATCCCGCACACGAACGCGGCACTCCGTACCACAGTGGCGCCAACGATCATCCAGGGAGGCATCAAGGAACATGTGTTGCCCGTGCGCCTCTGCGATGCTCACCTGTCGTATCCATCCGGGCCCGCCCCGAGGGGCAGCGGCGCATTCATGGGACGCATGAGCGCATCGGGGTGGACAATTACGCCGAAATGGTGCAGTTTCAGATCCGGCTTATCATGAACAGCACCTCATAACTCATGCTATTTCCCTTGCGCTGGATCGCTATAGCTGTCGGCCTGGCCCTCTTTCTTTCGGCCTGTAATGATCCAGCGGACGATGCGCTTGAGGTACCGTCCACGGACATTTACCTGGCCTCGCTGGAGCTCACGAACGGCACACGTTCAATCGGCGAGCTGCAGAATATCACGAATCGCGACGGGTACGACAACCAACCGTTCTTCCTGCCGGATGGTGGGGGCTTGCTCTACACGTCGATGCAGGGCGAGCAAACGGACATCTTCCGCTACACCATCGCAGGTGATCGCCACGAGCCGCTGACCCGTACGGAGGGCACAAGCGAGTATTCCCCGACGCCCCTGGAGGATGGGCTTTTCAGTGTGGTGCGCGTGGAGGAGGACGGTACGCAGCGGCTGTGGCGCTTTGCTGCCGCGGGAGGGGAGCCGGAGTTGCTCCTGCCTGACGTTGCACCGGTCGGCTATCACGCGTGGATGGACGAGGAGCGGCTGGCGCTCTTTGTGCTCGGCGAGCCCCCAACGCTGCAACGGGCGACGCTTGCCGCCGGCGAGGCCGCGGTTGTAGCGGAAGACATCGGCCGCTCCCTCCAGCCGGTGCCGAATTCGGAGGCGGTGTCGTTCGTGCAGCAGCGTGCCGAGGGCCTGGCTGACCTCATGCGGTTCGATCCTGCCACCGGAGCCCTTGAGGTGATCGCGGAGATTGTTGAGGGCGGGCAGGACCACGCATGGACGCCCGATGGCCTGCTGCTGATGACCAGCGGCTCCGTGCTCTACCGCTTCGACCCGTCAGCAGACGCTGCGGCGTGGGAGGCGGTGGCCGACCTGTCCCCTCTTGAGCTGTCGCGCATCGCCGTTAGCCCGGATGGCGCGCGGGTTGCATTCGTTGGGGAGGAATGAGGCGGTTTAGGTATGGGAGAGCGGGGGGAGTACGGGAGTGGAGCAAGTGGTACCGTCAGCGTAGGGGGAAGCGATATCCGATAACGGCGTGCACAGGTTCGTCAGGGAGGGGATCTCTTCACTCGTAGAGGAACTCGATCGGAAATCCATACGCGACCGTCATATGCACGGGCTTCCCGTCGATGATACCCGGTGTCCACTCAAGGTCAAAGGCCGCCAACCGGCTCAGGTTTTCGCAGGCGTCATTTTTGGTCTCGCTAGGAATGCGTGTGTCTATCAGGTTGCCCTCGGCCGTTACCAGAACTTCAATTAGAATGGCCGTATGGTCGTTGACGCAGCCCAGGCCCCTGATGCGATGACGTACGCTTTCCACCAGAGCGGTCATGCCGCCGACAGGCTCGGGCATTGTTTCGGCGGTCTGGTAAACCTCCTCCCCCTCCAGACCATCCCACCAGATGTCGTCGGCCAGCATGGGTTCGGACGGCGGCTGTTGCGCCGTATCGGTTGTGGGCTCCGTGCTTGCGCAGGGGGCAAGGAGCAGAGCGGCGATGAGCAGCAGGGCTGCAGTGGAGAAAGCACGCATGCGTAGGTTGGAAGTAAGTGGAACGGTTGTGTTTTGGCTCCGGGACGGAAACGAGGGAGCAAGAGTAGGCGCGTGGTTAGGGTTCGTGGCTTACCATTGTGCCCACCAACCCAAGATCATCGGCACTCCCACGCCGTCAATCAGACCTGGGCTCCATGTGGCCTCTTGAAGTGCTGCGCGTGCTGCATTCTGGCAGGATGTGGGTACTGCCTCACTCGAACCAACGCGCGTGCCGAGCACCTCACCTTCGGCACTTAGCATCAGCTGCACAGCTATGGATCCCTCAGGCCTCGTGCAGCCGGTACTTTGCCCATAGCGTGTAGCTTGTCGTTGCAGGTCGGACATGCCGCCGGCGGGCTCAGGCATCTCCTCTGCTACCTGGTTCGGTTGCACTGATTCGATCATTCCGTCAGTTAGCGGCCGAAGCTCCGGCAGTTCAAGAGGGGCGGTGGCTGTGGAGGCGCAGGCTGTTACAGCCACCGTAAGAAACAGAAGAGTACCAAGACGAAGCATACGTGCGAGGAAAAATGAGCAGAGGTGTAGCCGGTGGGTTCGAGGCTCCGCAACGGCCAAGCAAAAAGAGGGGTGAGCCGCGCGATTGTGTTGTTTACGAGGCAAGAGGACGCATCGCTTTATGACCGCTGGTGTGTACTGCCTATTTAATTGCTGTGGACCAGACGTACTCCGAAGGTCATCACGGCGTGTACCGGCGTGCCGTCAATTGTCGCTGGCTCCCACGTGACGTCAAATAAGGCCAGACGGGCCATGTCTTCACAGGCATCCCCTTTGGGGTCTCCAGGAATGCGGGTATCGACCAACGTACCGTCTGCGTCGACGACAACCTGGAGCATCAACCTTTCGTGATTGGCGCGGCAGTCAAGTCCCTGGATTCTGGCCCCAACGCGCTCAAAAACCCCGTCGCTCTCCTCAGCAGGTCGAGGCATTGTTCGAGCTGAGGTCCAGTTGTAAACCTCCTCCCCCTCCAGACCATCCCACCAGATGTCGTCGGCCAGCATGGGTTCGGACGGCGGCTGTTGCGCCGTATCGGTTGTGGGCTCCGTGCTTGCGCAGGGGGCAAGGAGCAGAGCGGCGATGAGCAGCAGGGCTGCAGTGGAGAAAGCACGCATGCGTAGGTTGGAAGTAAGTGGAACGGTTGTGTTTTGGCTTTCGGCTGGCTGCGGAGAAGCGACGACGGATTAGGTGCAGGCGTGTCGGGGTTCTGAGAGGTGAAGGTGGCACCCAGGCTACCGTCACCGCAGGGAGAAGCGGTACCCCATCACCGCGTGGACCGGCTCGTTACTGACGGTTGCTGGCTCCCACTCCAGGTCGAACGCCGCGAGTCGCATCATGCGCTCGCATGCATCACCCTTAGCCTCGCCCCCAATCGTCGTATCGATGACCTCGCCGGCTGCGCTGATGACGACCAAGACCCTGGCATGCGTGTGATTGGCTTCGCACCCGAGTCCGGTCAGTCGCTCGCGGGTCTGCTCCACCACGGCCCTCATGCCGCCGACAGGCTTAGGCATTGTCTCGGCAGTGGAATACACGTCCTCGCCTTCCAAGCCATTCCACCAGATATTGTCCGCGAGTGTGGGTTCGGATGGCGGCTGTTGCGCCGTATCGGTCGTGGGCTCCGTGCTCGCGCAGGCGGAAAGGAGTAGCGCAGCAACGAAACCTACGGTGAGCAGGCGGGGCATGGGCAAATGGAAAGAGCGTTGGAAGAAGGTGGTAGACCGTACACGGTACGCCTTCTCTAACCATACGGCGTTTTATCAGTTAACGCAAGTAGATCGCTGTAAATGAATAAGTTGGGGGACCCTTACCCCCGAGGGCCTCGGAAAGCCATGTCCCCGGAGGTCAACCGCGCAGCCCCCCCTTCCCAGCGTGGGCAAGGCAATGCGGGTGCCCCTGTAGCTGGCTGATGATTGGGTCGTCGAACCGCGACCGACGCCCTGCATTGGAGTGGCCACGTTTTCACCGCTCAGGCTGTACGCTTCATGAGTTTCTTTCTTCGCAAGTCTTTCAGTGCCGGCCCCATCCGGCTGAACCTGTCCAAGAGTGGGCTTGGCGTTTCGGCAGGCGTAACCGGCGCGCGCCTGGGCATCAACAAGGACGGAGCTTACGTCCATGGGGGCCGCCACGGGCTGTACTACCGCGAGCAGCTGGGCCAGCGCCAGCGGCAGGCCGTGGGTCGCGGTGTCGGCGTGGAAGGATCAGAAGCGGAGGCCGCTGCGCCGGGCACGACGGAGGTGTTTGTGGATACCGGGCGCACGTTTGACCCGCCGGTGCAGCCCAGCCGCCGGCCGCCCGTTGAGGTGCCGGCCCTCCCGTCGGCCTGGAACCGGACGGCCGTCGGGCTGGGCGTCGGGCTGTTGGGGATAGTGATTGCGGGCTACCTCGGGCCCATGGCCCTGGCCATCGCTCTTGCGCTGCCCTTTGTGGCCGTGGGCTATGGGGCGGTGGAGCGGTGGCGCAACCAGAAGGCCGAGGCCGAGCTGCAGCGCGGGTTGGAGGCGCTGGACCATCACGGCGACCCGCGGCCGGCGCTGCAGGCGCCATCGGCCCCCCGCCTCGGACCGGCGCAGCGCGCCTGGCTGGAGTTTCAGCTGTACGAGGCCCTCGTGCACCGGGCCACAGAGAACGACGACGCGGTGACGGCCGCGGACCTGCGCGGGTTTGAGGACGCGGCCACGCTCTCGGGCGACGTCCTGGATGCCGCCAAGGCCGATGCCTTCACCGCGCTACTGGATGCGCTGCTGGCCGATCATCAGCTCACCGACGCCGAGGAAACCGCGCTCCGCCGCCTGGCCGACCGCCTAAGGCTGGACGAAGCGGTCATCGGGGAAGAACTCCAGACCCTCGCTGTGATGGCCGTCCTACGCGAGGAGCTTGCTGGCGACCTGACGCCGGTGGAGGCCGACGTGCCGCTCAAACAAGGGGAGACGTGCTATTTCGCCGGACGGGGGCGGCAACTCGTCGCCCGCATCCAGCGGCGGTTTCAGCGCAACAATGTGCAATACAAAGAAGTCGGCTACGAAACCGATATCGACGGACAGATTTACCTCACCGACCGCCGCCTCCTGCTGGTGGGGGAGGGCTCCCGCAGCTATCGCATCGGGCGGGTGCTGGACGAGGAGCTCTCGCTGGAGGATAACACCGTCCGCCTCACCCTCGAAAACCGAAAAAACCCGGTCATCCTGACACTGCCCAATGCGCCCGTTTTTGCCGCGCGCCTGCAGAAGCTCCTGGCGCAAACAGCCTGACCGGCCCGTTTTGCTCCTTTACCAACCCTATCGCACCCCGCATGCCCGCGCCGCACATCCAACACCTGCTCCGCCACCTGGAGCTTACCCGCCCGCTCACCGTCTTCGACCTCGAAACCACCGGGGTGGATACGGACACTGACGAGATCATCGACATCGGGCTGATGCAGGTCTCGCCCAAGGGGCAGGTGCGCTCGTTTCAGAGCCTCGTCAACCCCCGGGGGCGGGTGTCGGAGGAGATCACGGAGCTGACGGGAATTTCTGAAGAGATGCTCACCGATGCGCCGCGCTTTGAAGCGCTACTGGATGAGCTGCAGCCCTTCTTTGAGAACAGCGACCTCGCGGGCTACAACGCGCAGGGCTTCGACCTGCCCATGCTAAAGAGCGCCTATGCCCGGGCTGGCGCGGCGCTGCCCGGACCCGCCGACCGGCACCTGCTGGATGCGTATCACATCTTCCGCAAATACGTCCCCCATTCGCTGGAGCGGGCGGTGCAGCACTATAGCGGCATGCTGTTTCATCAGGAGCATCGGGCGCTTTCGGATGTGGATGCCACGCTACGCGTACTGAGCGGACAGGTGCAGCGGCACCAGCTCGGAGGCGCCCTGCCGGCTGTGGTGCAGGCCGTACGCCACCCGTACCTGGACGCCGACCGTAAGCTTAAGCAAGAGGGCGACACGGTGGTGTTTGCCTTTGGCAAGTACAAGGGTACGCCCGTGGGCGACGTCATCGACCGCGACCCCGGGTACGTCGATTGGGCCATCCGTGAGATCGGTGGCGAGATGGCGGAGATCCTTGCGGCGGAGCGCTAACGGCGCGAGGTTATGGCTGCAAGGAGGAATGCCCTGCATGTGCCTCCTCACCTGTTTCCTACGCGTTCACGGGGGAGCCAGCGCGCACCACATCCGCATCCGTCGGGCCTTGCGCATCGTAGCGCGCCACAAAGGCATCCAACTCCGCGGGATCGTCGGCGCCAGGTAATGAGCGTGTGGCTGTGGTGCCGTCAGCGTCCACGCCCAGGCGCTCGCTAATCTGGTCGGCAACGGCTTGTGCCATCTGCCGATACGTGGTGAGCTTACCGCCTACGATGCTGACGAAGTTATCGACGCCGTCGGGGGCGTGGTCGAGCACGAAGAAGCCGCGGGAGATCCCCCGGCGGTCGCCTT
This sequence comes from Bacteroidota bacterium, assembly GCA_009908945.1. Classification (GTDB taxonomy): domain Bacteria; phylum Bacteroidota; class Rhodothermia; order Rhodothermales; family Salinibacteraceae; genus Tc-Br11-B2g6-7. Next base: position 15,510 of record JAAAOI010000165.1, read on the forward strand.
TCTGCTCATCAGGCGCGTAGAGCGGCCGCACGCCCCACCACGTACGCACGGTGGGGGCGCCAGCTACGGCCGGTAGCATCTGCGCACACTCCCGAATCGACTTTTCAATCTCCCAGTCGGCTTGCTCGTAGGCGTCGGGGTTGGTGATCGGAACGCTCGTGGTGCCGAGCACCACCTCACCGGCGTGCGGCACGATGATGTCGCCATCCTCGGGGTCGCGGCAGCGGTTGAGCGCTGGCCCGAGGCCCTCGTAGGCCACCGAGATCATGACGCCCCGCGACGGGGCCATCGCTACGGAAACGCCTGCGAGGGTAGCGATATGCTCGGCCCAAGCGCCTGTAGCATTCACCACAAACCGGGGCACAAGGGTATCGTTGACTGCGCCGCCGAGGGTGGCTTTTACCACGCGGCCATTCTCGACGACGAGATCTTCCAGCGGCGCATGCGGATGGATGGTACCCCCATGAGCCTCCGCATCGGCAGCGTTGGCGGCGCTCAGCCGGGAAGGATACACGACGCCGTCCGGCACCCACATCGCACGCACGACGCGGTCGGAGAGCCCGGGGACCTCGTGCCGGGCCTCGTCCCCAGTGATCGTGCGCGTCTCGATCCCAATTTCAGCACAGGCCGCGCGTTTTTCGTCGAAGTAGTCCGGGTCGTCTTGCGGAAGCTGCACGAACAGCCCGCCCGTATCACGGATGCAGTGCCCGGCGATGGTGCGGAGCACGCGGTTCTCGGCTATGCACTCCTCAGCGCCGGTGCGGTCGGCCTCGGCGTAGCGCGCCCCGCTATGCAACAGGCCATGCGAGCGGCTGGTGGCCCCGCTGGAGAGCCCGCCGCGCTCGGCCAGCGTCACGTCGATGCCGCGGAGGGCAAGGTCGCGGGCAATGCCGGTTCCCGTAGCGCCGCCCCCTATCACCAATACCGTGGTCGTGTATGCCATACCCCTACCTCAAGAAATAAAGAAACCAATAAACACGTGATCGTGCGTACCGCAAAAGCAGCCTTGAAGGGGGAGCAGCGCTGGGTGCTGAAAGCGCTATCACATGGGTTTACTCAAACTTCAAGCACGCCCATGGTTCGAATTCCATCGGATAAAAAACAGGCCTTTTACACACCCGCCTTCTGCATCTGAAGGACTGGTGTGCGGTGGGTAGCGGCAGACGAATCCTGTGGGGCGAAGGCTACTGGCGCCGTGTACGAAAAAGCACCGTAGCCTCCCGTGGGCTGCGGTGGGGGCCTTCCCCAACGGCGTGCCTGCCGCTAACAGCACTCTCGT
>JAAAOI010000225.1 GCA_009908945.1 Bacteroidota bacterium
CGCCGCCATCCATGAGCGCATCGATCTGCGCGCGATAGGAAGCAGCGACCTCGTCGAAGGTGACATCCCGGTAGCCGGGGTCGGTGACGTCCGGGGAGATGGAGAGCGTCTTGTTGGTCGGCCCGATGGCGCCGGCGACAAAGCGGGGCTTCGCGTCGGTGGAGAAGGCGTCGGCGGCTTCGCGGGCGAGGCGGGCGGAGGCCACGTTCAGCTCATAGGTGAGCTCTGCGAGGTTGTAATCCGCCTGCGAGATGGGGTTGGCGCTGAACGTGTTGGTCTCCAGAATATCGGCGCCGGCCTCCAGAAACGCCTCGTGCACGCCCCGGATGACATCCGGCCGGGTGAGCGAAAGCAGTTCGTTGTTGCCTTTGAGGTCTTCGTCCACATCAGCGAAGCGCTCACCACGGAAGTCGGCCTCGTCGAGGTCGTGCTGCTGAATCATGGTGCCCATGGCCCCATCGAGCACAAGGATGCGGTCGTTCAGCAAGGTGCGAAGCGTTGTCTCAGTACAGCCCATACTAAGGTTGCGGGTGGGTAAAGAGCTACGGAACGGTGGCAAGGCCACCTATGTGAATCAGCCCCAACGAAAGATGAAGGACAGGGGTTCGATGTTGCGCGTTCGTCGCAACCGTATGGAATCGCCGGTGGTAGCACACGCGCTCATTTTCCTCACCCGTCACCGGTTTTCCCCATGCCTGCCCCTGGTTCTGGCCCTGCTGCGTCGGCGTTTATTCACCTGCAGGCTGTGACGAAGGCGTATGCCATGGGCCGAGAAACGGTGCGGGCGTTGGACGAGGTCACGCTGTCGCTGCCCGAGGGGGAGTTTGCGGGCATCGTGGGGCCCAGCGGCTCGGGGAAGTCGACGCTGCTGCATCTGCTGGCGGCGATGGACCGGCCCACAGACGGGCAGATCACGGTAGGGACGTGGGATCTGGGCACGCTCGATCGCACGGCGCAGGCCCGGTACCGGCGCGAGATGGTCGGGATGATCTTTCAGCAGTTCAACCTGGTGAACACCATGACGGCCTGCGAAAACGTGGAGCTGCCGCTGCTGCTGGCCGGCGTGCCGCCCCGGCCGCGCCGCGCTACAGCGACGGACAAGCTGGAGGCCGTGGGGCTGGGCGACCGCGTGGACCACCGGCCCACCGAGCTCTCCGGCGGCGAGCAGCAACGCGTGGCCATCGCCCGGGCCCTCGTCGCCGACCCGCCGCTGCTCCTGGCCGATGAACCCACGGGCAACCTGGACTCCGTGACGGGCGGTCGCATCATTGACCTGCTGCGCGAGATCCACGAGGAGCGCGGCAAGACGGTGGTGGTGGTGACGCACCATCCGGCCGAAATCAAAGACGTGGCCGACCGCCTCATTCGCCTCCGCGATGGCCGCCTCGCCCCAGAACCCGTGGACCGCGCTGCAGCGTAGCCCTTCTTTTTCGCCCCTCCATTCACTATGCGTTTTTCTGACCTCCTGCGCCTGGCGTGGGACAACCTCCGCCGCAACACCTCGCGCACGCTACTCACCGGCGTGGGTGTCGCCATTGGCGTGGCGGCCCTGCTGGCGCTGCTGGCCTACGGCACGGGCCTGCAGCAGACGGTGGAGCGCGAGTTCGACACGCTGGAGCTCTACAACACGCTCCGCATCACGTCGCAGCCCAACCCCATTGAAGGGTTCAGCGACCTGGCGTTCCGCGAGCAGCCGACCGAAGCCGAGGCCGACACCCTGCCGGAGACGCCCATCACCGACAGCCTGCTTGCTACCATCGAGGCCCTCGACGGGGTGCTGGCGGCCTATCCTGAGATCACGTTTCCCACGCAGGTCGGCACTAACGACCGCCTGGTGGTGGCGTCGGCAGAAGCCATCCCCATGGCCTTTGGCAACCTGCAGGCGTATCAGCCCATGGCAGGCTCGTTCTTCACCACGGCGCAGGACTCCGCGCTGCTGCTCTCTCCATCCATGGCTACGCGCCTGGGGTACGACGAGCCGGAGGCCATCGTGGGGGAGACGGTGACCCTCACCACCGCTACGCTCGATGCGCAGCGCATGGTGCAGGCGGGGGCGGCGCTGTTTGCCGGAGGCACGCTGCCCCTGCGCGAGGAGCAGCATCCGCTGCGCGTCGCCGGGCTATTGGAAGATCAGGAGCAGGCCTTCACCGGCTTCACCCGGGTGGTGCTGCCGCTGGAACTGGCGCAGCAGCTGGAGCAGATCACATTCTTTTCAACGCTGGATTTGCTGCTGCGCGGCGGCGACATGGAGGGGTACGCGGCGGGCCGGGTGCAACTACGGCAGCCCGATGCTTTACCGGAGGTGCGGGACCGCATCGAGGCGATGGGCGCCTACGTGACCAGCTTCCGCGATCAGTTCGCACAGCTGGACCGCCTCTTCGTGATCGTAGACCTGGCGCTGGGCATCATCGGCTTCATTGCACTGCTGGTGGCCACCATTGGCATCGCCAACACGATGCTGATGAATGTGATGGAGCGCACGCGCGAGATCGGCGTGATGAAAGCCGTAGGCGGCGATGAGCGCGATCTGCAGCGGCTGTTTGTGGTAGAGAGCGCACTGGTCGGGGTGCTGGGCGGGCTGGCCGGGCTGTTCTTCGGGTGGCTGGTGACGGCCGGGCTCCAACTCGGCATCGACCAGTACCTGCGCGACATCGGCGTGCCGCCCATCGAGGTGTTTGTGATTACGCCGGTCATGGTTGCGGGCGTGCTGGGGGTTGCGCTGGCGGTGAGCCTGCTGGCCGGCGTCGTCCCGGCCCGCCGCGCCGCCCGCATCGAACCGATGGAGGCCCTGCGGAGCGGGTGAAGCGGGAAACCACGGGCTGCCTGGCCGCTATGGTCCGGTGGGGGCAGGGATGCCGACGCGTGCCAT
>JAAAOI010000153.1 GCA_009908945.1 Bacteroidota bacterium
TAGGCCACGAGGCCATAGCGGCTCACCCGTCCATACGTGGGCTTCAGCCCTACCACGCCACAAAAGGCGGCTGGCTGCCGCACGGACCCGCCCGTGTCGGTGCCCAGGGCAGCGTGCACCATCCCATCGGCTACCGCGGCGGCGGAGCCTCCCGAGGAGCCACCGGGCACCCGGGCCGGGTCCGCCGGATGGCGTACCGGGCCGGCGTAGGAGGTTTCATTCGACGACCCCATCGCGAACTCGTCGCAGTTGGTTTTCCCGATGAAGATCGCCCCGGCATCCCGCAACCGCTTGAGCGCCGTAGCGTCAATCAACGACTCGAAGGAGGAGAGCATCTGGGAGCCGCAGGTGACGTTCCGTCCGCGCATGCAGAGCACGTCCTTAACGCCAACAATCAGCCCGGCCAGCGGCCGCTCGTGGCCCCGGGCGCGCTGGCTGTCGAGGTAGCGCGCGTGGTTGCGGGCGCCCTCTTCATCCAGCTCGATAAAGGCGTTCAGTTCGTCGTTGCGTTTCTGGATGCGGTCCAAAAAAGAAGAGACCAGTGCTTCGCAGCTGGCCTCGTCGTTTTTCAGCGCCCGTTGGGCGTCCGAAAATGTAGAGTAGGACATGTAGGCGACAGGGAGTTCAACTCAGGTAAATCACGATGCAGCCGGGCGCGCGGCAAGCCCGGGCAGCATGGAGCCACAACGCGGCACCGTTAGCGCTGCTCGGCCGCGTCTGATGCTTTGGAATCTTGCGCTTGCCGCTGATCCTCCTGCGTGCGGGCCGACTCGCGCGCCTGCGGCTGCCCCTGGCGCGGGGGGCGGATCGACTCGCGCTTGTCCTCCACATCGATTTCGCGTTTGATTTCGCTGGTGGCGTCTTTGAATTCGCGGATCCCTTTGCCCACGCCGCGAGCAATCTCAGGAATTCGCTTGGCTCCAAAGACCAAAAGAATGACCAGGAATATGATGACCAGCTCGAATCCGCCAGGGATACCCATAACTACCATGAATCGGTGATACGAAAAGCGCGCGTGGCGCAGGTGCTACAACCGGACGCAAGAGCGCCCATGCTGTAGGGAATTCGTAACGTGCCGTCTGTTGAGCGGTTCCTACACCTCACTCCAGAACCGGCGTCTGCGAAACAGCGCCTGGGGGTCGCGGGTTGCTTCGGGCTACTATCTGCCCGCTGCGCAGGCACGCTGTCCTCACGTATGCACAGGTCTCCCGCTATGGAACCCACGCTCTCCCATGCTACAATTCGCTCTTGGCCCAAGGCCGAGCTCCACTGTCACCTGGATGGCTCCCTCCGGCTTCAGACTATGTTGGACTTAGCCCAGGCGCAGGGCAAGATGCACCTGCTGCCCTCGGATAGTGTGGACGGCCTGCAGGAGATTTTGAAACAGGTGGATGACTCGGAGACGTTGGAGGCCTATCTGAAGTGGTTTCAGTACACCATTCCGCTGATGCAAACGGCCGATGCCCTCTCCCGCATTGCGTACGAGCTGGCGGAGGACAACGCCCGGGAGAACGTGCGCTACTTGGAGGTTCGGTACGCGCCCATCGTAGCGGCCAAAGAAGGGCTTACGCTGGAGGCGGTGAACGATGCCGTGCTGGAGGGGCTGCGCCGGGCAGAGCAGGACTTCGACATCAGGACCAGCGTCATCATCTGTGGCCTGCGGGATCGGTTTGAGAGCGCATCGCTGCGCCTGGCCGAACTGGCCGTGGCCTACAAGGACCGCGGCGTGACGGGCTTCGACCTGGCCGGCGGCGAAGCGGGCAACCCCCCGAAACACCACCTGCATGCGTTTTATCATGCCCGCAACAACCTCCTCAACCTGACGATCCACGCGGGCGAGTCGTGGGGGCCGGACTCCATTCAGCAGGCCCTCTTGTACTGCGGCGCGCACCGCATTGGCCACGGCATCACGCTCCCCCAAAGCCCCGAGCTGACGCAATATTTTGTCGATCACCAGATCCCGCTTGAGATCTGCCCTACAAGTAACGTGCAGACGCGCGCGGTGGACGGCTTCGCGCAGCATCCCATCGGCGCCATTGTGGAGGCGGGCGTACCGGTAACCGTCAACACGGACAACCGCCTCTTCAGCCGCACCTCCGTCACCGAGGAGCTATATCGGGTGCACACGCACTGCGGCGTGAGCGCAGACGCCCTGCGAGAGATAACGCTGAACGGCTTTCGGTACGCGTTCCTGCCGTGGGACGAGAAGCAGGACCTGCTGAAGGCCATGACGACTGCCCTTCCGGCCCAGGCCTCATCGGAGACCCCGGTGTGGTAATCCTGCTGCGTTCTCCATCTCTTTCAGCTACCCTGCTCGTCGCTCATGGATCAGGTCCTTCACCCGTCGCGCGGCCTGATGGGCCGCGTCGCGCTTCCGCCCGACAAGTCCATTGCCCACCGCGCTGCCCTCTTTGCGGCCTTGGCCGATGGCCCGTCGCAAATCGTCAACTACCCCGATGCGGCCGACCCGCAATCGACGCTCGCCTGTCTGCGGCAGCTGGGGGTCGAGATTGAGGAAGAGGACGGCGTCCTCTACGTCGAGGGCGTCGGGCGCTTCGGCTTTACGCCACCGGGGCAGCCCCTGGACTGCGGAAACTCGGGCACCACCATGCGCTTGCTTACCGGGATACTGGCGGGGCAGCCGTTCGACAGCGTACTTACCGGTGATGCATCGCTTCGAGGCCGGCCCATGGAGCGCATTGCCGCGCCCCTCCGCGAGATGGGCGCCCGGATCACTCTGGCCGATGGCTGCGCACCTATTCGGATTACGGGTGGCGCTGACCTGCAGGGCATCACCTACACCCTGCCTGTCGCCTCGGCCCAGGTAAAGTCGTGCGTGCTACTGGCCGGGCTGCATGCGGCCGGCGAAACTACGGTCATCGAACCCACGCCCTCTCGCGACCACACCGAGCGCATGCTGGGCATGGACGTGGTGGAGATCGGCGGGGCGCGACACCTTTCGGTGCGCGAGGGCCAGCGCGTGGCCACGGGCACCTGGGCCGTGCCGCGCGACATTTCAGCGGCCGCCTTTTTCTTGGTCGCGGGCAGCATCGTGCCCGGTAGCGCCCTGGAGATGCGTAGCGTGGGGCTCAACCCGTCGCGGGCTGGCGTGGTGAACGTCCTGCGCACGATGGGCGCCACCATCGACATCAGCGACGAGCGGGAGCACAGCTTCGAGCCGCTGGCCACGCTGAGCGTACAGTCGGCGCCCCTCCACGGCGTCACCATCGACGGCGCTCTCATTCCCAACCTGATCGACGAGGTCCCCGTGCTGGCCGTCGCTGCGACACAGGCCCGCGGCCGCACCACGATCCGCGATGCCGCCGAGCTCCGGGTGAAGGAAACGGACCGCATTGCCGCCATTGCCACCAACCTGCGGGCGCTCGGCGCGGCCGTCGAAACCTTCGACGACGGGCTGGCCATCGACGGCCCACAGGCGCTCGCCGGGGCCACCCTCGACAGCTTCGGCGACCATCGCATCGCAATGGCATCGGCCGTGGCGGCTCTTGTGGCCAACGGCCCCACCACCATTACAGGGGCCGAGCACGCTGAGGTATCGTTTCCACAGTTTTGGGACGCCCTGGCCCGGGTAAGCTAAGCCGCCGAACGGCGCGCTTACCCGTCGCTACGACAAAAAGCCGGAGTAGGCCCTCAAACGGCCTACTCCGGCTGTTCTGTGACGCTACGAGGCGCCGCAACGCCCCGTCGTGAGCACGAGCGGTTAGCGGATCGGCATGGTGCTGATACGGCTCGGGGTGGGTCCGAGGCGCTCAGTCTCCTGCAGCACCAGGCCACCGTTCAACGGCGCCGTGAACGGGCCATCGCAGCTCAGGTCGCCCTGGTTGCACCAGGCATTATCGCCCGAGGCGGTACCGGGTTGACCTGCACTGCCCACTCCACCGAAGGTGTAGAGCGGCTCACCGAGCGTCTGCAATTCCGTGGCCGGCACCGGCAGATGCAGCGGCGTGCCAGCCTGCAGTTGTCCGCGACGGCGCAGGTCGTAAAACGGCAGCCCCAAGCCGGTGCGGTACAGCTCAATATCACGCTCGTAGAAGATCGCGGCCAGCACATCCTCCTGCGACGTGCCGGCGGCCAGTGGTTCGAGGCCCCCGATGTTGACGCGCGAGCCGGCGTTAACCAGCGTAATCGCTCCTGGCACATCTCCCGTACGCGCGGCGGCCTCCGCTTCCATCAGGCGATTCTCTTCCAGCAGAAAGATTGGGCCCGGCCCCGCAGCAAAGGGCGTCTCATTCCACTGCTGATCCACAAAGTCGCGGGCATAAAAGTAATTGCTCTGGAGCGTCGGGCCGCGCTCTTCGCGGAAAAAGGACTGGTCGGTTTCATAAGCGAAATAGCAGCCCAGGTCGCGCGCTTCGGTCAGCCCATCGCCCTGAAAGAAGGTCAACCCTTCCGTGGTGCCGGGGCAGAGGCGCTGGTCATCTGACTGAGCGGGAGCCAGGGCATTTCCTGCACTACCGGCCGGATACTTGATCGGGTAGCTATCGTCCATCATGTTGATGATGCGGTTATCCACCCGCCAGTACCAGAAGAGCCCGCTGATGTACTGGTAGTTGTTGAACCAGCTGGACCCGTCCAGCTCCATGATGATGCTCTCCTGAATCCCATCGGCGGCCAACTCGCGGATCTCATTCCAGTTGATGGCATCGTTCTCGGCGGGCGTTCGGGGGTTGCTGATGATGAAGCGCGCCTCGAACGAGTTGGCCATCTGGACGAGCCGCTCGCTGGTTACGTCTACCGTGAACGGGAGATAATTCTGCAGGGTAAAGGCGTTCACCTCAGCGATCTCGCGGGCCAGGCCAATATCTGCACGGGCCTGTGCGAGTACAGCCTCGTAGTCGCTAAACTCAAGAGCATCAATCTCCGCCTCGCCAAAGTCCGCCCCTACAATGAACGCCTGGTTGTAGTAATTAGCGAGGTGCCCGTATGCCAGCCCGCGCAGAAAATACGCGGCAGCTAACGACTCTTGCGTCTCGTCTGTGCCATCCACGACAACCTCAAAGTCGTTAAACTCGATCTGGAAGATCACGTCGTTGGCGGATGAGATCGCCGAGTTCAGGTTAGACCACGGGTTAGCGACGATAGAAAGGTCACCGAACGAAAGCGTATTGGGAAACTCTGTCCGCGGTTCATCGACGGCCACGTTCCAGAACCCACGGAACGCGTTGGTGGTCGTCTGCGCGTCGCCCCAGCCATCGAGGTGAGGCTGCGGTACGGACTGTGGGGTGTTCGAGTAGCTGCCGTTCCACCAGCTGGTGTAGCCCCCGGCCAGGACGGACTGCAGATCACTGGCGTCGGTGATGGCGCGCTGAGCATCCGGCGCATTGAGGTTTTCGACGTCCAGGTCGGCGCAGCCTGCTATGAGGAGCACTGCAGCGAGTAAGGGTACAAGCGTTAAGCTATAGCGCGTAAACATAAGTAGTCGTAGGTAAGGTAGAAGCATCGGCGGATCGTTGGAGCGCGTGGGTGCCCGCAAAGGGGCAGCCGCCGCGCCGATCCCGCCCTGGCCTATGCCAGGGCGGACCGGGTAGATGGCTCGGTCTAAAACCGAAGCTCCAAGGAAGCGGAAAACGTGCGGAAGTTCGGGTAGGCAAACTCGTCGAACTTGTAGTTGACGGGCTGCGAGGCCCCAGTCGTGGACACTTCCGGATCGAATCCGGTGTAGTCGGTGAACGTGAAGAGGTTGCGGCCGAGCACGGAGAAGCGTGCGTCATGGATGGCCTGCCCGATCCCCCAGCGATCCAGCAGTTCACTGGTGAACTGGTACGACAGGGAGATCTCGCGGATCTTCACGAAGGAAGCATCCTCTACAAAGTGTGAGGACGGCGACGCCTGGTTGTAGAGCGGCCCCTGGTAGTAGGTAGCCGGACGGCGCTGGCCTTCCGGTTGGCCGGACTGGTCGAGGTCGCCGTGGCGATCGTTAAAGTAGAGCAGCTGCCGCGTGTAGTTGTACACGTCGGCCCCTTGCTCAATGTCGATCGTCGTGAAGAGGCTCCAGTTCTTATACCGCAGCGTGGTGTTGAGCCCCATATTGAAGCTTGGGTTCGCATCACCAATCTGCGTGCTGATCTTCGCCCCCGAGGCGTCTCGGATGTAGAACGGCTCTTCGTCACCGGTGAACTCCGTGCCCTGCTCAATGACGTAGCCGTCCGAGTTGATCGTCAGATCATTCGGCCCAAGGCAGCCGGCTTCGCCCACCAGGCAGCCATCGACGAACAGCAGGTCGTCGATGGACGTGGCCAGCTCGTTGCCGAACATGCTCCCCAGGTCTACCCCCTCATCCACGCGGAAGATGTCAAAAGCCCCGCCGATGTTGAGATCAAACGAAGGGCGGTTGAGCTGCGTCACGGTCTGCCGGGTACGGTCAAAGACGACGCCGAAATCCAGACTCCAGTCGTCGTCTTCGTAGAGCAGCCCGCCAGCGCCAAACTCCCAAGTAGAGGTGTTGATCGTAGCAGCGTTCTGGTACTGGCTGTTGAAACCAGCGGCTGCCGAGAGGGGCACCAGCAGCACCTGATCGCGCGCATCCGCCTCAGCGTAGGTGCCCTCAAAGTAGAAGCGGCTGAGGAAGTTGACGTCGATGCCCGTCTCAAACTCGCGCACGTCAGCCGGCGCAATGTTGCGGTTGCCCAGCACGTTCTTCGTGATACCGGTCGTCGTTACGGTGAACGTTTCGTACTGCGCCACGAAGGGCGGGCGTGAGCCCGAGGTGCCGTACGAGGCCCGGAGCTTGAGTTCATCAATATTGGGAAGCGCGAAGTCTTCCGACAGGCGATACGTACCAGCCAGGCGGAAGTACGTCTTGTCCCGGGCGTCCGGACCAAAGAGCGACACGCGCTCCTGCCGCACGACACCGTCGAAGATGTAGCGGTCCTTGTAGTCCAGCACCAGGTTCCCCACAATATCCTCAGAGCGGATCACCCCTTCGAATTCCCCCGTGTCCAGGTTGTCGCGTAGCGTGTTGGGGAAGCGCGGTACGTCTCGGGCAAGAAAGTCCGACCCAAAGAGGCTTTCACTTTCAATGAGCCGGTCTTCGTAGGTGTAGGACCCGACGAGGCTTACGTCCAGCTCGCCAAACTCTTGTGAGAGCAGGGCGCGGGCACGCGCCACGGCAACCCGCTCGCGGCTCTCTGATTCAAAGAGCGACCCCTGAGAGACGGACTCAGCAGGACTCGAGGGGAACGTGCCCTTCGGCGTCAGCGACACGAAGGAGCTTTCGTCTTCATCGTAAGAAAACTGAGCATCCAGCGTGAGCCAGTCGGTAGCTTCAAAGTCGGCGCGGAAGTTGCCAAAGATGCGGTCGCCCTGGTTGGTCCGGTTGATCACCGCTGCTCGGTACAGCGGGTTCGCCGCGTTACCGGCTGTAGCAAACGGGTTGAAGGGGGCGTCCACGCCCTCCGGAGGATCGGCGCGCAGGTCGAGGTCCGGAAAGGATAGCAGCGCCCCGTAGAACACGTTGTTGGCGCCCTGCCCTTGCTCCAGCGCGTTCACCCCTTCCGAGTCGCTAAAGAGTAGCGACGCCGATACGTCGAACCGGTCGGACACCGCGTTATCCACATTGAGGCGCACGTTCCGGCGCTCGTAGGCCTCCAGACCCGTCACGACACCTCCGTTGAACGTGTTCTCAAATGAAACCAGGTAGTTCAGATCTTGCTGACGCGAGGCTACCGATACATAATTGGTGAAGAACCCCTGTCCTTCAAACAGCACCTCCTGCTGATCGAAGTTTTCAGAAAAGGAGTTTTGGAAAATGGCGTCCGGGGCTACCGGATTAAGCGGACAGGGTGGGGTGTCGCACGACTGGCGGAAATTCGTATTGATCACGTTACCGTCCTCGTCTCGACCAGCCCGATTGTGAGTGCCTGCCAGCGAGATCGTATTGGCCAGCTGCGAGAAGCCCGCCTCATTGCGCACGGTGATCCGGGTCGTCCCCATCGCATCGGCACCCCGTTTGGTGATGATCTGAATGACACCATTGCCGGCCAGTGAGCCGTACAACGAAGCAGCGGCAGCGCCCTTGATGATCTCAATAGACTCGATCGACTGCGTGTCGATGCTGGAGAGCCCACCGCTGGTGATAGCGCCATCGACCACAATGAGCGGCTCCTGACTGCCCGACAGCGTGGTGGTACCCCGCAGGCGAATGGAAGGCGCTGTACCCGGCTGTCCGGAAGCCTGCACGATGCGGGCTCCAGGCACCTTGGCGCGCAGGGCGTTGGCAGGGTCCGTGCCCGGTACCTCCTGCAATTCCTCGGCCCCTACTTTCGATATCTGAAAGCCGATCTTTTGCGTCGGCCGCCCTACCGAAACGCCTGTCACTACCACCTCGTCGAGCAGGCTGAAGTCTTCAGCAAGTGCAAAGTCTACCTGCACTTCCGCTCCTGCTTCTACGGTGACCTCCCGTTCGGCCGGCTCGTAGCCGACAAAGGTGGCCCGCAGGGTATAGGTGCCAGGGGCTATTTGGAAGGCGTATGCGCCGTCAATATCGGTGGCCGTTCCCTGCTCGGTGCCCACCGCAGTTATGGTGGCCCCCGGCAAGGGCTCGCTTGTCTCTTCATCGATGACGGTACCCATTATGGTACCCTCTTGCGCAAAGGCATGGCCTGCCATAAGGAAGGCAAACGCCATGCACGCAATGGTAGCAATAAATCTCATGATCGCTCCAGGCTTGTGAAAGGGTGGGTGAGCAGCAAGGACAGCGTTGAAGGGTCACTTGCCCTTGTAAGCTGTCTCAATATGTCAGCCCACAGCGTTGCAAACAATATATAAACTATATATTCACGGAAACTAAATAATAACACTGTAACCCGATAGCACCAAAGTATACACGCTGCACCGGGCGCACCATTTCATGCCCGTATCGTATGATGGAAGCGTTCCTCTTCGCTTTTCCTGCTGCCCCCCGATGCCCTCCCCCTCTCGCTTGCCCTTCCCCCGCGCGGCGCTCGTCGTTGCAGCTGCGCTGCTCGTCTTCACGTCCTGCACGTTCCTGCGCAGCGGGCGCACCGACCGCGTGACGCCCTCCACGCTGGTCGCGCAGCCCATCCCCACCAGCCCGGTGTCGGTCCCCCATCCTGACTCCATGCGTGCCGACCGCGGCTCGTACTTCCAGCAGCAGATGGACTGGTCGGCGGGCTACCGAACGCCCTTTGTTGCCCGCTCCTTTGCATCGGATGTACACACCACGTTTGCTACCCTCTGGAGCCGGGAGCTGGTGGAGGCCGAGTTGATTCACGAGACCGGGATCACCGACCTGTCCGATGACCTTGCCGAGCGCTTGCGGACGCAAGAGGTGCTGGCGTACGAGCGGCTCGTGCGGATTCGCGTCCACATGTTTGTGAACCAACGCGCGCCAGAAGCTGCCTTTAGCACCGACCTGCGGCCGCCTCGGGTAAACATCCAGCTCCGGGCTGCCAACGGGGAACGATACCCGCCCATTCGGACCCGCTCAGGCGGTATCGAAACGTACCAGCAGACCTCCTCCAGCCCCGTCATGCTCTACCGCGTGAACGACCTCTACTTCGAGCGCATGGTCGACAATACCGACATCCTGGACACCGACGACCTGCAACTGCGTGTGCGGTACCCGGCCAACCCTCTGGAGGATCTGTATTTCGAATGGGAGTTTACGGAGTGAGCCGAGCGGCCAAACGCTTTTCACACGACTCATCTTCTGTGGACAAAGCCTCCCCTATCGACAAAGCCCCCCGGTGAGAACCGGGAGGGCTCGATGGGCCGGCGACAGGGCCACCGGTAGACGCTCGACCGTGGTTCTGCCCGCCCGGTGAAATGGGCGCGTTCTCCGGCACACGGTGCCAGCCGTGACTGTGCGCGTGTCCGTGATGCCATTTCTGCCGTAGTGTGAGGCGTCACTTGGAGGCCACTTCGCGCGATTCTACTCCTCCCCCCTGCCCATGCGTCCATTGGATGGCGTACTGTAGAAGTTCAGCTACCGTATCGAGGCCGAGCTTTTCTTTGGCGCGGCGCCGGTACGTCTCAATGGTCTTGCGGCTAAGGCTAAGGCGGTCAGTGATTTCTTCAATGCTGTAGCCCTGTCCCAGCATTTGGAAGACGGCCATCTCCCGGTCGGTCAGGTCATCGATGGCAAAGCCCGGGCTTGCGGCGCGCCCCGGCCGGGCGACCTTGCTCAGGATGCGGGAGGCCATGCGGCGGCTCAGGAAGACTTCGCCGTCCATCACCCCGCGCACCGCGTCGATCACGCGCTGCGTGGGTTCGCTCTTCATGAGGTACCCGCTGGCACCGGCGCGAATGGCGCGTTCGGCATAGACGCTTTCGTCGTACATCGAGAACACAATCACGTTGACCTCGCTGTACTGCGCGCGGATATTCTGCACGAGGTCGAGCCCGTGCGCATCCTCAAGCGACACATCCACGATGGCCACGTCCGGTCGCTCGCGGTCAATCAGGCGGAAGCCCTCATCGGCCGAAGGTGCTTGCCCCACGAGGTCGAGGTCCATCTTAGAGTCGATGATATTGCTAAGGGCCTCGCGAATGGCGGGGTGGTCATCAATGATGACAACGCGGGTACGGTCAGACAAAGATTTCGAGTTCTTCATGGGTCTGCCGAAGCATTGGGTGGAGAGGCGGTGAGGTGCACGTCTGGTGGCGATTACTGAAATCTTAACACTACAGTATACGTCATTGTGTGCACCAATTCCACCCCACATGGCGTAATTTCGCCATCCCGGAGGCCATCCTCAGTTGCCGCCCTCAGTTGCCGCCCTCAGTTGCCGTCCTGCGAGGCCGCTGCTTTCTCCTGGCCCGGTGCCGGCTGCGCGTGGGTCCATTGGATGGCGTATTGCAGCAGCTCGGCCACCGAGTCCAGCCCCAGCTTTTCCTTGGCCCGGCGCCGGTAGGTCTCCACGGTTTTCCGGTTGAGGGACAACCGCTCCGTGATTTCCTCGATGCTGTAGCCTTCGCCCAGCATCTGGAAGACGGTAATTTCGCGGTCGGTCAGGTCGTTAATGGGGAAGCCCGGGCCGCTGGCTTTGTCCTTCGTGCCGGTGCTGCCCATGATGATCTGGGAAACCATCTTGCGGCTCAAGAAGACTTCCCCGTTCATGATGGCGCGGATGCCTTCCACCACCCGCTCCGGCGATTCCCCCTTCATGAGGTAGCCTTTCGCGCCGGCTTGCAGGGCCCGTTCAGCATACACGCTCTCGTTATACATGGAGAAGACGAGCACCTTTACGTCTTCGTAGAGGGCGGTGACGTTCTGGACGAGATCGAGTCCGTGGGCATCTTCCAGCGACACATCCACGATGGCCACGTCCGGCTGCTCTTTTTCGATGAGCCGGAAGCCGGCATCCGCGGAACTGGCTTGTCCCACGAGATGCAGGTCCAGGGCGGCTTCGATGACGTTGGAGAGCGCAACCCGAATGGCGGGGTGGTCATCAATGATGACGACGCGCGTGCGACTGGAGGACTGCTTGGAGGTAGACATGAGGCTTCTACAACAGAAATGGGAAAAATAAGGCTCAGGACCGGGCAGAGGGTGCATCGGTAGGTGCAGCCGCCGCGAAGGGCACGCGGCACTGTACGGTAGTGCCTTCGCCTGGCGACGAGTCGATCGTCAGGTCGGCCTGGACGGTATGGGCACGGTAGACCATGCTATCCAACCCGATGGACGAGCGGCTCCGTTTGGCATTCACATCAAATCCGGTGCCATTGTCTTGCACTTGCAGGAGGATGCGTTTGTCACGATGGGTGAAGGTGATGCGTATATGCGTAGCATCGGCATGTTTGAGTGCATTATTAGTCGCTTCCTGTGCAATACGATACAAATGCAACGTGGCATCGTGATCTGTGACGTCAATCCCGCCATCGTGGTCGAACGTGCAGGTCACCTCCGGGAGGCCATCGGTGGTGTGGGCCAGCTCGTCAAGCGCGGCCAGCAAGCCCTCCTGGTGCAGCTGCACGGGCGTCAGGCCACGGTAGATTTCGCTGACATGCTGCGATGCCTCTTCCGCAAACTCAGCGATGCGACGGGCCTGTTTCTTGCGCGGGTCGTCGGGCTCGAAGCCCGTGTCGGCCAGGTTCTGACTGAGCATGCGGACGCCCGTCATGAGCTGCCCCACACCGTCGTGCAGGTCGCGCCCGATGCGCTGCTGCTGCTCTTCCAGGGCCGAGAGCATGCGGCGCTCCAGCCGCACGCGTTCCGTCACATCCACGACGCTGCCCCAGATGCGGACGAGCACGCCCCGCTCGGTGGTGCCCACGGCATTCAGCACGAAGTACCGCTTGCCACCGCCAGGGAGCCGCACCGCGTGCTCTCTGTTGCGGAGCCGGTAGCCATTCCCGACAAACTCCCGCAGGATACCGTCATCCGAAAGAAAGTCTTTCATGGGGCGCCCTTCAAGCTGCTCCAGGCCGGCCGCCTCAGCGAAGCCCACCATGACCTTGTTGCAGTCCACAAGCCGCGCGTGCTCGCGGATGTACGCCACCTGCAGCCCCGGCCGCGTAGCACTGGCAACCGGGCGGTCCAGGTCGGCATGCCAGATCCCCTCGGAAATGGTCTCGACGAACGTACGGTAGCGCTGCTCGGTTTTGACGCGCTCGGTGATGTCGCGCAGCACGGTCTGCACCGCGGTCTGCCCCTTGTGCAGGATGGGCACTGCGTAGGATTCTACGATGCGCTCTTGCCCATCCAGCCGGATGAGCTCGTGCTGGAGTGGCGGCGGCGTCTCGCCCTCCATGACACGCGTGAGGCGCTCGGAAAGCTGCTCGTGCAGCTCGGCGGAGACGAAGTCCAGCAGCGAGCGCCCCTCCACCTTCCGATGCTCAGGCGCGCCCAGCACCTCCACGCCCGTTCGGTTGATGTACACAATCCGGTCCTGCTGCGTGATAACGATCGGATCCGGATGGCTTTCTACAAGCCGGCGCCACCGCTCCTCGCTCTCGCGTAGCGCCTGCATGGCGTGGTTGCGCTCAAAGTAGGTCGCCAGCAGGTCGCCCAGCACCTGCAAGACCCGCACGTCCTCCTCCTGCCAGGCGGTGGGCAACAGCTCGGCGCCGGCGCCCGCCGTCTCGGCGGTTTGGGGGTGTTCAATCCCAAGATAACCATACAGCAGGTCTTCCGACGAAAGCACCGGTACGGCAAACGCCGACGGCGAGGTGGGGCTGCCGGCCGCGGCAACGACATTGCTATCCAGCAACTCGTAAAGGTTTTGAGGTAGGGCCTCTTCTGGTCCGAGCTCCGTATCGCCGGCACCGCCTTCTGCCGACCAGATCGTCAGCCCCATGCCAACTTGCTGCGCCGTGGACTCGCCCAGCTGCTCATCGCGAAAGGGCTGCTCTTCCGTAGGGATGGTGACAAGGTACACGCTGCGGGCCCCTACCGCGTCGCCGATGACGCCTAACAGCTTTTCGAAATCAACCTCCCGAGGCGCGACCAGCATCCGGGACACCTCCGTGAGGGCTTGTTCGACCCGCAGCCGATGCTTCATGCGGGCCTCATGCTGAGGCGGCTGGGTGCGGTCGTTGATGATCGCAAGCACGCCGGTAAGGCCTGTATCGTGCTGTATGGGCGAGACGATGATCGCTACGTCACGCGTTTGCCCACTGGCAAGCCGCAGGCGCCCCTCACGCTGCCACTCCCCCTCCTCTTTGAGTGCCCGTGTAACGTGCATCAGGAGCCCGGGCGTGGCCTCTGGAAACGTCCCAAGTACGGACATGGAACGGCCGATGGCATCCTCTGATGACGTCTCGAAGAATGCCTCCGCTGCCGCATTAAGGTGCGCCAGTCGCCCTTTGCGGTCCACAATCACCACTGGATCCTGAAGGTGCGCCAGCGCTGTGGGGGGCACCGTGCCCTGTGGCACCGACGTGCGTTCGGCCGCGGGTCCGTGCGAGGAGGAAGCCATAGCGGCGTTCAAGACGCGTTTGAAAGATAGCGGAGAAGCGCCACCCGCCGGTGACAGAGCGAATGGTGCCAAGCCAACACGTAGAGCGCACCGGGTTCACGTACACCCGGCGCAGACGCCCAAAACGAACGTCTTTCCTGCTCAGCCTGGTAATGTAGCATACGCAATGTCACGCGAGTATCCAAAAGATGAGGTGGAATTAATTCATTTCTCCTCATCCTCCCGACGTTGCCTGCCACTCCCGTGCGGATGCGCGGGGTAGCAGTGGGCGCACAAGCAGATACGCTGCCGACGCGGCCCTCCGCAATATCGCGCGCCGTATCTGCCGTAGCGTGCTTAATTTAATGTGGTGCGCTGTCCAAATTCAAACCACATCAGCATGCCGATGTCATGCTTCCCAAACGGGCAACGCGCATCGATGTACGCTTCCCACCCCTCCAGATAAAGCTTCTCAACGTACTTGCGCAGTTCGGGGGGCAGGTCCTCGTCGAGGCCCAGTTGGCGGTGGTAATGAAGTAAGTCCATAGGTCGGCAAGTCGGGTGACAGGATGCAGCAGACGGTAAAGCCCTTATCGGCGCACGTGGAGATCCCTTAACAATGGCGTCTGGTCGCTATAGGAGGCCGTTTGTGGCTCCGCCGCACCGCGCCCTTCTGTGCAAAGCGCCTTGCGCGGAAGATGGGGCTGCGGCTGCGCCAGAAACTAATGCCTCCGGGTCCAGGCCATGGTTATGTTTTGATTACCATTACCCCATGCTCCTCTCGCTATCGTGCCTGTGCCCGAATCGTTTGTGACCATCACGGCGGCCCCTACGGACGCTCCCTCACCTGCTCCCGCACGCGGCAGCTACACCACACGCCGGGGACGCCAGGCTTATGCGGCCGCCGTATCGGTCCCGGCGTCGCTCTGGCACGTGCTGGCCCGCCTGCCGCCGGCTTTTTCGGTAGATGACCTTGTGGACCTCTCCGAGCAGCTGCAGCTGGAGGTCTTCGTCGTGTTTGACGACCTGCGCACGCTGATTCATGCCGGCCTCATCCAGTGCAGCCCCAGCGGCTTCGAGCAAACCCCCACCTGCCGGTACCTGACCGAGCGGTTTACGTCATAACGCCGCCTGATCTTCATTCTGGTCGCCCGGTTGCCGCTCGTGTCTTTCCTGGTACCGCGCTGCATTTCACCGAGGGCCCCGACACGCGGCCCCGCCCCGCACCAATAAAAAACGGACATCACCAGTAGGTAATGTCCGTTGCCATGCTGTCTGGCAGCTGTTGACCTGGTCAGGCACCCACATCCTGTTGTGAGGCAGGCCCAGGCGCTTAGTCTTCGAGCGGCTCCACGCGCACGGTGATGGTGGCGTCCACATCGGAGTGTACGGTAACGGAAGCTCTGTAAACACCCAGCAGCCGGATGTCCTCCAGCAACTCGATGTTCTTCCGGTCGATGTCAAAGCCTTCCTTGCGAAGCTGGTCGGCCACCTGCTGTGTGGTAATCGTACCAAAGATGCGCTGGTCTTCGCCCACTTTGGCCCGCACCACCACCTCGGTGTCTTCGAGTTCGCGGCGGACGTTCTGTGCCTCGTCGCGCTTGTGTGCCCGCTTGCGCGCCTGTTGGCGGAGCGTCTCTTCACGCTCGCGGATGGCGCCTTGCGTGGCCAGGCTGGCAAGCCCTTGGGGGATGAGATAGTTGCGGCCGTAGCCGTTCTTTACCTCCACGATCTCCCCTTCCTCCCCAAGGTGATCGACGTGTTGCTTGAGAATAACTTTCATAACGTTTGGTCGTCAGCGGTGCGGCGCAGCGGCCGGCACCCGATGAAACAAAAAGCGAGCGGTGCGGCCTACCGCATGGCATCGTCCACGAAGGGCAGCAGCGCCAGATGGCGTGCCCGCTTCACGGCGCGGGTAATCTGCCGTTGCATCTTGGCAGACACGCCCGTCACCCGGCGGGGCAACAGCTTGCCCTGCTCGTTGACGAACCGCTGGAGGAATTCGGTGTCCTTGTAATCGACGTATTCTCGGTCGTTCGTAGCCATAATAGTGTACTGGTAGAAATTAAATCAACACGGGAAAGGGCGACGGCAGGGGCTACGCGTCGTCCTCAGAATCGTCCTCGTCGGCCTCCATTTCCGCTTCGCGGGCCGCCTGCTCCTTGGCCGCCTCGGCCTGAGCGCGAGCGTACGCTTTGCGGTCTTCGTGGCGCTGCCGCTCCATCACGGGCGTCACGCGGAGCGTCAGGTAGCGGAGGATGTCATCATCGATTTGGAGCGCGCGCTCAAGGCGCTGCACGGTCTCCTCTTCGCCTTCGAAGTAGAGGTTGACGTAGTGTCCGTTGCGACGCTTTTTGATGGCGTAAGCGAGGCGTTGGGAGCCCCACTCATCCACTTCCACCACTTCACCGCCGTGCTCTTGGATCACGTTGTTGACCCGGCGGACGGCATCCTGAATCTGCTTTTCGTTCAGGACCGTGTTGATGATGTACGTCAGTTCGTACGTGTATGTCGTGTGCTGTTCAGCCATGGGATACCCTATGGAATGACGGTTGCGTGAAGCACCAAGTCATGCCCTACCGACAGGCGGTGGAGCAGGGAGTGCGAGCAGAATGGCACGGTTGTCCGGTACTGGGGATCCACGGGCGGCATGAAATATCTATGAGCCGAACACGCAGGAGGGCAGCGAGCAGCCGCCCCATGGGCGGTCCGCCCCGGCTACGCTTCGGTCTCCAGATGCGCCAGCCGCTCGGCCGTTTCGGCCATGCGCAGCGCCTGGATAATCGGCTCCAGGTGGCCGTCCATGACATCGCTTAGCGGGTAGTTCTTGTCATCGCCCTCCAAGCGGTGGTCCGTCACGCGGTCCTGTGGGTAGTTGTAGGTGCGGATCTTTGCAGAGCGATCCCCCGAGCCGATGGCGGAGCGCCGCACGGCGTCACGCTCAGCCCGGCGCGCTTCCAGCGCCTGCTCATAGAGCCGCGACCGGAGCACCCGCATGGCCTTGTCCTTGTTTTTGTGCTGGCTCTTTTCGTCCTGGCAGGAGACCACCAGCCCGGTGGGGATGTGTGTGATGCGCACGGCTGAGTCGGTGGTGTTCACGCTCTGGCCGCCCGGGCCACTGGAGCGGTACACGTCGATTTTGAGCTCGTGCTGCTTGATGTCTACGTCCACCTCTTCGGCCTCGGGCAGCACCGCTACCGACGCCGCGGAGGTGTGGATGCGGCCGCTGGACTCCGTCTCCGGCACGCGCTGCACCCGGTGGACGCCGCTTTCGTACTTGAGCGTCCCGAACACAGCCCGGCCTTGCACGCTGAGCACGATTTCTTTGAAGCCTCCTTGTGAGCCTTCCGAGAGATCCATCAGCTCTATCGTCCATCCCTTTTTCTCGGCATACCGATGGTAGAGCCGGTAGAGGTCGCCCGCAAACAGCGCGGCCTCATCACCGCCGGTGCCGGCGCGGATCTCCATGATCGCATCGTTGGCGTCCTCCTCGTCCTTGGGCACCAACGCCATGCGGAGCTCGCGCTCCAGGGCGGGAAGCCGCTGCTGCACGTCTTCCAGTTCGTCCTTTGCCATGGCCACAAAGTCCGGCTCCTCTTCTTCCGCGATGAGCTCCTGCAGTTCCTCCCGCTCATGAAGCGCCGCTTCGTACGCGTCGATCAGCTCCACCACCTCTGCGAGCTCGGCGCGCTCAGGCCCCAGCTCGGCCATCTGCTGGGGATCCGTGGCCACCTCCGGGCGCGACATCAGGTCGGTGACCTCCTGAAACCGGCGTTTGATTTCTTGAAGGGCGTCGAGGTTGAGCATACGAAAAGTAGTCGGTGAAAAACGGTTGTAAAAGATCCTATGCCGCGCTACGGGTTCCGTTCAGGGCGCCGCCTTCGTCTCCAAATCGCAGGGCGATCCTGTGGTGGTCAAGACACCGGAAGCGCCGACTCCTCGCTGACGAGCCTCCTCGATTCTTCGTCTCCCCAACCTCCCCCCGGACGCCCATACGCAGCCCCCTACTCCACCGTCACGCTCTTCGCCAGGTTACGCGGCTGATCCACATGGCAGCCCCGCATCACGGCGATATGGTACGAGAGGAGTTGCAACGGAATAGAAGTTAGCAGGGGCGACAGAAATTCCTCTGTCTTGGGTACCCGGAGCACGTATTCGCAGAGGCGGTCCAGTTCGCCGTTGCCTTCGTCGGTAATGGCGATGACCGCGCCTTCCCGGGCGGCGACTTCTTCGATGTTCGAGATGATTTTGTCGTACGTCCGGTCGCGGAGTGCGGTGAAGACCACCGGCATGAACTTGTCGATGAGCGCGATCGGCCCGTGCTTCATCTCAGCCGCCGGGTAGCCCTCAGCGTGGATGTAGGAGATTTCTTTCAGCTTGAGCGCCCCTTCGAGCGCCACAGGAAAGTTATAGCCACGTCCAAGGTAGAGGAAGTTTTCGGCGTAGCGATATACCTTGGCCATCGCCTTGATCGTTTCGGACTGGTCCAGCACCGTCTGCACCTTCTCCGGAATGGCCTCGATGGCGTGCAGGTTGTGCGCGATTTCGGCCTGGCTCAGCGTGCGCCCCTCAGCCAGCTTCATCGAGAGCATGGCCAGCACCAGCACCTGCGCAGTGAACGCCTTCGTCGAGGCCACGCCAATCTCGGGCCCGATGTGCAGGTACACCCCCGCATCCGTCTCACGGGCAATGGTAGAGCCTACCACGTTGCAGATGCCGAGCGTCAGTATACCCTGCCGTTTGGCTTCGCGGACGGCGGCCAGCGTATCGGCGGTTTCCCCGCTCTGGGAGATCACAATCACGACGTCGTCGTCGCGCAGGATGGGGTTGCGGTACCGAAACTCGCTGGCGTATTCCACCTCTACCGGTACGCGGGCAAACTCCTCAATGAGGTACTCGCCGACCAGGGCCGAGTGCCAGGAGGTCCCACATGCTGCAATGATGATGCGGTTGGCCGCGCGCAATTGGTCCATCACATCCATCAGCCCCCCCAGGACGACCCGCCCTTCGCTGGCCCGGACGCGGCCCCGCATGCAGTCCCTGAGCGCTTTGGGCTGCTCCATAATTTCCTTTAGCATGAAGTGCTCGTACCCCTGCTTTTCGATCTGCTCGATGTCCCACTGCAGTTCATGGACTTCCTTCTGCAGGGGCTGGTTGGCGATGGTACGGACTTCGTATCCACTGCGGCGGACGACGGCCATCTCGCCATCGTTCAGGTAGACGACCTGCCGGGTGTGCTCAATGAGAGCGGAGGCATCAGAGGCGATGAAGTACTCCTGCTCGTTCACGCCCAGCAGCAGCGGGCTGCCGTTGCGAGCGGCCAGCAGCAGGTCGGGGTCCTCAGCCGAGACGAGGGCAATGCCGTACGTTCCGACCACCTTGGCGAGCGCCTGCGAGAGCGCTTCGGGCAGGTCCAGCTCCTGCTCCTTGCGCACGTAGTCAATCAGATGCACGAGCACTTCGGTGTCGGTTTCCGACGTAAACGGGTAGCCCTTCTCCTGCAATTGCTTCCGCAGGGTGGCATAATTTTCGATGATGCCGTTGTGCACGAGGGCAAAGGCGCCATCGCTGCTGGTGTGTGGGTGCGCGTTTTTATCATTCGGGAAGCCGTGGGTGGCCCAGCGCGTGTGGCCTACGCCCAGCGTACCCTGCACCCGTACGTTTTCCACGGCCTTGGCCAGGGCGCTCACCTTTCCCTTCTGCTTACGCACTACAAGGCTGTTGTCATCTACGATGGCCAGTCCAGCAGAATCGTAGCCGCGGTACTCAAGACGCTTCAGTCCCGTCAGCAGCAGATCGTCTGCTTGCTGCGGGCCAATGTATCCAACAATGCCACACATAGAGGTAGGGGGAGCTTAGGTAAGAGGAGAAGCAGCGATTAGGCCGAGATGTGAGCCGGGGCGACGTCCCGCCCGACCACCTCGGCGAGGGCGCGGACGTGCGTCATGAGCTGCGCAAACTGGTCAAACGGCAGCGATTGGGGGCCATCGCTTTTGGCCAGCGAAGGATCGGGATGCACCTCCACCATGAGGCCATCGGCCCCGGCCGCTACGGCAGCGCGGGCCATCGGCAGGACGGCATCACGCCGGCCGGTGCCGTGGCTGGGGTCAACAAAGATCGGCAGATGGCTCTTCTGCTTCACCACCGGGATGGACGAGAGGTCGAGCGTGTTGCGGGTCGCCGTCTCGAAGGTGCGAATGCCGCGCTCGCACAGGATGACGTCCGGGTTGCCGTGGGCGATCAGGTACTCGGCAGCCATCAGCCATTCTTCGATGGTCGCCGAGGCCCCGCGTTTCAGGAAGACCGGCTTCCCCGCATGCCCCAGTTCTTTTAGCAGATCGAAGTTTTGCATGTTGCGCGCGCCCACCTGGAAGATATCCGTGTACCGATGAATAACGTCTATCTTAGCAATATCCATCACTTCGGTAATGACGCTAAGATCATGCCGGTCGCCGGCGGCGCGCAACAGCCGGAGCCCTTCCTCGCCCAGGCCCTGAAACGAGTACGGGGACGTCCGCGGCTTGAACGCGCCGCCCCGTAGCAGGGTGGCGCCATGGGCCGCCACATGGGCAGCCACGGCTTCCATCTGGTCCTCGTCTTCCACCGAGCATGGCCCAGCGATGACAGTGAACGTGTCGCCTCCAACCGAGCGCCCGCCCACGTGAACGATCGTATCGTCCTGCTTCCAAGAGCGGCTTGCAAACTTGTAGGGCGAGGTGACACGGTGCACATCGGCCACGCCCTCCAGCACTTGGATGTGGCGCACATCAAAGTCGGGCTTGACGCCGATGGCGCCGAGCACCGTCTGATTGACCCCGCTGGACCGGTGTACGTCGAACCCATAGCCATTCAGGCGTTCGATGACCTCTTCAATAGCAGGCTCGCCCGCATTGGGGCGCATGACAACAACCATAAGACTACAGCAAGGTGGGTGATAGAAAACAGATAAAAAACAGTTCAGACGCCCCAGGGGATGCAGCAACCGGCGGTAGAACCAGCTACGGCGCCCCAAAAGTTTCGGCGGCGCACGCTACTGGTAGCGGTCGAGCTTAAACTTCTCCCCCAGGTACCGCTTGCGCACCTCTGGGTCCGCCACCAGCTCCTCGGCGGTGCCCGTCTTCAGGATTTGGCCCTCGTAGAGCAGATAGGCACGGTCGGTGATGGCCAGCGTCTCGTGCACGTTGTGATCGGTGATGAGCACGCCAATGCCCCGCGTCTTGAGCTCCGCCACGATAGCCTGGATGTCTTCCACCGCAATGGGATCCACTCCGGCAAACGGCTCATCCAGCAGAAAGAAACGCGGCTTGACGGCCAGCGCGCGGGCAATCTCAGTACGGCGGCGCTCGCCACCCGAGAGCATGTATCCCTTCGAGGTGCGCACGCGCTCCAGGCCAAACTCGCCCAAAAGTTGCTCCACCCGGGCCCGTCGTTCCTGCTTGTCCAGCTCCTGAAACTCCAGCACTGCACTGATATTTTGCTCTACCGTGAGGTGTTGAAAGACCGACGACTCCTGCGCCAGATAGCCAATGCCCAGACGGGCGCGCTTGTACATGGGGAGCCGGGTGATGTCGCGGCTCCCCAGCCGCACCCGCCCTTCGCTGGGCCGCACCATGCCCACGATCATGTAAAACGTGGTGGTCTTACCGGCTCCATTGGGCCCCAGCAGGCCGACGATCTCGCCCTCGTCTACCTGCAGGTGGACATCCTGGACGACGGGCACACGCTTGTAGCGTTTGGTCAGGCCCTCCGCGTGTAGCGTCACAGAATTGGGCGTAGGCGTGGGTTCTTTCATAGCAGTGGAGCGAGGGAGCCGAGGGGCAGGAAGCCTAACGCGCTACGGGGCGTCCGTGTCCGGTGGAGCGTCGTTCGGCGGCGGATTCGATGGCGGCGGATTCGATGGCGGCGCGTCGGGCCTGGGCAAGGGGACTTCACCGGGAGGAGCGAGCGGCATGTCGTCTGGCAGTTCCGGGAGGGGCGTCCCATCGAGCACGCCGCGGCGGAGCCAGTGATGCGGGGGTGGCGGGCGGTCGGGGAGCAGCTTGCCGGCGAGGTACATAAAGAGTTGCACGCGCTGCTCTGGCACCGCATTCAGCAGCGCGGCCTGCGTGGGCCGGAGCTCCGGCAGCCACAGGAAGCCGTCCAGTTCCAGCGGATCCGGCACAAGCTCTTCTTCCCAGTATTGCCCCTCGATGTTCGGCGCGAAGTGGATGTATTTTAACTCGTCGCCCTCGAACCGAAAGAAGCTCGCGTCGGCCCGTACGCGGAGGGCGCCATCGGGGGCACCTGCTTCGGTGTGCCGATGGTACACAGCCGCCGCGTTGGGCCAGACGTCGAAAGCGCGCATCGAATCGGGGGTGCTGATGCCCTCTAACTGGCGCCCGCGCAGTTGATGGATGCGCTGCGTGGTGCTGTCGAGCTGCGCCAGGAAGACGTGCCCGCGGCCAAAGATCGAGTCCACGGGGGCGCCCCCGCCGCTCCGCACGCGGATGGTGTCGGCGCTCATCTGCGACTCCTCAAACCACCCGACGGGGTCCCGAAAGAGGCGGGCCTCCTCCAGCGGCTCCTCGGCCTCATGGCCGCGATCTGGGGAGAGGGGCGTCAGCGGCAGCGGGGACGCCCCTGCTGGCGGCGGCTCCTGTTCCGCTCGGCCGGCGGCCGTGGTGTCGGCGGCCGTGGCGGCGGAAGAACGGGAGGCGGCGGCATCCGCCGATGTGGTGGTATCCGGCGCCGTATCCGCGGCGGTCGCTGCTGGCGCTCCGGTGCGTATCGCCTCGGGGGAGGCATCCGCCAGTAGGGCCTCCAGCGTATCCGCATCCGGCGGCGCATCGCCCGGCACCGGGAAGTAGCCGGGCTGGTAGCGGTCGTACACCGCCGAGTCGGCTACCGCGGCAAAGTCGGCCTGCCACGACTGCACCTCGCCCCGCCCGATGATTTGGCGGTGGCCTTCCTTTTCTTGCGTGTACAACCAGTCGGCGCGGAGCATCAAAGTGTCCAGCTGGTCGTCTTCATAGCGGAGCTGGTAGACGAGCGCGCGGCCCTCCACCCGGCTGCGCTGTTGCTTGTCGTCATTGTAGGCATAGTCGCCCAGCAGGTAGGTGCGCGTGAGCGAGTCGGCGGGCGTCTCCTCCTGGCCCTCATCCCGCTCAAAGCGCTCGATCAGCACCCGGCCGTAGGCATGCGAGATCTCCTCTTCTCTGTAGAAGCGAACAGCGTCCGCCTGCAGGAACGTGTCGTCGCTCGTAAGCTGCACAAGCCCGGCAAAATCCGCCCGGCTCTCGTCCGAGTAGTAGGTGCCGGCCAGGCTGGTGAGCGTTGAGGTGGTATCGACCAGCGTGACGCCCTGCATGAAGTCGGTGCGCTTCTCGTCGGTGAAGTGCAGGGCGGCGGGGGCAAAGACCCGGACCTCGCCGTCGGACAGCTCCACCCGGCCCAGCGCCTCGCCCACCTTCGAGCGACGATTGTAGAAGACGGTGTCGGCGCGAAGCGAGTCGCCCTGATCTGCGATTAGCACGTTGTCGAAGAAGAAAATCTCGTCGCGATCCAGGTATTGCACCGCACGATCGGATTGCAGGTAGGTACTGTCCTGCAGCAAACGCACGTTGCCCTGCAGGTAGCGTACCCGCTCCTCATTTTCGATGCGCTGCTCCACGCGTTCCACACAACATTGGATAAAGACCTGCTGCACGCCCTCTTCCGTCTCCTGGGCGTGCGCGTTCCCCATCCCCCCCACCAGGAACAGCAGAGCCACGGCCGCCCCCCACAGTGCGCGGGCTCCGCGGCGCGCTGAGACCGATCGATATGGCAAGGGGGGCTGTTTCACTCTGTATCCTCTATGTTCTCCATGTCCTCAGCACCGTCTGCATCTGGCCGATCGTTTGTTAGGGTAACCTGCCCGGTCACGCGGCTGATTTCGTACGTTTGTAGCGTTTCATCGCCTTCCAGTTCGTAGCCCTCGACCTGCTCGGTAGGCGTGCGCAGTCGCACGAAGCCCGGCGCCTGCAGCCGCTGTGCTTCTTCATCCCAGATCAGAAACTCCGTTTCCAGCAGGCGCTCTTCTGTGGATTGTACCCGCACATCGCCGTCAGCCTCCATCCGCCGGTCGTCCGTGTAGTAGTAAAACCGGTTGGCCGTGACGGTCGCCGTGGAGTCGCCTGCCTCATCGAAGAGGAAGGCGACGGCTTGCTCTGCCTGGCTATCGCGGTCGTGCTGCAGCAGTGTGTACGTGCTGTCGTGGTCGAACACCGCCATGTAGCCGGCTTCGACGTGCAGGCGGGTACGGCTCGCCTCCTCGCCCCGCAGCACCTGCGATACGGTGTAGCGCACGTCCCAACTTTCCTGGGTGGGGCGCTCGGCCGGATCTGTTTCTTCCACTGCTGCAGGGGGGCCTTCACGCTGCTCGCAGGCCCCCAGGGCCGTGCTCAGCAGGAGCAGGAAGAACATATGAAGCAGGGGGCGCATGCCAGCCGGAGGTGAAAAAGCGGTAGAAAAGGCGATGTAAAAGGGAAGCGCCAATGATTCGGGGCGCTCGAAGGGTCCGGCCCGGCGATAGGTGCAGGGCGGGCCGCGGCGTAGGCTGTGCAACAAAACATACCGGCAGGGGTGGACGCGCCACCATTTTGGCCGGTCGGAGTGCCTTTGGCTCAGACAACAGACCGTCCACTACCCTGTGAAGTTCAGACGCCCAATGGCTGCTTTGCCTACTGGTAGCGCCCGGGGCTTTTTTCTGATGCTAAAATTGTTAGTTTAGAGGGGCCGTACGGGAGAGGCACACCGGTGTTAAAGTTACACGCTACCAACCGATACCCGTGCTGTACCCACGCAACGTGCCATGCACTACCCCACTGCACCCGTGTACTTAGATCGACCCACTGCACCATGAGCCTTGAGTTAAAAACGCATAACGAAGAAACGGTTATTGTGCGCATAGGCAAAGCCCTGGATTTCAGGAATGCCTCCGATTTTAAAGCGCAGTGCCAAGAGCAGGTGCAAGAGGGAGCCCGCAACTTTATATTGGACTTCTCCGACACCGGTATTCTGGACTCTACCGGGCTGGGCTCTATCTTTTCGCTGTACCGGCAGGTCTCCCCGCTGAACGGCCAGGTGGTCTTTGCTTCCGTCTCGCGCCCGGTACAGGTGGTGGTGCAATTGACCCGTACGTACAAGGTTTTTCGCCAATTCCCCTCCGTGGAAGCAGCCCAAGACACCCTCGCGTAGTTTTTCCTTCCCTGCCCTTCTCGTGGTCGTTGTGCCCCATGCTGGCTGAACACCATACGTTTTGTGATCTCGATGCCCTGATCGATCAGGTGCACCAC
The DNA here is from genome assembly GCA_009908945.1 of Bacteroidota bacterium. Taxonomy (GTDB): domain Bacteria; phylum Bacteroidota; class Rhodothermia; order Rhodothermales; family Salinibacteraceae; genus Tc-Br11-B2g6-7. Next base: position 25,193 of record JAAAOI010000153.1, read on the forward strand.
CTGTTTACGCAGTGGGAACGTGACGAACGGTTCGCTCCTTCCCTGGGCGTAGATGACCTGCACCGCCTCAAGCTGGCCGTCCACGAATGGCTGGCGAACCTGGTACAGCACGCTCACTTCAACGGCCACGATCCCGTGATAAGCCTGTCCGTCGAAGTACAGGACGATGGCATCCAGTGCACCATTAGCGACAATTCCGACGGCTTTAACCTGGATGACGAATTGACGCTCCGCTCCACCTCGCTGGAGTCACTGCCTGAGCGCGGCATGGGCCTGTTGATGCTACAGGCCTGCACGAAACGCCTGTCCTATACACGCGTGCAGGGCTCCGTACAAAAATTAGAATTCGTCGTCTCTACTCAAGACAATCCATGGCTGAAAATTCAATTCTCATAGTAGAGGACGAACGCACGCTGCGGCGCCTGCTGGAGTACCGGCTGGGCAAGACGTATCAGGTGCGCACGGCCGCCAACGGCGAAGAAGCCCTCGACCGCGTGCACGAGGAGGCCCCCGACCTCATTGTGTCGGATATCATGATGCCAAAGATGGACGGTTTCGCCCTGCAGGATGCCCTCTCCCAGGAGAAGGCAACCCGCGCCATTCCCTTCATCTTTCTCACAGCAAAAGCCGACGAGACCAGCAAGCAGCGCGGCATGCGGACCGGAGTCGATGACTACATCACCAAGCCGTTTGACATCGACCAACTGCTGTCTCGCATCGACCGGCTGCTGGAGCGGGCCAACGTGTACCAGTCGCAGCTCGACGCCAAGCTGGGGCAAGATTTTTCCGAGCGCCTTATGCCCAAGCGCATGCCGGAAGAGCCGGGCTACCATGCGACCTTTTACAACAAGCCGCGCGAGTATGGTGGGGGCGACATCTTCGATTGGAAAAGAGCCGGCGATGACTACTTCTTTACCCTCGGCGACGTGATGGGCAAGGGGCTGCAGGCCAAGTTCTATGCTTTTAGCTTCTTAGGCTACGTGCGCAGCAGCCTCAAGGCCATGATGGAGTCGACCCGGTCCCCGGCCAAGCTGATGCAGAAAATCAACCAGGTGTTGGTCGAAGATGAGGTGATGGAAAACACGTTTGCCTCCCTCCTCCTCATCCGATGGAACCCCAAACGCCACGAGCTCACCTACGCAAACGCGGGCCACTGCCGCCCGGTGCTCGTCACGGATAACGGACCTGAGCTCATCACGTATAGCGACATGATCCTTGGGTTGAAAGGCGATACCGAATATCAGGACTCGACCCTCACCATCCCGCCAGGGGCGGCCTTTATGGCCTACACCGATGGGCTGATGGAACAGCAAACCCCCGATGGTACGATGCTCGGCGAGGAAGGCGTGATGACGTGCACGGAACACCTTCACACGGCTGACGCCCCCATCGACGAGTTGCTACAGCGCGTGCTTGACGCCAGCCATAACGACATCTTTGATGACGATATTCTGGTGTTCTGGCTGCAGCGCAACGCGTAACCTCGTCCTCCGGCGCTCGTGCACTGGCCGCCGCACGCTTACGTCGCAGCGGAGGACGTATCGGAGAGCTCGGGCAGGTCCATAGCCTCGTAGGTGGGGCGGAGCAGGCCGTAGATGTGTTTGTCCCAGTAGCGCTCGTTTCGATGCAGGTAGTCCCGCTCGGTCCCCTCGTGCGTGAAGCCCATCCCCTCCACCAGCCGCTGCCACGCAATGTTGTACTCGAACGTCTCCGCGCTTACGCGGTGCATGGCGAGCGTTTCGAAGCAGTACTGCAGGACCAGCGCCAGGGCATCCCGGCCGTAGCCCTCCCCCCAGTAGTCGCGGTCGCCGATGGTAAGACCCACCAGGCAGTGCTGGTTGTGCCGGTTGATGTTGGCGATGTGGACCACGCCGATGAGCGGCCCATCAACAGCATGGATTTCGAGGTCGACGTTGGTGAACGAGGGCCGCAGCATGGACTCGAACCGCTGCTTGAAGGCCCCGAACCGCTCCTCCACGTAGGGCACCTCCGTGTCCATCCGGTTTAGCTCTGGGTCGTTGTTCCACTCGAAGTGGCGGTGGATATTTTCGATTTGCAGGGGCGTCAGGCGTACCTTTGTGCCGCGCAGTTCCGGGGGCGGGGTAATCGTATCAGGCATGAGGACAGGGCAACCATGTGAGTGGATCGGAAGCGCTTCCATATGGGCTATAGCGGACCAAAGGATGCACGATTAGTTTCCGATAACGGCCTCTATCACGTTAGATCCCGATGAAGCTCAACGAAGCGCTATCGGGCCGCGCCGTGCAGCGCCTCGGCCTGCTCCTGTAGCGCAGCGCGTTGCACTTTGAGGCTGGTATCGGCCCCGTGCGGCCAGGGATGGTACGCGTCCGGGCGCTTGAAGCTGGCCAGATGCGCAGCAAGGGCGTCATGCCAGGCATCCGGCGCGAACGCCACGCCGGGGTCAACCTCCACAAAGGCCACGGGCCGGGCCCCATACGTGGCGTCCGGCACGCCCACCACAACAGCTCGGGCTACGCCAGCCAGCCGCTGCAGAGCGGTTTCCACCTCTTCGGGCTGAATGTTTTCACCTCCTGAGATAATCAGGTTGTCCTTGCGGCCCTGCACGCAAAGATTGCCGCCGGCGTCCAGCCGCCCGAGGTCGCCCGTAGCGAACCAGCCATCGGCCGTCAGGGGACGGTCCAGCCCGTGGGGCGTCACGTACCCCTGAAAGAGCGTCGCCCCGCGCACGAGGATTTCGCCATCGTCCGCGATGCGCAGTGCGCGATGGGGGAGCACCGGTCCGGCCGTGCGGAGCTGCGCGCGGGGAGCCGCTGGCGGCGTGGTGGTCACCTGCGAGGCCATCTCCGTCATCCCGTACGTGGTATGCACTGGCAGGCCGGCATCCAGCGCCTCGTCAACGAAGGCGGGCGGGAGGGTGCCGCCGCCGAGCAGTACAGCCTGCAACGTGGGGGGCGTGTCCTCTGGGGTGGCCTGCAGGAGCCGCTGCAGCTGCGTGGGCACCAGGGAGACGTGGGTGATGGCGTGGTCGGCAATAGCTTCAGCGAGCGGGGTATCCGAGGCGGCCTGTGCCACCGTTGCCCCGGCCAACACGCAGCGCATCAGGATGCCCAGCCCCCCCACATGGTACAGGGGTAGCGACAGCAGCCAGCGGTTGCCCGGCGTGAGGGGCAGGTTGGCGTTAGCTCCGCGCGCGCTCCAGACGAGGTTGCCCAGCGAAAGGCAGGCGGGCTTGGGCTGTGCCGTGCTGCCGGAGGTAAACACGATCACCGCGGGGGCCTCGAGCCTCCATCGAGGCGCCGCTTGCTCGGCCGGGACGTCTTGCATCAGCGCCGGCCAGGGCAGCGTGGGCAGACCAATAGGCGGGGCCTCCGCCGGGCGGACGATCTGCGATGCGCCTGCCCTGCGGGCCTGCTCGGCGAGCGCCTCCGCCGGCAGCCGGGTGCTCAGCACGCAGGCCGGTGCCCCAAGGCGCCAGCACGCCAACAGGAAGCATGCAAGGCGCCATCCGCGCGGGGCCTGTACCGCCACGCAGTCGCCGCGCGCAACACCCTGCGCTCGCAGCCCGGCTACCATGCCGCGCACCGCAGCATCGGCTTCAGCGTAGGTGCGGTTGGCGCCTGGGCTCACAAAAAACGGTGCTTTCGGTGCCTCCTGCGCCGTTTTCCACACGGGGCACGGGATGCTGATGGTCGTGCTCATAGGGACAGCCGTGTTAGGGTTTCTGTTGAGACGAGCGGGCGCTGAAAGGCGTCGGATGCCAGCGACACCTCCGCCCCATCGAAGGGGAGGCGAGGCTTCAAGGTATCTTCTGCAAGGCGGCGGTAGGTGTCAAGCCCCGAGGCTTCTGCCGCACCGAGCGCTGCCGCCAGCGCCAGCAGCAGGCGCATACCCACCCCTGTCTCGAAGGCTGCGCTCAGCACCGTACGGCCGCCCCAACCCGCCGCCGCGGCGGCCAGCCGCCGCACGATGACGGGCCCGCCCAGCAGCATCGGCTTGCAGACGAGCGCTGCGGCATAGGCATGCTCTGTCACCGCCTCTGGAGCCAGCCCCACGAGCGTCTCATCCAGCGCTACCGGCCAGCCCGTAGCCTCGGCAAACCGGGCGAGCTGCGACGGGTCGGCCAGCGGTTCTTCGATATAATCGAGCGTATCCAGCCCGCCGAGGGCCTCAGCAAACGTGAGCGCGTCCTGCCACGCCCAGGCCCGGTTGGCATCCAGCCGGAGGGCGACGCCCGGGCCCAGCGCCTCCCGCGCCTGCCGCACGCGCACTACGTCGGTGGCAACGGTGTGGCGGCCGACCTTCATCTTCACGACCGGATAGCCGGCCTGCCTCAAGCGCTGCGCCTCCGCTGCGAGGTCATCCGAGGCGGTGAGCAGCCCGTTCAGCGTGACGGTGGCGCGCTGCGCCGGGCCAAGGAGGGTGACGAGGGGCTGGCCGGTCTGATCCGCAAGAAGCCACGCGAGCGCCCCTTCGAGCCCACAGCGGACAGAAGGGTACAGCTCCAGCGCCTCGACGGCAGCGGTAAAGCTCCCCTCCGGCACCAGCGCATCGGCAGGCACGTCGCGGTCGGCGAGCCAGGCGCAGAGGCGCCGGGCCTGCGCCTCAGCAGCGGCCAGGGATCCGGGGCTGAAGGCGGGCAGCGGTGCGATCTCGCCCCACCCCGTGGCGCCGTCCACCGTGCGCAGATTAAGCAGCAGCCCCTCCCGCTCGGTCAACCGCACCGGGCCCAGCCGCAGCGGTTTAGTAAGCGGCAGCGTGTAGCGGTAGAGTGTAGCGTCGGTCAGTTGGGGCATCAACGTTCCCTCATGGTGAACAGGGGCGAACCGAACGGATGAACAAGCTCTCCCGCGAAGGTCATTGGGGGATGCCGGTTGCGATTCCTCGTGCGGGGCTTATATCACCCATCCAATGGAAAACAGCACAGCGTACAGCAGCAACAGCTGTCCGGTACGCCCTAACAGTGGGTTCAGCTTAGCGGGATTGCGCTCGGTGGCCAGGGTATGGATGATGGGCACGGCCGGCAGCAATGCAGCGGAGGCGAGCATGGCCCAGGGCGCGCCCGCCCCTGCCAGCCACAGGCCCACCGGCAGCTTGGCCGCCAGCAGCACGCAGGCGGCGTACAGCACCACCCCCGCCGGGCGTCCCAGCCGCACCACCAGCGTGCGTTTCTGCGCAGCGCGGTCCTGCCGCACGTCACGGATATTGTTCACGAGCAGGATAGCCGTGGCCAGCAGCCCCGGGCCGAAGCCGGCAACCACCACGCCGGGCGTCACCGTCAACGCCTGCACGTAAAACGTCCCGGCCACGGCTACCGGCCCGAAGAAGAGCAACACAAACAGGTCGGCCACGCCCAGATACGCCAGGGAGTACCGCCCTCCTGCCGTATAGAGCACCCCAAACAGGATAGACGCCACCCCGATGGCGAGCACCGGCCAACCGCCACGCCAGATCAGATACAATCCAACAATAAACGCCCCGGCAAAAACCGCGATCGTCGCCCAACGCATCCGCTCGGGCGGCACCAGCCCGGCCTGGGTCACCCGTAGCGGACCGACGCGCTGGTCCGTATCGGCGCCCTTGAGGTAGTCGACGTAGTCGTTGCTGAAGTTGGTGCCGATCTGGATCAGCACGGCCGCCAGCAACGCGCAGGCTGCCGCCGGACCGTAGAAGGCGCCGGCCTCAACCGCGAAGGCCGTCCCCAGGAGCACCGGGGCCACAGCCGCGGCGAGCGTCTTGGGCCGGGCCGCCCAGGTCCACACCTGCACACGCGAGGGCGTGGGGGCTGCAGAGGGAGTGGTAGGCGCCGGGCGATGAGCCATGAGCAAGCACGCAGGTTACGGGCGAATGGGAACGGGAGATAGCTGCAGGGCCAGCACGCGACGCAAGGCATCGGCATGCTCGTCGTGCACCACATGGCCGGCCCCGGCACATACGTGCGCAGTAATCGCCGGACGTGCGGCGGCCATGGCCTGCGCAATGGCGACGTACTTTGCATCGCGCCCGCCGGCCAGCACTGCGGTAGAGACGGCAAGGGCGTCCAGCCGTTCCCAGAGCGGCGGCTGCGCGCCCGTGCCCATGCCATGCAGCGAACGGGCCAGCTCGGCCGGGGCATTGTCTTGTCGAAGGGCCACACGCGCCGCGCGAAGCTGAGGCGACAGGCCGTCGAACACGGGCTGGTCATACCACCGCGCCACGAAGCCCGCAACGTCAGCCTGCAGGGCATCGGCGCGCGCGGCGTCCTGCCGGCGCCGCTCTGCCCGGGCCTTGGCGGTACGCAGCCCCGGCGAGGCCGAGACAAGCGTGAGCGACCGGACGCGCGCCGGGTGCTGCAGCGCCAGGTACAGCGCCAGCCGGCCGCCCATGGAATAGCCGACGACGTCTGCACGGGCCACCGCTTCCGCATCGAGCCCTTCGAGCAGCGCTGCGGCAGCGCCGGGCATCGTGTAAGCCCGATCCTCCAGCCCCACGGACGCGCCGTGCCCCGGAAGGTCCGGCATGAGCACCCGGTGCGTCGCAGCTAACCGAGCGCTCCAGTCTGCCCACGCGGCCCCACGCCCCATAAAACCGTGCAGAAGCACCACGGGAGGTGCGCCTGCAGCGCCCCTGTGATGGATGTGTAGCATAGCGCCCATGGGGGGTGTATGTGTACTGAACTACGCTGAACGCACGCCATCTACCGACCGCACCGCGTCTACCAGCGCCTCATGCAGCGCGTGGTTCTCCGCGCGGTCGGTGCGGATTTCGATGAGGGCAGACGTGCCCTGCTCGGTGGCGCTTGTGTACGCCTCAACAAACGTATCGGGCGTCGTGGGGTGATGGTACGGCAGCCCGAACTGCTGGGCAGCGTGGGCAAAACCCATCCCGTGAGGGGTCCCGAAGTACGGCTCAAACACGCCTGTCTCCTCAGCAATCGGGAGAAAATGGAAGATTCCCCCGCCATTGTTGTTAAGCACGACGACCACCACCGGGGCCTGTTGCAACAACGCCAGGCTGTTGAGGTCATGCAGGAGGGCGAGATCGCCGATCAGCAGCGTGGCCGGGTGGGCGCGGCCGATGGCAGCGCCGGCTGCCGTAGCCACCAGCCCGTCGATGCCGCTGGCGCCCCGGTTGGCGATGATAGGCACCCGGGCGCCCGACGGCCGGCGCGCAAACCGATCGGCATCACGCACCGGCATGCTGCTGGCCAGCACCAGGGGGTGGCCATCGGGCAGATGGGCAGCCACGAGGCGTGCCACCTGAGGTTCGCTGAGGGGATCTGTGGGAAGTGCGCGGGCAAGCGCTTGCTCGGCAGCGGTGTTGGCCTGCTGCCACGCTTCCGCATACGGCGCGGTCGACGAAGCCCTCGGGAGCGTGTCCATCAGCGCGCGGGCAAAGGCAGCTGGGGCGGCCTGGATCCGGTGGGTCACGTCGTGGTGCGGGTCGATGCGGCGCGGGCCGGGATGCACCAGCGCGTACGTCTGTGGCTGCCAGGCATGCAGGGCCTGCTGCAGCCGCTTCGACACCGGCGGACCGCCGATCTGTACCACGGCGTCCGGCGCCAGCGCCTCGCGCCAGTCGGCCCGCGCCAGCACGTGGTCGAAGGCCAGGCAGCGCGGGTCGTCAGCGCCAGATGCGGCCAGTTGGAGCTGCGAGCCTACGTCGGGCAGCAGGGGCCAGCCGAGGTGCTGCGCCAGCGCGTGCACGGCAGCGCTATCGGCGCTTGGGGGCATCCGGCCGGCAATCAGCACGCCACACCCGGCACCATGCAGGCGGTCAGCAAGGTCGTCCGGCGCCGCGACGACGGGCTGGGCCACGGGGTAGGTGGTCCAAGGGGCACTCCGCTTCGCCCAGCCGCGCACGGCGGCGGTGTAGGTGGCGTAGGTCTGCCCGTCGGGCGTAGGCCCCAGCGGCTTGCGGTACATCAGGTTGAGATGCACGGGGCCGGGGTCGGCCGTACCGCGCGCCCGGTGCGCCGCCTGATCGACCATCGTCAGGAGAGCCGCCAGCGGGACGTCGGTGCTGGGGGTGGGGACGTCCATCGCCCAGCGCACATAGGCGCCATACAGACCCGGCTGATGGATCGTCTGGTTGGCGGCCGTGTCGCGGAGCTCGGGCGGGCGATCGGCGGTGAGCAGCACCAGCGGGACGCTGTCGGTGCCGGCCTCCACGATGGCCGGGAAGCCGTTGGCCAGCGCCGTGCCGGAGGTTGTGACCCAGCCAGCCGGGTGGCCGGTGGCTCGCCCGTAGCCCAGCGCCGCAAACGCTGTCCCCCGCTCGTCGTAGTGCATCGTGGCTCGGGCGGCTGGGTGCGCCGCCACGGCCGTGGTGAGCGGCGTGCTGCGCGACCCCGGCGCCAGGAAGAACTGCGTCACCCCGCAGCGGACGAGCTCCTCCACGAGGATGTTGGCCCAGAGCCGGTTGAGGTTAGGAGCGTCGAGGATCAAGGCCAAGGACGTTGATGAAGTCGCTGATTTTGTGTTCGATTTCCTGCCACTCGGCGGCCGGGTCGGAGCCCGTGACGATGCCAGCGCCCGAGAACAGCGACAGGTCGGCGCCGTCCACCAGCCCGGAGCGGATGCCCACGGCAAAGGCCGCGGCATCGTCCTGCACCCAGCCCACCGGTCCGGCATACCAGCCGCGGTCCAGCGGCTCCATCGCGCGGATGTGCTGGAGGGCCCCCTCGGTAGGCGTGCCCCCGACGGCCGGCGTTGGGTGCAGCGTGCCCAGCAGATCCCACACGTCGACGCCTTCCTGCAGGCTTCCCTTCACGGCCGATTGCAGGTGCCGCTTCCGCGCCAGGCGCAGCTCGGAGGGCGCCTCCTCCACCGTTAGCGTCTGGGTGAGCGGCGCCAGGGCCCGCCGGATGCGCTCGCGCACAAACGCGTGCTCGCGTCGGTCTTTGTCGCTTTGCAACAGCGCGCGGCGCAGCCGAGCGTCGGCCGCCGGGTCGTCGGCCCGGGGACGCGTGCCCGCCACCGCCTCGCTGCGCACCCGGGCGCCTTCCTTGGCAAACAACAACTCGGGCGACGCCCCCACGAAGGCAGGCCCGGCCGCCGACTGAAACGCAAAGTGAAAACAGTTAGGGGTGGCTGGCTTCAGCAAGCGAAGCAAGGTGAACGGTGCCAGCGGGGCAGCAAACGTAAACGTCGCTACCCGTGCCAGGACGACTTTCTCCAGGGGCGTCGTGGCGATGGCCTCCAGCGCCTCCCGCACCGTAGCTTCCCATGCGGGGCGATCGGGGGCGTCGGTGCGCGCTACTGGAGCCGCCAGGGCCGCGGGGGGCGAGGCCGCAGGATGCAGCCGCACCTGGTGCACCAGCGCCTCGACTACCGACCGGTCGTCGTGGCCGGGCCGCAGGTTGCACCGCAGCAGCGTGCCCTCCGGCGTCCGGTGCAGCTCAAGGCGCGGAAGTACGAAGCGAAACGTGCTAAACGGCTGCCAGCGCGCCTCCGCCGGCCGGCCACTGTCGAACCGCAGCCCTCCGATATAGCGGCCGCCCTCCATGAAGGAGTGCTCGCGGAGTACCTGTGTCAGCGCCGCCCGCCGCACCGGGGCACGAGAACGCTGCACATCAGCGGCCCCTACCGCCGCCATTTCGTGGTGGCCGTTGCGGTCCGACCAGTACGTGCGTTCCGCCTGCGGCTGCGCGTCCAGCCAGGCCAGCACGTCCATCGGCGGCATGGGCACCGTCACCTGCGTCAGCTCCGTACGACCGTTGGACTGCAGCCCCTGCCGTACCGCCCGCAACAGCTGCTGCCGGGTGCGGCGGGCATCAAACCGATGCCTGGAAGCAATGTCGCTGGCTGTACCCATGCCTTCAGCAAAACATAGTGAATGAAGACCGCTTTTCGGGGCTCCTGTGAAGTAAAGCGCCGATGCGAATGAATAAATTAGGGCAGGCGTTCCAGCCTGGCGCGGGCGTCGCAAGAGGTTAACATCACAGGCGAGGCACCAGGCGAAGCCTTACGGAGAGCGCGTCCACCGCTCGATGATATCGCGCTCCATGGCCTCCAGTTCGGGCAGCGACTCACGGTGCTTCATAGCCGTACGAACGACGACGGCGCGCAGCACCTGATCGGGGGCCGGGAGGGGATGCACCTGTTGCTGGAGATGCCGGATGAGGGGGGCGAGCAGCCGAGGAAGCAAGCGCCAGCGGTACAGCACAAACCCGAGGAGGCCAACGGTGAGGCCGGTCATCGCATCCTGGGCAGCCAGCAGGCTCAGCACGAACACGTAAGCGAGGCCCTGCACCCACACGCTGTTCAGGACCCGCACCAGCGGGAGCGCCGTGAGGCTTACCAGCGACGGGCTGAGCACCGCCCATCCCACGTATACGCCCACGGAGACGATCGCGGCGGCCCATGCCGGCAACACCAGCAGCGCCAGCACCAGCGATCCTACCCCCATGGTGAGAGGGGTGGCCAACCAGGCTTCCGCAGCCTTTAGGAGATCAACTACCGACGTGTGCTTGAGCACGGGGGCCGCATACGCGCGCAGCAAGGCCTCGGAGGTGTGGTACCACGTGCCTGCTGCCGTGAACATACCCCGCGGCGTATCGGCGTAGAACCCCTCATCGGGAGCATCGGGGGGATGGGCGGCGGAAGCAGGCATGAGCAAAACGCACGATGGAGAATGGCAGCCCCCTCGCGCGGATAGCAGCGATCGGGCTAAGCTTTCAGTTATCATTGAAACTACTGATACGTATACCGCATGTTGCTACTATACGGTACCCCGCATGAAACGGGCCGCTCCGCTGTGGGTGCGTGCCTTTAACGCGTGCTACTCTTCTTTCGAAACCCTGCTTTTTCTATGCAACGACCAATTGCTGAACTCATTGCTCATGGGGGAGTGCTTCTTCATGCCGCGCCCACCACTTCTGTGAGGGCCGCCGTGGCTCTCATGACGGAGCACAACGTAGGGGCCCTCGCCGTACTGTCCAGTGGAGATACGTTGGAGGGCATCTTCACCGAGCGCGACCTGATGACGCGCGTGGTGCACGAGAGCAAGGACCCCGCCACCACGCCGCTGCGTGAGGTCATGACGGCTGACGTGGTAGTCGCGACTCAGGACATGGAGCGTCGGCATGCGCTTCACCTTATGGAGGAAAAGCACATCCGGCACCTGCCGGTCTCGGATGGAGATCACCTGGTAGGCATGGTTTCGATGCGGGACCTGCTTCGGTTTGAGGAGCAGGTGAAGGACCAGCAGCTGCAGCAGATGCGCGAATACGTGCAGGAACGCCCCTATCCGCGATACCCCGGCTGAGGCGGCCCGCGGCGACCGCCAAGCCCCTCTATTCCCGGGGGCCTAAAACACAAAAGGCAGTGCCGGTTGCCCGACACTGCCTCCGCGGTCTACATGCCCGTACTGTTCTATCCACCGAAGAACAACATGCAGCCGCTTACTCGTTAGAACCGTTTTGGCGTGTCTCGTCCGTGTCCCCGTCAGGTGCAGGTGGTGGGCTCGCGGGGGCCGGCTCAGGAGGCCTGTCATAGATCTCCGGGTTGAGGAAGTCCACCCGCTCAGCCGCGTTGGTGTCGAAGCGGCGCAGTGTACGGTTTATGTCTTCACGGCTGCGGCGGAGGAGGTCCCGCTCAAACGGCCGCTCGGCGCGTTCGCGGAGCGGATCGACCAGGCTGGCCTGCAGCACAATCAGCAGCTCGCGTTGGATGAGCGTGGTGCTCGTGAGGCCGGTCAGGTAGCGGATCCCGAAGAACCAGCCGGGCAGGTCCTTCAAGATGGGGATGCCGCGCCGCGACTCGGTCTCTTCCGTGCTAATCAGGCCACCAATCACGGTTTGCTCACCATCTAACAGCATCACCCGCGTCTCCGCCGTGTTGCGGTCTACGATGGGGCCCGATGGCGTCACCTGCCCGCTGGAGTTCTCCACGCGGACTTCAAGGTCAATGAAATCGACCAGCGGGGCGCCCAGCGTGTCGGCAATGGGTTGCGTGATGAGCGTGGGGGTTACATCGATGATGATGCCGGTGTTCACAAACTGGGTGATGGTGTTGCCGGCAAAGTCCCGTGTGGTGAAGGGGATATCGCTACCAATCTGGATGTTGCCCTCCTCCCCACTCTGCACCGTGACCCGAGGGCTGGCAATGGTCTCGCCCGCGCCGCGCGATTCAGAGATGTTGATAAACTCTTGCAGGCGCTGCGCGCTCAGTTCTCGCGGGAGCACCACCACGTCCTCCGTGGCGTCGGCAATGCCACCGGTGAGCACTTCGATGTCCCCCCCGGCGCCATCACCGGCGAGGAACGAGTTCCAGTTCAGCCCGATTTCCCGCGCCCGGTTCACATCCAGCGAAAAGAGGACCGCGTTAATCTGAATGTCGCGCGTGTCCAGGTTGAGGCGATCATCGCCCGACACCGTCGTCATGCGGGCCGGCTGCTCACCTGCTCTGGCCTCACCCGCGGCGACTTGCTGCGAAGGGCGTGCCTCCTCAATGAAGAAGAAGCGATCCGTCTCGCGGTACGTCAGATTGTTGGCCTCCAGTACCAGGTCGAAGGCATCAAAGAAGTACATGCCTGAGATGGAGATACCAATCTCGCGGGTGCGTCCTTCGGGGTCGATGACTTGCTTCTCAAAGACGCGCCGAAAGATCGGGTTGAGAAAGTCGACGAACTGCTCAAACGAAGCATTCGGGCTGAAGGACACGATCTGGTCCTGTGGAATGAAGGTTCGGAACTCCCGCTGTGGCGGTTCTTCACGATCCTGCGCCTGACCGGGCACAGCGGTGAGGCCGATGAGCAGGAGCACAAGCGCGGTGGCCAGGACGGGGCGAGACATAGGGGTTGAAAGCAAGTTCTTCATAGGTACGTAGACTCTCGTGGCGGGCCGGACGCAGTGCCGGCGGGCGCGTCAGATGAATGGTCGGCAAATAGCGGGGTTAGGGGCGCTCGTTGATGGGCTTTAGGGTCCCCCGGTCCTGATGCTGACGGTAGCGGTTAGGGAGGTTGAGCTCAAGCTCAATATCGTCCACAATGCCACCTTTGTTAAGGCGGGCCCGGACGACGCCCTCCATGGGGTCGACCCTCGTGAGGCGGCCGAGGTATACGTCTTCGCCCTCCCCCACCGAGACGAACCCGTCGGCGCTGCGGAAGACGGCCCGATCGCCTACGATAGACACCAGCTCGTCGGCTTCCACGTTGACCAGCTGGTAGGTGTTGGGCGGCAGGCGGTCCATGATGCCCGGGAAGAACGGATTCATTTGCGGCCGCTCATCCGGAAGGACAAACGCTGGGACTGGCGGCCGGTCGTCGGCGACCTGGCTGACGGGGAGGTCGTACTCCTCCAGCATGGCCAGCGTGGACTCCTCGGGGGCGCTCAGGACGCTGGAGCCGCCGAAGTAGGCGTCGACCCCCATCCGAAACGACACCATGACCTGCATCCGCTCCGTCCCGCGCTCTTCATCTTCCTTCATGACGTCGATGTGGTCCAGCCGGACGTCCCGCACGCGGTACATCTTGCGGTTATTTTCCAGCTGCCAGACCACGCGGTACAGGTCGTTGAAGTACCCGCGGCCCTGCACATCGTACGTGTGGTAGTCGTAGTCGCCCTGCCGCTGCGTCCCCCGAAAGGTCACATCGAAGTTCTCGAAGCCGCGCCGGGTGATTTCGTTGAAGTACCCGATGACCGACGGGCTGGAGAGCTCATCAGGCAGTTCTTTGTAGCGCGCCTTCCACCGGGCCATCACGTCATCGACCATCATGCGCGTGTCTGCCTGCTCCGACATCAGGGCGCGCATCTCGGCCTGCTCCATCTCGATAGCTTCCTGCGCTTTTTCCAGGCGCTCCAGCTCGGCGGGTTGCTCCATGTAGGTCACGTAGATGCCGCCGGCAAGGACGCACACCCACACGACGGACAGCAGGAGAAGGTTGTAAATGTTGTTAGACAGCGACATGGATCTGGTAGAGATAAGCGGGTGGAGATGGTGGAGGGCGGGCGGCTGCGGAGCGTCCGGAGCCCGCGTTAGTCGGTAGCGTCGTCGTCGAGGGCGGCGGAAGACATCGGGGGCTGCTCGCCCTCAGCGGCTTGCTGCTCGGCGATGCGCTCGCGGAGGAAGACCGCCGCTTCCGGCAGTTCGTTGGAGAGCGGTACCCGAAGCGTGTAGGAATAGACCGGCCACTCGCGGATCTCGGCAAAGGTCAGGGTTTCGATGCGGCCATCCAGCCGTTCGGCCAGGGTTACCACCCCGTCGCGGGAGGTGGCGCTGCCGCTCAGCTGCAGCTCGTTGCCCGAGGGCTGCCAGCTATCCACCCATAGGCCTTCCACGACGGCCATCTCGCGGGCCGCTTTCTCCATCGCACGGCTCCAGCGGTCGCTGCCCACCATGAGGTCTTCCAGCACATCCAGTCCGCGCACCACTTCAGCGTGCACGTTCTGCAGGCTATCGATGCGGGCTTGCAGCACGGTGGGGTCGGCGTCCACATACGCGGGCTGCTGCTGCTCCACCCGGTCGCGGTAGTCCTGAATGCTGCTTTGCAGGGTGAAGAAGCGGGCCACAAAGAAGAGCACGGTGCAGAAGAGCACCACGTACATCGCCATGATGTGCCAGGTGACGGGCAGCACAAACTGCCGGCGGCGCAGTTCGGCGGGCAAGAAGTTGATGTCGGCAAATGCGTCGGCATACGCCGCGTCGTTGGCCAGACGCAGCGCCGCCAGCGTAGCGGGGATGGTGGCGGCCTTGCCTTCGCTTGGCGTACCGTTCTTGGTCGGCGGCAGCTCCTCGCGCATGCCCCGGACGTGCGCTTCGGGGAAAAACATCTCAAAAGCATCCGCCAGGTCGTCCTCCCGATCTTCGCTGGCCAGCAGCACGTGTTCAATCTCGCCAATGCCGTACTCATCCTGCAGCAAGAGCACCCGCGAACAGATCGTCTCGGGGGGCTCCACGGCCGTGAGCGAGCGCAGGTTTTCGGTGTGCTTCAGGCGGTCGTCTTCGAGAAAGAGGACGAGCGTGTCCTCGCTACCGACGCGCACCATGAGGGTGTAGAGCGGCTCGTCCCCTTCCGCGGGGCCGGCGGTATCGGTATCGTCCGCATCGGCAGCCTTGGCATCGGCCGCATCGGTTGCCTGCGCAGCGACCATGCTGCGCCCCAGGCCCAGGTACAGCGGCACCTCGGTATCCAGCAGCTTGGCCGGTGGCAGCCGGCGCTTTTCTTCGCGCAGCTCGGTGAGCGTGGTGGCCACCGGGTTTTCGGCACGCGACGTCACGGCCAGGTAGCGGGGCACCCCTTCGTCGGTGGGCGTCAGGCGCAGAAACGCCACGCGCTCATCATCCGATGCGCCCTCGTGTTGTTCTTTCAGCGCCGCTACCAATTTCTTGCGGCTGACGGCTTTATCCTTCTCCTCGGTGGCCTTTTCCTCTGGCAGATGCAGTTCTACGGCCGACACATCCGAGGCCTCCAGGGCAAACGCCATCGTGGGGCGGGCATAGCCCAGGTCCTCGCACTCGGCCAGGATGTCGGCCAGCTCCAGCGCGAAGGATACCGCCACCTGGGCGGAGCTTCCGCCGCTCAGGTCAGCCGCGCCACCCTCCAGCCCCCCAAACTCGGAGGCAATGAACATATTGTCGACATCGCTTCCGCCTTCGTCTCCAAACTGGATGTTGAAGTCGGAGCCGCTTTCTTCAAGGGCGTCCAGGTCGTCGCCCATGCTGGCTTCCGGCGTGCTGGCGCCCCGGGAGGAACGCTGCCGCGTGAAGGTCCGCACGAGGTGAAGCCCGTCGCCGGTCTGCTCCAGAAGCGAGGCATGCAGGGTGCGGCCGGTGACCATCACCCCTAAAATTGTGTTTGCTGCGTTGCGCGATGCCATAAGTCGAACGAATTACGTGAAGGTCATTTCGCGGTATCGGTGCCACGGCCACGTTCTTAAGCGGGCGGGCTACCCCAGCAGGTGCTTGAGGCGGCGTTTGTTGTTGGCGTAATCGACGGCCGTCTCCATGGTGATTTGCCGCTGCTGCACCAGCTGATGGAGGTCCTGCTCCAGCGTGGTCATGCCGAGTTTATTTCCCTCCCACATCATCTGATAGATTTCGCCGGTGTTGTCGTTTTTGATCGCGGCGCGGGCGGAGGACGTCATCCAGAGGACTTCTTTGGCCAGGATCCGGCCGCCGCCCACCTTGGGCAGCAGTTTCTGCGAGATGACGCAGCGGAGCACGTCGGCCAGGCGGTTGCGGATGCGCTCCTGCTCCTCCGTCGGGTACTCGGCCACGATCCGGTCGATGGTCTCCACGGCAGAGATGGTGTGCAGCGTGGAGAAGACCTTGTGGCCGGAGTCGGTAATTTCGAGGGCGGAGGAGATGGTGTCCGGGTCGCGCATCTCCCCAATCACCACGATGTCGGGGTCCTGCCGTAGCGCCTGCACGATGCCCGACTTGAAGGTGGGTACGTCGCGCCCCACTTCCCGGTGGCGGACGATGCACTCCTTCGGGTCGTGGATGTACTCAATCGGCTTGGCCACGATGACGATATGGGCCGGTACGTCTTCGTTGTTGGCGTCGATGATGGCATCCAGCGTGGCGCTCTTTCCGGAGCCCGTCACCCCGGTCACGAGCGTCAGCCCATCGCGGATGTGGCGAAACATGACACCCTTCTCGATCATGCGCGGGAAGCCCAGCGACGGCAGCGGAAACAGCTCGTCTTTGATGAGGCGCATGTTCAGCGCCAGGTGCTGGTTGTCGTAATAGCACGTGGCCCGGAAGCGCGTCGGGCGGCCGTCTTTCTCTTTGGCGGGCACCTGATACGAGAAGTCGAGCGAGTTCTCGTCCTTGAGCACCTCCAGCTGCCGCTCGTTCAGCAGGTTCAGGAAAAGGATGTCCGTCTCAGCATAATCATACTCGCCCAGGTCCTCGTACGGCCGCTTTTCGCCGTCGACGCGGTACCAGAAGCGGCCCCGGCAGCCCATCCCGCCGGCGTCCATATCGGACGCGCCGAGGTCGATCGCGCGGCGGGCGTAGATGCGCATGTGCTCGCGCAGCTGCGTGCGGTCTTTGTCCAGCAACGCGTTTACCTGATCGGCCAGAAAGTGAAGCCGCTCCTCCCCATCCATCGACTCGGGGACGGCGTCGCAGACGGTTTTGACGATCTTAGGCAGGGGCGGCACCGACACTGGCTTGGCCGCAGGCCGGCGCGGCGTCTTCATCTGCTCGTTGACGATGTCGGCCAGGGCGGGATTGCTCACGGGGCAGCAGGGAGAGGTCGAGGAATATCGAAAAATCGGGGCGCCGTAATGACCGCTCGAAGGGCGCCCCAACCACCGAAAGGTATCGCCCTCCGGCCGGGTTTCTTAACCCGAGATGGCTGTTTTTTAGCCCACGGGGCGCACGGTACAGAACGCACCGCCGGCCGCTTCGAAAGCGACCTGACCCGTGACCTGACCCGTGACCTGACCGTGGCCAAACGGGCGTTGTTGGGAAACAAAAAAACGCCACACCCCGGGTAAGCAGGATGTGGCGTGGAATACGTAGGCTTGAGGAATCGTTAGTCCCCCGCTTCCTCAAACTCTTCCCCCTCTGCCGCCAACCATTCGTCGTGGGGAATCATCTCCACCGTGAAGGTCTGGTCCGACATATCGGGGATATTGCCAAAGTCCTCCAGGACCTTAAAGCCGGTCCCGGGTTCGAGGGCCCAGTCTTTGTGGTCCGTGTAGCGTCCCTGCTTACGGTCCCATTTGTTCGACCGTCCGCTGGTGGTGTACCCGAACTCTTTGATGGCCTCGTGTTGTTCGCGGCTGAACTTGCGGAGGTCTTCGAAGGTGAGGCGGTACACGCCGGCGGTGCTCTTGCTCTCCTCCACCATGGCGTACATGCCTTCTGTCATGTCCTCAAATTCTCCGGCGGTTATTTCGAGGGCCCAGTGGTAGTGGTTGTACCGGTTGTAATCGAACGGTACCGTGATGTCCGCGTCGCTGTACATGCCCGGGAAGTCCCCGACCGCGTCGCAGCTCTTGTCCACCGCCAGGACGAAGTTGATCTGCGTGCCGGCCGGGATCACCCGCTCGTAATCGCGGACGGCAACGCCATCGACCCGCGGGATGTGGTTATGCCGGTTCTGAGGCGGGAAGAGCATGTCGTGCTCGGGCTCGTAGTCCGGGTCGTCTTCGTAGTCCGGGTCCCAGAGTTCCACATACAGCCCGGAGCAATACCCCGCCATGGAGCCATTGTACGAGGACCGTAGCACCACGTCCTCGTCGGCCCGCAGCGTCCGGGTTACGCTCTGGCCGTTCATCGTGTAGGAGGCCTTGCCGTAGCTGCCGGTTGCCTCCACGATGTAGCCCGAGCCCCCGATGTGGCGGAGGCGCGCGGTGTAGCGCCCGCCTTCGTAATCCCCCTCCAAGGCTCCAGCCGTTTCAACCAGGTCATCCGGACGGATGTCGGGGTTGTCAAAAATGATACGGCGGGCCTTAGACTCCATCGCGTTGTAGCCCGAACGGGCAATTTCACGCGCGATGAGCTCTTCCTGCCGATCCGCCTCACTGGCGTCGATGTCCAACGTCGCTTGCGTGGCCTGGTACATCAGAAGCGTACCCCCGATGAGGCCGGCCACGACCAATAAAATAGCTGCTTTACCCATAACACTGCCTCCAATATGATGAAAGTCCTGCACGAGAATCGATGTGTGCGCCGGGGCGCATGCATCGGTGGGGGTGGATTATCCGCCCGACGACTCCTCCACCGTCAACTGATCGTTGTCGGCGTTGCTAATCATGAGCGTGGAGCCGTAGTACACCTCTCGAAGAAAGGTGCGGTCGGACTCGTACGGGGTAACCATGGCGAACCGCAGGCGTGTATTTCGAATGTCGCGTGGGTCCACCGCAAAAGGGTCTTCGATAGGGTTGGTGTCGCGGTCTAAGAGGTCGATGCGCAGGTAGCTCAGCAGGTCATTGCTCTGGCCGTCCGGCTCCTCGGGCTCGGCGCCCACCGTCCGGTAGCGCTGCATTGCGTAGACCGGCAGCACGCGCTCGCTGGAGGTGCCCTTGCCCAGCGTACGGGTCCCGACCTCGCTCAGCTCGTAGCGCACCTGAACTTGCAGCGTGTCAATGTCATCGACCACGACCTGCAAGCTGTCGTAAACAAACGTAAAGTCGGTCGTCACACCCACAGCATTGGTATCCAAGGCCGTGATGGCCAGCTCGTCGCGGCTCATGTTGCGCCCCATAAAGAGCAAGTCATCCTCCAGCCAGGTTGCCATTTGTTGCGCCTGACTCTTGACTGTGTACGTGGCTGTCCGCTCGACCATCACCTCGTTGAGGCGCTGGGTGGAGGCCAGCACAATGAGCAGCACCATCGCGCCGATCACCGTTGCCGTCAGGTTGTCGTATAAAAAAATCATAGCCGTTGGGGCGCCACTGGGGCGCGCTTATTCAAGCGAGGGCATTTGGTAGGTAAACACGCGGCTCAGCCGGATCGGCTCGCGCAGCAGGGGCTCCAGCCCGGAGGGCCAGGTATCCCGGACCAGCACGGTGACCTCCTTGCTGGACGTCCGGTTGCTTGCGGGCTGGCCCATCTCGTCGACGTACTGCACGCGGATGTCGACATCAAAGTAGAACGTGTCGACGCTGATGACGAAGGGGACCTGAGCCGTCTCCATGTTGTGGAAATGCTCCACGGCTTCGCAGTCGTCGGAGCCCGCATCCAGCACGTCGCAGCCCCGGCCGCCGGAGAAGTGATCCACCGGGTCCTTGAGCTCAAACGAGGAGATGATCTGCGACGAGGTCATGCCATCCGTGTCGTTGCTCAGCAGCCAGGCGTCATAGGCTCGCTCGCGCAGCAGTTCAATCATTTCCACGGCTACGGCCGAGCCCATCTCGCGCATCTCGCCCGCCATCGTGGTGCGCTGCACGTCCACGTAGCGCACCTGGGTGCTGTACGAGAACGTCACCGCAATCATCATCGCAAGTAGAGCAAGCAGGGTCTGTTGCATAGCACTGTTGGGCTTGGTTAGTCGCGGCTGGCTACCACGCGCATCATCTCCTCAGCGGACGTCTCGCCGCTTTGCACGATGAGCTTGGCAGAGTCCTGCAGGGTGAGCATGCCGTCTTTCACAGCGAGGTCTTTGATGTCTTCATCGCTCAGCTTGCCCTCGGAGTCGGCAATCAGGTGGCGCATCTCGCGGGTGAAGTACATGGCTTCCGTGACGGCGCGCCGGCCTTTGTAGCCCAGCCCGCCGCACTTCGGGCATTTGCGGTCGTTGCCTTCGGTGTAGAAGGTCGCCCCTTCAATGTCCTCGGGCGTAAAGCCGAGGTTCTTCAGGAAGATGGGGTCGGGATCGGGGTCCACCCGCTTGCACTGCGGGCAGAGCTTCCGAATCAGGCGCTGGGCCACCACGAGGTTGATGGCGTAGGCGATGAGAAAGGGCTCCACGCCCATCTTGTAGAGGCGGCTGACCGCGCTCGCGGCGTCGTTGGTGTGCAGCGTGGAGAAGGTGAGGTGGCCCGTGTTGGCCAGCTTGATGGCCAGCTCGGCGGTATGGCGGTCGCGCATCTCACCGACCATCACCACGTCGGGGTCGTGCCGCAGGATGGACCGCAGGGCGTCTTCCAGCCCCAGCTTGTTGTTGAGCTTGATCTGGCGCACCCCGGGCAGGATGTACTCCACCGGGTCCTCTACCGTCAGCACGTTCACCTCGGGCGAGACGACCTCGTGCAGCGCAGCGTACAGCGTGGTCGTCTTACCGGAGCCGGTCGGCCCGGTCAGGATCACCATGCCGTGCGGCTGGCTGATGGCGCGCTTGAAGCGCTCGAAGGCCAGCTCCTGCAGGCCCAGCTTGCGGAGGTCCTTGATCACCTTCCGGTCATCCAGCACACGAATCACAATGGACTCGGAGCGGACCTCGGAGGCGGCGTTGGCAATCGGCATCACCGAGACGCGGAAGCGGATCAGCGTCTCGTCGATCCAGCGCTGGATGAAGCCGTCCTGCGCGGCGTCCCGCTCGAAGCGGTCCACATTCATCGAGTTGTCTTTGATGACCGCGATGAGTGCCTCGGGGTGCACCTTCTTCTCTACATGCCAGCGCTGCAGCCGGCCGTCGAGCCGGAAGTGGATTTCGACCTGCTTATCGGCGTTGGGCCAGATGTGGATATCGGAGACGCCCTGCCGGGTGGCTTCCACGAGGGTGGCTTCGAACAGGTTGATGAGCTTGGAGCGGCTCATCTCAGCTTCCAGCGCTTCGTCGTCCACGAGGTTGTTCTCCTCGTCGTAGCTGGTGCCGAGGTCCATGGCCCCGCCATCGTCGTCGATGCGCTCCAGGTACTCGTTCTTGCGCGGGAACGCCTCCGCAATGAGGCCACGGACGACCCGCTCGGGCGCATACCGGAGCTCGAACCGCTCCAGCTTCAGCTTCTGCATCATGCGGTGCACGTCCGGGCGCGTGGGGTCGTGCGTGATGAAGGCCACCTTGATGGCGCCGCTGTTCGACTCCAGGTCCACCTCGTAGGGCAGCACGCCCAGGTCCAGCAGCTGATCGCGGTACTCCTCATCGAACGTGTCGGTGACGGACCGGGCAAACTCGGGATCCGGCTTGCCCTCGCGGATGTCGGCGGCGGGGAAGGCATACACGTTGGCCGCTTCTGCAAAGATGGCCTCGCGGTCGACGCCCTCCACCTGCGCCAGAATGCGCCAGAAGGACTCCTTCAGGCCTTCCTCGTCGCGCTTAATTTTGGCTTTGCGCATCTGCTCTGTGCTGATGGCCCCCTTGCCAAAGAGCGCCGCAATCACGCGGTCCTTCTTTTTGATTTTTTGCAGCTCCGGATCGTCAAGGGTTTCCTCAGCAAAGTTGGGCTGCTCGTCGTCGCCCCAGTTGGTGTCCGCGACAGGGGCATCGTCGGGCAGGTCGATGGAGCTGCCATCGAACGAGGCGCCTTCTTCCGCGTCGGCGCCAAACGGCTCGGCGGGCGCGATCTCGTCTTCTACCAGCACGTCCTCCTCGGCCTGCCGGTCGGTGTGGACGGCCTCGGCCAACTCGTCGGCGTTGATGCTGTGCTGTTCGGGCTTGAGCTGGGTGCGGTGCGGCGCGGCCGGCTCTTCCGCCCGACCCGCAGCGGGCGTTTGCTCCGGTGCAGAGGGCTCGTCGGGCCGCACGGGATCGGCAGGCGCAGCAGGTGCCGACGGTTGGGCGGTGATGCCGCCGGTTTCGTCGGTATCGTCGGTATCGTCGGTAGCATCTTCTGCGTCGGCGACAGGAGGGGCCTCCGTGGGGACATCGGCCTCCAGCGCGGCGTCAGCGGCGTCTACCGGAGCCGGTGCAGGCGCTTCCGGAACGGCGTCTGGGGCGGTGTCGCGCCCGCCTGCTGCGGGCGGGCCCGGATCTTCGGTTTCAGCTGACCTGCCGGCGGGCGCATCGGCGGGCGCATTGGCGGGGGCATCGGCGGGGGCGTCAGCTTCGGCAAACGGATCGGCATCCGCCTCATCCTCGCCAAACCCGGCAAACGGCTCCCAGCCCAGGTCGTCATCGTCGTCGTCAAACGCGAACAGGTCCTCGGCGGGGTCTTCTGCGCCGGCGGCCTCAGCGGCCGGCAGCGGTTGCGCGGGGGCGTCGCCTGCCGCCCGGTCGGCGGCGGGCGCTTCCGCAGCGGGTGCTTCCGCAGCGGGCGCTTCCTCCGTCGCTTCATCCGTCGCCTCTTCCATCCGGTCGTCGTGCGCGACGTCGTGCTCCGCGGCCGGTGCTTCGGCGGCGGTTTCCTCAAGCGTAGCCGTGCGGTCGTCTTCGGTATCGGGTGGCCCGGCCGTGTCCGCCGGTGTGGAGTCATCAGCTGGCGGAGCAGCGGCCGTGGGTTCTTCGGCTGGCTCGGCCTCGTCTTGTGCAGAACGGGCCAGGGCCTCCAGCGCATCGGGGGTGTCGTCGTCATCGCCCAGCACCGCGTGCAGCCGCTGGCGCACCTCGGCCTCAGGCGCAAAGGTGAGCGTCACCGTCATGCCGAGGCTGCGTACCAGCTCCTCCACCTCCTCGCATGAGGGGTCGTGCGTCGCCACCGTCAGCAGGTGCCCGCCCACCTCAGGGTCGATGGTCATGGCGACCGGCAGCACGTTCAGCTCTTGAAGCGCTTCCTGCACGCCGGCAGGAAAGAGGCGCAGGATAGCGTTGACAAAGTCAGCATCAGGATGCTCGGGCGTAAGCGGCGCAGAGGCGTACTCCAGCACATCAGCGGCTGTGGCGTACGCGGCCGGGGCCGGCACGTGGCCCTCGGCGATGAGTTCGCGCCAGAGCACCGCGTGGGGATCCTCCAGGCGGTGCTGCACGCGCTCGGCTACCGCAGGGGCCACGTAGCCCTCGGCGCACAGCGCCTCCGCCACCGGGTCGCCCAGCGCCACCTGCGGGGCCGGAGCTTCAGCCTCCGGAACAGCGGGCTCCGCAGGGGCCGGCGGCTCCATCGTCCGCTCCTGGCCTTGCGGCGGATCTGTGGGATCATCGGGAGGGGTGGGCTCCCACCTGGCATCATCCGATACAGGCGCATCATCCGATACGGGCGCATCATCGGACATCCGTGCGTCAGCAGGCGCGTGGTCCGGGGTGGAGCGGTCGTCGGTCGTGCGGTCGTCGGTCGTGCGGTCCAGGGTAGAGTGGCCCGGGGCTTCATCATCAGGAGCCCACAGGTCTTCCGCCGGGGCTTCGTCCAGGGCTTCTTGTGGCGCTTCTGCCGTCTGCGGCTCGTTCGCCTCGTCCTGCGAGACGGCAGACGGTGCGTTTGCAGCCCCCTCGCCGGGCAGCTCGGGCGGCTGCGCCTCTGCCTCCGTCGCTGAAACATCAGCGGCTTGAGGCCCGGCAGCAGCCTCCGGCGTGTCAGGCTCGGCACCCGCGGCCTCGCGCCTGCCAGCATCTGCCGCCTGTGGGTGCGCGGAAGCCTCCTCGATGGGAGCCTCCGGAACCGAGGCCTCCTCGATGGGAGCCTCCTCAGCAGCGGCCTCTTCAACTGGGGCCTCTTCAACTGGGGCCTCTTCAGCGGGAGCCTCCTCAACGGGAGCCTCCTCGACGGGAGTCTCCTCCGTGGGCGCATCGGGCGGCGTATCGGTAGATGCGCCGTCGCCTTCCTCCTGCACAAAATCGACAAGCCAGCCCATCCGGCGTTTTCGACCGGCGCGGCGACGCCCGGTGCCCGAGGCCTCGGGCGCCGTGCCCTCGTCCTCAGGCGCAGGGTGCTGCTCGTTATGGGAATGATCGGACATAGACCGTCACGTAAACTGAAGGTGAAAGGGCGCCGGCAGGTGGGCTACCGGAGGCCCATCATGCTTTGCGTATCAGGCTGCACGAAGGCGATCTCGGTGGAGAGCACTGTCAAGAAACAGATGCCAATGGTGATAAAGACCGCCACGGCCGTCTGGATGCTCTCAACCGCGTTTTTGAGCTGCAGCGACGTTTCGCGCTCGTAGTAATCGGCCATCTGGCGGGCGGAATCCTGCACGTTGCCCGTCTCGGCGCCGCTGCGGAAGCGCGAGAGCGTCATGCTGGTGAACACGCCGCTGGCTTCCATCGACTTCACGAGGCCCGTCCCCTGCGCCACCATCATGGGCACCGTGGTGGTTTTGATCTGGTGCTCCATGTAGCGGTTGCCGCAGGCCTCGGAGGCCACCTTGATGACGTTCAGGTTGTCGCCCGCACCGGAATAGAGCACGGAGAACACACGGCAGAAAATCTCGATGTTGAGCTTGTGCAGGAGCGAGCCAATGATGGGGATACGAATCAGGTATTTGTGGATGAGGAACTGCCCGCGGTCCGATCGGGCCCAGAGCCAGAAGCCTACCGACGAGGCCACGATGACAATGGCACACCAGAGCCAGTACTGATCGAGCCAGTCGGCAAAGGCCAGCGTCGCCACCGTCATCGGCGGCAGCTCCACGTCCAGCCCCTGAAACAGGCGGGCCGTTTCGGGGAAGATGTACCAGATGTACCAGATGAGGCAGGCCAGGAGCGCCAGCACGGTGATGGCGGGCGTAATCATGGCCGAGCGGATGCTCTTGCGAAACTCGTCCTTGCGCTCCAGAAAGCGGGCGGTGGCCTCGTAGATTTCGGACATGTTGCCCGACTGCGAGGCGATGCCCAGCATGTAAGCGGTAAACTTGCCGAAGATGTGCTGGTGCTTCATGAAGGCCTGCTTGGCATCGGTGCCGCCTTTGAGGTCGGCGTTCAGGTCGCGGATGGCCTGGCGGAGGCTCTTCGAGGAGACGTCATTCACGAGCAGGTTCAGCACCTCGTCGAACGGCAGCTTCTCCTTCAGCAGGTTGGCCGAGAGGCGGACGAACATGATGATGTCGTCGTTGGCCGGCTTCGTCTGGAAGTTGAACCATTTCTTTTTGACGCTCAGCACCTCCAGGCCCATCTTGGCGAGGGCCTTCTCCAGCTCCTCCGCCGAGAAGGCTTTCTGCTCGCCCCGCACCACTTCGCCGTTCGGGTGCTTCACCTTGTACAGAAAGACGCGTCGCTCCAGCAGATTTTTCGTGCGGAAGCGGTGCTTCTCGGCCAGGGTGTCGACCTTCTGCCGGGCCGTCCGCTTCGAGGACGCAAACACGGTCCCTTTCACCGGCTGCCCGGTCTGGCTCATGCCTTCAAATTTGAACTCTTTGGTGGCCATCGGCTCTGGTTAGTTCTATTCGTTCACGATGATGAACCCCTGCTGCCAAAAGCGGGGATGGAGTTTGGGGTCGTCGGCCTGCTCTATAAAGTGCTGTTGCTGCTCCATCACATGCGAGGCCTCGGACACGGTGGACCCGAAGAGAAAGACACTGCCGATCACAATAGCGGCCATCAGTGTCGTAGCCAGCGCGCGCCGGGTGCGCTTCTCCGGGATGGGGGGCTTTCTGGAACGTGCGTTCTGGGCTGTCACGATGTAGAGGCCAAGCGCCCAGCCCACCACCAGCACCATGAGCAATTGACTCAACGGCGCGACAACGAGACCACTCACCATGGTATGCGCCAGGGCTGCCATCAGAACGGCCGTCAGGGCCACGCGCACCTGGCTGTGCGGCCCCCCGCCGTCCGTGCGCACCACCGCTATACTCTGGCGTACCCAGGCCACCAGCGCCCACGCCACAATGATGACCAGCAACGTCGCCGCAATGAGTCCCCACTCGGCGGCAAACTGCAGCACCGCGTTGTGCGGGGAGCCTCCCATAGAATCGGGGTACACGGCGTAGTGCATGGGGCCCACGCCCAGGAGCGGTGCGGACTGGATCTGCTCCAGCGCAAAAGCCCAGTAGTCGAAGCGCCCGCTGTCTGAGGTAGGGCTTCGGTGCAACAGGGAGCGAGCGGCCGTGGCGTAGTAGAGCACGCCATACAGGATGCCCCCCACAGCAGCAGCCGATACCTGGAACCCTAACCAGCGCGCAGCATCTTTGCGAAACAGCACGGCCACCGCCAGTGATGCTATAAGAAGTCCAACCACCGTCCCACGGCCGCCGGACGTAAACAAGAGCATCCACCACCCGCAGCACAAGAAAAACAGCGCCGTTTTAGCGACGAGGTGCTTTTTTGGCAGGAGAAGGAACGGCAGCACAAGCAGGGGCAGGGTCCACGTCTGCAGGTGATTGAACATCCGGATATTGGAAAACCCGAGATTGATATCCGGCCAGACGATCATGCGCCCATTGACGACATGCTGCAGCCAGGAATATCCCCACGTCAGCATGTACAGGCTGACGCAGAGCACAACCCCCCAGAGGAGCAGGTCGCGCAACCGCTCCTGCTGCGCGAGCGACCCCGCCGCCACAATCAACACGGCGCCTACGAGCCCTATGTAAAGGCTTACATCCATAAAGGCGTACTGTACATTCTCAGCACGTGCCGCGGAGAGCAGGCCCA
>JAAAOI010000177.1 GCA_009908945.1 Bacteroidota bacterium
GCCGACCCCTTTGCGCGCAACCGCAACTTCTACCCCTATCCGCAGCAGGAACGCGATAACAACCCCAACGTCCCGGCCGACCCCGCGATATAGCTGTGGGCAGCAGGCTTTCCGCCTGTCAGCACCCGCTTGCATCAGGGGGGCGCCCTATCGCTTTGACTCATCCGCCCGTTTCGCGCTGCCGTGCTCTTCGGAGGCCGCGGCCGGTGAAGCCGCACGCCCCATCTCGTGCGGGCTGCCAGGCTCTTCGCCACGGGTCGGGCCGGTCTCTTTCATCTCCGGCGTAGGCGAAGGGGATGCCGCCTGCGGCTCGCCGTTTGTCGCGGCGGTAGACCCGGCATCGCCATCCGCGCCTGCGTTCTTGTCCCTGTTTTCCTTGATCTGCTCCGACAGCCACGTGATCGCACGGGCCAGCGGCCCCTTTCGCTTGGTACGGTGCGTAGGCATCCGGCCCATCAAAAAGCCTATCGGCTGCAGCGACTCCACCTCCTCGCAGACCACCCTCACGACGGCCCCCATCGGGATGAACAGGATCATGCCGGCCAGCCCCCAGATCTGAGCCCCGGCGAACAGCAGCGCCAGCGTCACCATGGCGTTCATGCTCACCTGGCTGCCCACAATCGTTGGTGTGAACAGGTTGCTCTCAAAAAGCTGAATCACATAGAAGCCGCCCAGTATGATGAGGGGGTAAAGGATCGACTCCATGGTGAGGAGCGCGTAGAAGGCGGGGAGTAGCGACCCCAGCATCGGCCCGAGGAAGGGGATCACATTCAGCATAGCAGCAAAAACGCCGAAAAACAGCGCGTGGTCGACGCCGATCGTGAGGAGCATAGCGCAGTTCAGCACAGCGAGTATGCCGATCACAATGAGGACGCCCTGGATGTACTGTTGCACCACGGCCTGCGCCTTGCGGAGGACCCGCTCGGTCCGCTCAATACGCTGCGCGTCGCCCCAGCCGAATGCCCGCACGATAAACTCCTTGATGAAGGACCGGCCGATCAGAAAGAAGAACACGAAAATGGGGACGAGGAGGGCGGCCGTGATGGTGCCGGCCGCACCGGCAAGCCCGCGCGCAAGCTCCTGCGCGTTCGATGCGATGTAGTCCGTCGTGGCCGCACCGATGGAGTCTACGTCAAAGCCTGTCTCGACGCCGACCCATGAGCTGAGGTGCAGCTCCGCCGCGGCGACGAGCTCTTGCGTCCGCTCCTGGATGAGCCCTGCGTCGTCCGCGAACGACGCCACCTGGCCGTATAGAAACACGCCCACGGCCCCCAGCGCCCCCATCCCCAGTATCATCACGCCGAGCGCTACGGGCACGCGCCCGATGCCTTCACGCTCCAAGCGCTGACAGACGGGCGCCAGGAGCACGGCAAGGAATACGGCTATGATCAGGGGGACCAGAGCAGCCTTCGCCACAATCATGGCGTAGATGGTCAGCAGCAGCCCCGCCAGCCCTACCGTGTATTTTCCATACCATGGGATGTCTGCCATCGTCCTCGCTGCGTTGTGTCGAAAGGATAGGCCCAGGGGTTGCACACGATAAACGGCGACCCAGGCATACGCCAAGCAGGTAACGTAGGGTGGGAATACTGTTGTTTCAAGGAGTTGTGCAGCGAATAGGGCTGCCTCCGTAGCTGCCGAGGAGCTGTTCCCGGCCTGCCGCTCCCCATCCGGCTTGCTACTGCTTCTGACGGAGACGCCCCAGACCGTCTCCTGACGCATCAGATTCATCGCATTGCGTCGCAGCGCAGCGATGGTCTCAGAGCCACTTCCCCTGTGCGTGCCACAGGCGTTCTCCCGAAAGCTGGCGTCGCGATTACAGTGCGCGCGCTATAGCAGAGTCTGACCGTTCAAACACTGTTCTGGGGCCGCCGCAGTAGCCTCGTTGTCGGAGCGCTCTCGTGCGGGTGCCGACGATGAGGGTTGCGATCTTTTTTTCCGACGGCCTGAAGCAATCGAACAAAACGGTCCTGAGGATAGAGAGGGTGGCCTCTCGATGCGATAGGCTGGAGGCTACGGTGCGCTGCCGGCAGCCACCGGATGCGCGGGGCAGCCAGAGATAGACACTACGTGGCACCACAACCGTCCTTGCTTCACGCTGCATCCGACATGAACGGCAGGTGCTCTGCCCCCTGGACGTCCCTGAACAACCACGGGTCCACGTCATCGCTCGTCCTCAGGACCGCCAACTCGCCGGACGTCTCAAACACTACAGCCAGCACCTCGCGCGGATGGCAAACTCCGGCCATCCGGAGCTGCGAGCGCAGGTCGTTCTCCGTCAGCCGGACCTCGTCGAGGTGGTCCCAAAGCACCCGCTTCCCGGCCATCAGAAGCACGGGCTCGTTGTCTACCATCCAGGGAACGGTGGCCGTGGAGCGGCGCGACGTCGAAACAACGTACTGGATGCCGTAGAGCATGGCCAGCCCAAACGCCCCGGTGAGCAGAGACGGTGTGGGGGCCACCAGCGTCGTGGCGAGGAGAGAGCCGAACGCGACGGTGATGGCGAAGTCAAAGCTCGACATCTTTGCAAAGCTCCGCAGCCCGGTAAGGCGCGTGAGTGTAAGAAGGGCGAGATAGATACCGAGGGCCGAGAGCATGACCATGAACAGGTCGGTACCGCTCGTGGTGATCCAACTCCAGTCGATCAGGTCGGTCATGTGCATCCGAGTTCAGCGTTAGAGGACGACGTAGCCATCGCTTCTGAGCCCTTGGGGGCTATACCGGGCAGATAACGTAGGGTGGGAATACTGTTGTTTCACAGGGGTATGGTGGGAACAGACTATGGGTGGGGTGCCGGTCGAGGCCCGACGAT
>JAAAOI010000201.1 GCA_009908945.1 Bacteroidota bacterium
GGTGCTCCACGACCTGCAGGCCCTCTCCGTACCCGACTTGTTGGATGCCCGCCTGCGCAATCTCGACCAGATGGGCATCTTCGACGAGACGCCGGCAACCACCTCCATTGCCGCCCCTACATCATAACGCCCCCCTGCGTCTTGCGCAAGCGATTGTCTCATGGCCACCTATCAGTTTGACTACGTGCACCGGGTGCGCTACCGCGAATGCGACCCGATGGGCGTCGTATATCACACACACTTTGTCGACTATTTTGAGGCCGCCCGCACGGAAGCCCTCCGCGAGATGGGGCTTGCGTACAAAGCCATTACCTACGAAGTGCGTCGCAGGGGCGAAGAGACGATTCTTGTGACCGGGCATGTGGCGCTCTGCTTCGTAGATGCCGAGCGCCGCCGTCCGGTTCGCGCTCCAGGCGACGTGCAACGGCTGTTTGAGACTGCCTTAAAGCGCGCTGCATGACGGGTAACGACGCCCGCCCTTCATCAGCTCCTGCCCAGGGAGCGCCTCTGCGTTGGTGGCCTCCCGCTATCCTCCAGACCTTCGGTACCCCTTGACCCTCTTGCTGATGCCATGCTGCTCCAAGACCTGATGCAGGCGCCCGTCCACACCGTTACGGCCGATCAGTCGCTGGCCGCCGTGTATGCCTTCATGCAAGAGCAGCGGGTGCGGCACCTCCCGGTGCTGCAAGACGACCGCTTGGTGGGCGTCATCACCGACCGCGACCTCCGCCTGGCTACGAGCCATCTGCGAAGCGACCCGTTCGACCCCAGCGCCGCCACGGCCGATGTGATGAGTCAGCCGCCCCAAACGGCAGGACCACTGGACCCCATTGAAGAGGCCGCGCGCTTGATGCGGCAGCATGCCATCGGGTGCCTACCCGTGATGGACGGTGAGGCGCTCGTCGGCATTGTGACAGGCACCGACCTGCTGGATGCGCTCATGCGCCTGACCGGCATTACCAAGCCCGGCGGACGCCTGGAGGTGCGCTTGCCCGACGAGCCCGGGCAGCTGGCAAGGCTCACCGCCACGGTAGCACGCGAGGGGGGCAACATCCGCTCCGTCCTCTCCTACAGCGAGTCTGTTGAGGCGCTGCGTGTGCTGTTTCAAGTCGACACCATCAAGACCCGAGCGCTGGCGCGTGCCCTGCACGCGGAGGGCGTCGAGGTGCTCTGGCCCCCTATCGCCCCTCCCACGGCCTGATACGCCCTTTTCTCCTGCTCGTCCGTCCCGCGCCGCCTCCCTCCTGGTTGCATGCCAACGTTTGTCTTTCATCCCGATTACTACCGGTATCACTTCGGGCCGGAGCACCCGTTTAGCCCGGTGCGCCAGGAGATGCTGCTGACGCTCCTGGAGGCGCTGGACGTGCCCCTGCTCCCCAGCCAGCCGTCCCCGGCATCCCGCGAAGCGTTGTGCACCGTTCACGACGCAGCGTTTGTGGACGCGGTAGCGCAGGCCACCCCCGACGACCCGGCCACACACGACACCGCAAAAGGCCTGGGCACGGCCGATGTGCCCGTCTTTGCAGGCATGCACGATGCGGCCCGGCTCCTCGTGGGCGGGACACTCCACGCTGCGACGATCGTGGCTTCGGGCAAAACCCCGTGCGCGCTCCAGCTGGGTGGCGGCCTGCACCACGGCCACGCGGCCCTCGCTTCCGGGTTTTGCGTCTATAACGACCTGTCGGTGGCTATCCATCACCTCCGCCAGGCAGGCCTCCGGGTGGCCTACCTGGACGTCGACGTGCACCACGGCGATGGGGTGCAGGCGCTGCACTACGACGACCCGGAGGTACTCACCCTGAGTCTCCATGAAACGGGCCGTTATCTCTTTCCCGGCACGGGCCGCGTGCACGAAGTCGGCCGAGACGCCGGAAAAGGCTACAGCCTGAACGTGCCGCTGGAGCCCTTCACCGAGGACGACAGCTACCTCGACGTGTTCGAGCGCGTGGTGCCGTACGCGCTGGACCACTTCCAGCCCGATGTGCTGCTGGTGCAATGCGGCGCAGACGCGCATTTCAGCGACCCGCTGGCTGACTTGCTGCTGACCACGCACGGCTTCGAACGCCTCTTCCGGCGTATCATAGAGCTAACCGATGAGCACGCTGGGGGGCAGGCGGTCTTTACCCTCGGCGGCGGCTATGCGCCGGACGCCACCGTGCGCATCTGGGCGCTGCTGATTCTCCTGCTTCAGGACCATCCGCTGCCCGACGCCCTCCCGGCCGACTGGGTGGCTACCTGGAGCGAACAGCTCGGCGCTGCCCTCACGCCCACCCTGCACGACGCCCCGCAGTCGTTCGATAGCCCCCGCCGCGACACCATCGCGTCCCAGAATACACAGGTCAGCAAGCGCCTCCTGGAGTTGGTGGCTCCGGCGTGGTATCAGGCGTGGTGACACGGGCAGCGCCTACCTTAACCACCGGGTTCTACCCCTTCGCGTAACCCTTTAGCGGAGGCGACGTACCCTGATCTCCGTCTTTTCTCTCGCCCAACCGTTGCTGCCTCATGCCTCATGCCCTCTTTGTTGAGGACCTGCATAAGACGTACCACAGCGGGCTCTGGAATGGGAAGGCAACGAAGGCGCTGCAGGGGGTTGACCTTTCGCTGGACGCGGGCCGCATCTTCGGCCTGTTGGGCCCCAACGGAGCGGGCAAAACAACACTGGTTAAGATTTTGCTGGGTATCGTGCAGGCGTCGCGCGGGGCGGCGGCGTTGTTCGGCACACCGGTCACGCGGGCGGCGGCGCGGCGCCGCGTGGGCTACCTGCCGGAGAAGCACACCTTCCCCGGCTTGCTCACCGCCACGCAACTGCT
>JAAAOI010000164.1 GCA_009908945.1 Bacteroidota bacterium
GAGGAGCAGGGGCTGAACGATCAGGGGCTGAACGATCAGGGGCTAAACGATCAGGCCGCTAAAAGATCAGGCCGATGCGGACAGGCACGGAGAGCCCCACCCGCTCCTGGGCAATGACAAGGGCGGGGTTGACCTCGTAATAGAGGGACGTCTCCGACAGGGCGCGCACCCAGCCCAGGCCCAGGTGCACGGTGGGCCCGCGCAACGGGTCATCGGAGAGGTTGGGGCCAAACGGCACGTACGCTCCTACTCCGGCCAGGACATACGGGGCGGTATTGTCTGATTCCGGCAGCGTGACGATGGCCGATAGCTGGGGGTCGAACACATAACTGGCATCTTCCCGGCCGCCCAGCACAAAGCCGCTGAACCCGAGGTCGAAGGCCACCGAGACGTCCCGGTTAACTGGTGTGGAGACGCGGCCCCGTAGCCCGATGCCCAGCCCATCGCCGGTGCTGATCAGGCTGTTGAAGCCCAGCCCGAAGCGGGTATCCATGTCCTGCGCATGGCTTTGTTGTGGGGAGGACAAAAGAAAAAGACTACAGACGAGAGCGGCGAAAAGCGCCGCCCACTGACGGGAGCACAACATAGACGGACGTGGCAGTAAGGAGGAAGCGATACGGGGAGCGGACCGAACCCAGGCCGGCAGCATTCGTTTCAGACGCGCTCGTTACCTGAGGCGGCCGATAGCCCCACGCCGCTGGTTCCCATCTCATCGACAGCTTCCCTGCCATGTCCAACATCGCTGCTCCTGACGCTTCCCTCGAGGCACCTCCTGACGTTGCCCCGACCACGTCGGATACCTACGATCCGGCGGCCTACGAAGGGCTCGATTATTACGCCCTTGACGAGCTCCTGACGGATGAGGAGCGGGCGCACCGGGACCGCGTGCGGGCCTTCGTTACCGAAGAGGTGAAGCCCATCATCGAGCAGCATGCGCAGGAGATGACCTTTCCTCGGCAGCTCGTCCCGCGGTTTGCGGAGCTGGGCGTGCTGGGGCCCAACCTGCCGACTCAGTACGGCGGCGGAGGCCACAGCGACATCACCTACGGCCTGATGATGCAAGAAATTGAACGGGGCGACTCCGGCCTGCGCTCTTTTTGCTCGGTGCAGAGCTCCTTGGTGATGTATCCTATCTGGCGCTATGGCTCCGAGGAGCAGAAGCAGCGGTGGCTCCCGCAACTGGCGTCCGGGGAGGCCCTCGGGTGCTTCGCGCTGACCGAGCCAAAGCATGGCTCCAACCCGGCGGGCATGGAAACCACGGCCACGCGGGAGGGCGATGCATTCATCATCAACGGGCACAAGCGCTGGAGTACCAACGCCTCGGAGGGCGACGTGTGTGTGGTGTGGGCCCGCGACGACGAGGGTGACGTGCGCGGCTTCCTGGTGGAGCTGGACCGCCCCGGCGTGTCCGCCCCGCGCATCATGGACAAGTGGTCGCTCCGCGCGGCTATCACCTCTGAGGTCATGTTTGACGAGGTGCGCATCCCGGCCAGCAACAGGCTGCCCAACGTGAAGGGCTTGCGTGGCCCCCTGTCGTGCCTCACCCAGGCCCGGTATGGCATCTGCTGGGGGGCCATGGGCGCGGCGATGGACTGCTACGACGCGGCATTGCAGCACGCCAAAAACCGGACGCAGTTCGACCGGCCCATCGGTGGCTTCCAACTCATTCAGGAACGCCTGGCCGATATGGTCCAGGAAATCACCAAGGCGCAGCTGCTGAACTGGCGCCTCGGCAAGCTCAAGGGCGCCGGCACGATGCGCCCGCAGCAGGTATCACTGGCCAAGCGTAACAATTGCAAGGTAGCGCTCGACATTTGCCGGTCGGCCCGGCAGGTGCTGGGGGGCAACGGCGTGCTGGGCATGTATCCCGTGATGCGCCACATGGCCAACCTGGAGTCGGTCGTCACCTACGAAGGCACGCACGAAGTGCATACGCTGGTGGTCGGCCACGACGTGACCGGGCTCAACGCCTTCACCTGAGCGCGCGCTCAGGCCGGCAGGCAGCGCGTAACCTCAGTCGTTGCTGCCCGTACCGATCCGCATACCCCTGCTACCAATGCTCGACCGAGGCTATGGACTTCACCGCTGTTGCCGTTGTCTTTATCGTCTTCTCCTTTGTAGCGCTGTTCGTGAAGATGGGCATGGACTACTCCCGGGAAACGAACCGGGTCTCATCTGCCAACGGTGGTACGGCCCTGCGCGTAAGTGAACTGAAAGACCTGGTGCAAGAGAGCGTCGAGGAAGCCAATCGCCCGCTCCGGGAACGCGTGAACCGTCTGGAGCGCGAGCTGCGCCGTCTCAAAGCCCCAGCCTCCGAGCGGGAGCAGCTTCCGTCCGACACCGACCGCGCGTAAGCCATCGCCCAGAGCCCCGAACCGATCCCACCTAAGAGATGCAACCGCCCGAGTTTTTCCTTGTGATGGCGCTGGTACTGTGTGGCACCTTCCTGTCCTGGTACCTGCTATCGAATCTTTTCGGCTACCTAAGAGGGCGTAATTCGGCCACGAGCGATGTGAAGTTGTCCGAACTGCAGGCCATCGTGGAGTTGGCCGTGGAGCAGGCGAACAAGCCGCTGATTCAACGCATCGAGCAGTTGGAGCGGACCGTTGAACAGCACCGCGCCGTGCCGCCGAGACGGCAGCCCTTGCTGGACGCGGATGAGTTCCTGGCGGCTGCGGAGCAGGGGGAGCCGCTGAGCCGCGAACAGGCTCCTTCGGGCGTGTAGGGGGAGCCCGGCGGCGCTCCACGCTACGATCAGCCTTCCAGCAGCTTGACGGTCTGATACACCAGAATGCCGCTCAACGCTGCGCTTGCGCCAATCACAGCTACGCCCGTTTGCATCGTGCCGCCTACCGCCTTGCCCACGCGCGAGAGAGCCTTGGAGAAACCCGGGGCCCCGGTGGTCTCACCCTGTGCCACCGTGATGATAGTCGTGGCGGTGCCGGCCCCGGCCGCGAGTGCTGCCGTGAGCGCCGTCGTGCTGATGGCCGTTTGTTTGAGAGAAGCCATATCGGTTGAGGTTGGTCGAGAGAAAAAGGGTTCATGACAGGCCCAAGCTACGTACCCACGGGCAAAGAGGCGAACAGCTCAGCCTCTTCATGCCGTCGCGGCAATGTCAGGCACAGCCGATGCAGCGGCAACATGTCATCCGGTGCACTGACGTGCTGACAGAGCGCGGATCTCTACTGTTACGAGGCTGGCAAAGCATCGCCTCACGTTCGCATGAGGTGGATCAGGCACCGCTCTTGCTGCACAATATGAGTGCATTATGATCACGACTTGCATATCATAGAATGGAGCTACACATGAGTACGCAAACAAAAACGAAACCACAGAAAGAAGTTGCTGTGGACACCCCGAGCTACGACAATACGCACATGCACGGGAATGGTGAAGCGTTGCCCTCGGAAGATGAGCGGCGTGACACGTTTGGCAAGCCCTGGCGCCCGCAGTCGTTCGTCGAAGACAACCCGGTAGGGTTGGATACCGAGGTCGCAGAGGCGCTTATTCCAATTTTGGACGAGGTGCAGTCCTCCCTGTGGGTTATGTACCATCAGTACCACAAGCATCACTGGCTGGTAGAAGGCCCGCAGTACCACGACCTGCACCTCTTCCTTGAGGAGAATTACAACGACGTGCACAAGTACCTCGATACCATCGCGGAGCGCATGACGGCGCTTGGTGGTATCCCGACAAGTGATCCGGTAAACCACGCGAAGCTCTCGGGCGTGGAGCATGAGCCGGAGGGTACGTATCGGGTGCGCGAGATGCTGGAGCACGACCGCGCCGCGGAAGGCACATTAGCGAAGCAGTTGCGCGCCGGCATTGAGAAGGCACTGGAGCTGGGCGACCATGGCACCAAGCGTGTCTTTGAGAAGGCGCTTACGAGCTGTGAGGAGCGGGCCCACCACGTGGACCACTACCTCGGCGAGGACACCCTCGAATATGGCCTGACGGCCGACGAGCCAGCGGCGTAGCGCACGCTTGATGAAGTCTTCACTCCATTCCGATGGCCGTTCTCCTGTACGGGAGGGCGGCCATCGTGTGGTTTGGGGAGCGGCCGTAAGGCCGGAGCCTGGCCGCCAGCGACGCCACGCGGTTGGCCGCGGGCAATTCCTAACAGTCTCGTAGCATTAAAAGGGCCCGGATAACCGGGGTGTGCCCGCTTTGGGAACGGTCGGGGTGGAACGCTGCAAACGTCGCTTCGTCCTAACTTCGCTTTTGGGAGCCCCTGCTGGTACCTGTACCACCCGCATCTTCCAGGGGCGGGACTCCCCTCAGCCGCGTCCCACACGCTGTCTTTCCTACATGAACTGTCGCGCTATCTATGAATCGCTTGGTCGTTGTCGAATCTCCTACGAAAGCCCGTACCATCCGGCAGTTTCTGTCGGGCGGAGGCTATCAGGTGGAGGCCAGTATGGGACACATTCGGGACTTGCCCTCGTCGGCGAAGGAAGTGCCGGCTGAGGTGAAAGGCGAAGACTGGGCTACCCTTGGGGTTCGCATAGACAATGGGTTTGAGCCGCTTTACGTCATTCCCTCGAAAAAGAAGAAGGTGGTGCGGGAGTTGAAAGCAGCGCTCAAAAGTGCCGACGAGCTGTTCATCGCCACCGATGAGGACCGCGAGGGCGAGTCCATTGGGTGGCACCTGCTGCAGGTACTGGACCCGTCGGTGCCGGTGCGCCGCATGGTTTTCCACGAGATCACGCAGGAAGCCATCGAGCAGGCGCTGGAGTCCACACGCGAGATCGACCGCAACTTGGTGGACGCACAGGAGACCCGTCGTATTCTGGACCGCCTCGTGGGCTACGAAATCTCCCCACTGCTCTGGAAGAAGATTAAGCCCAAGCTTTCGGCAGGCCGTGTGCAGAGCGTGGCCGTCCGGCTGCTTGTGCAGCGCGAGATCGAGCGGATACACTTCGTGCCGGCCTCGTACTGGGACCTCAAAGCCACGTTGGCCCAGCAGGGGCAGGCCTTCGACGCCAAGATGACGCACTACAACGACCTGCGCCTGGCCTCGGGGCGCGACTTTGATGAAAACACCGGACGCCTCAAGGAAGGCCTCAAAGATGGCGACGACCTATTGCTCATGAAGGAAACGCAGGCCACCGGCCTGGCCGATCGCCTGGCCGAGGCCCCGTGGCGCGTGGTAAACGTGGACGAGCGGCAGTCGCAGCGCAAGCCTTATGCGCCGTTTATCACCTCCACGCTGCAGCAGGAGGCCAGCCGTAAGCTCAGCCTCTCGGCCGGGCAGACGATGCAAACAGCGCAGCGGCTGTACGAGAATGGTCACATCACGTACATGCGCACCGACTCGTCCAACCTCTCGAAGGAAGCCATGAACGGTGCGCGGGCCGCGGTCAAGAAGCGGTACGGAGACACCTACCTCAGCTCGAGCCCGCGCATCTACAGCGGCAAGGTGCGGAACGCCCAGGAAGCGCACGAAGCGATCCGCCCGGCAGGCTCGGCCATGAAGACGGCCAAAGAGCTCAAGCTCCGGGGCGCGGAGGCCCGCCTCTACGATCTGATCTGGAAGCGGACGGTGGCCTCGCAGATGGCCAACGCCCGCCTCAAGCACATTACGGCGCACATTGAAGCCGGCGAAGAGGACGACGTGGCGCGGTTTCGCGCTTCCGGCAAGACCATCGAGTTTGCCGGATTCTTCCGCGCCTACGTGGAAGGGAGCGACGACCCCAATGCCGCCCTCGAAGACCGCGAGAATCCGCTCCCGCGTCTTAAGGAAGGCGATGCGCCGGCCTGTACAGACGTCGAGCCGGTAGGGCACGAAACGAAGCCGCCCAGCCGCTTCACAGAGGCGTCGCTCATAAAGATGCTGGAACAGGAAGGCATCGGCCGGCCGAGCACCTATGCTTCCATCATCGACACCATTCAGCATCGCAACTACGCCCGATCGAAGGGAAGTTCGCTGGTGCCCACCTTTTGGGCATTCGCTACCAATAACCTGCTGGAGGCACAGTTCGACAAGCTGGTGGATGTGCATTTCACGGCCAACATGGAGCAGGTCCTCGACGACATCGCTGCCGGCGAGCGTGAGGCCGAGCCGTACCTGCGATCGTTCTACAAGGGCGATGAAGGGCTGCAGGCCCGCGTGGAGGGCGGGCTGGAGTCCATCGACCCGCGCGAGATCTGCGCGCTCGACTTTTCACCGTGGCAGCCGCATGTGGTACGGGTGGGGCGCTATGGCCCCTACGTCGAAGGCGAGGTAGAAGGCGACACGGAAACAGCCTCCCTGCCTGACGACATCGCGCCCGGCGACGTCACGAAGGAATACCTGGACGAACTGCTCGAGCGTAGCCACGCCGGCGATCAGGTGCTGGGCATCCATCCCGAACACGACATGCCCGTCCTCCTCAAGAGCGGCCCGTTCGGCCCCTACGTGCAGCTCGGCGACGACGAGCAAGAGGGGAAGCCCAAGCGGATGTCACTCCCGGATGGCGTAGCGCCTGAAGATGTCACGTTCGACCTTGGGCGTCAGCTCATCGACCTCCCGCGCACACTGGGCGAACATCCCGAGTCGGGGAAGCCGGTGCAGGCCAGCATCGGCCGGTACGGC
This sequence comes from Bacteroidota bacterium, assembly GCA_009908945.1. Classification (GTDB taxonomy): domain Bacteria; phylum Bacteroidota; class Rhodothermia; order Rhodothermales; family Salinibacteraceae; genus Tc-Br11-B2g6-7. The sequence goes on from JAAAOI010000164.1 coordinate 6,575, forward strand.
CCCTACGTGCGCCATCAGGGCACCTTCGCATCCCTCAAGAAGGACGACGACGTGCTGACCGTCGCCCTGCCCCGGGCGCTGGAGCTCCTGCAGAAGAAAAATAAACGCAACGCGCCGCTTCGCGTCCTGGGCGCTCATCCCGAGACGGGCGCAGACATCGAGGTGCGCGATGGACGCTATGGCCCATACGTAAAGCACAAAAAGACCAACGCCTCGCTGCCTGATGACCTCACCCCAGACGAGGTGACCTTGCAGCAGGGCGTCGAGCTTATCAATCAGAAGCTCGAGAAGAAAGGGAAGCGCAAACGGAAGAAAAAGAAGAGCAAATCGAAGAAGAAATAGCATCGCCTGCTCGCCGGTCAGGGCATAGCTCGCTGTGGTCTTTAGCAACACGCCCGGTGCCTATGTGCCGGGCGTATTGTATGCCGATGCAGTGGCACAGAACTTTTATGTGCACCTGTCTGCGTCAGTCATTACCTTAACTGTATCTTCGCGATGCATATACCACAAACCGATTGACGTGTAGAGGGCATAGCGGCTGTCTACACGACGCCTCTCTTCTTCATCAAGCCCCGCTGTCTTATGGGTGAGCAGAACGTTTCCACGGTCGATGACAATGCCAAACTTCGCCAGTTCGTCCGCGAAATCTTACAGGACGTACGCGCGCTCGAGCACATGCTGGCCCATGACATGTTTGAAACCGGCATACGGCGCATCGGGGCCGAGCAGGAGCTTTTTCTTATCGATAACCGGGGGCAGCCTGCACCTATCATCGAAGAAGTGCTTGCGCACAACACCGACGACCGGGTGGTGACCGAACTCACCAAGTTTAACCTGGAGTTCAACATGGACCCCATGGTGTTCGGCGGCGATTGCCTCCGGCGCATGGAAGAAGACGTCAACCAGACGCAAGAATACGTTCGAGAGATCGTCCACAAGGCGGGCGGCGATACCATCCTGACGGGTATTCTGCCGACGATCCATATCTCGGATCTGGTGCTGGATAACATGACGCCCAAGGCCCGCTACTATGCCCTCAATGACGCCCTCTCGCGGCTGCGGGGCGGGCCCGCGCAGTTCCAGATCCGGGGTGTAGACGAGCTCTTCGTGAAGCACGACTCTATCATGCTGGAAGGATGCAATACCAGCTTCCAGACGCACTTTCAGGTGGAGCCGGACGAGTTTGCTGACCTCTACAACATTGCCCAAGTAGCGGCGGGGCCTTGCCTGGCCTGTGCCGTCAACTCGCCCACCCTCTTCGGCAAGCGCCTCTGGCAGGAGACGCGCATTGCGCTCTTCCAGCAAGCGGTGGACACCCGCAGCACGAACCTGTACCTACGCGACATGAGCCCGCGGGTACACTTTGGTACCAACTGGGTGAAGGATTCGGTCACGGAGATATTTAAGGAAGACATCTCCCGCTTCCGGGTGATTCTCTCGACCGACGAGCCGGAGGACCCCTTTGGGATGCTGGATGCTGGGAAGATTCCCAAGCTCAAAGCGCTTCAGCTTCACAATGGTACCGTATACCGCTGGAACCGGGCGTGCTATGGCATTACCGACGGCAAGCCTCACCTCCGCATTGAAAACCGGATCCTGCCCTCAGGCCCGACGCCCGTTGACGAGGTGGCCAACTCGGCGTTCTGGTTTGGCCTTGTTAGTGGCCTGTACCGCAAGTACGGCGACATTACGGATGCGATGCTCTTCGACGACGCCAAAAGCAACTTCATTGCGGCGGCGCGCCTGGGGCTGTCGGCCCAGCTCTCGTGGCTGAATGGGAAGAAGCTGCCAGCCTCCAAACTCATCTGCGACGAACTTTTACCGTTGGCGCGCGAGGGATTGGCCGGCTCTGGCATCGACGAAGAGGACATCGAACGGTACCTGGGCGTAATCCGCGAGCGCGTCCAGGCGCAACGCACGGGTGCCGACTGGCAGATTGAGTCGCTGGCCAAAATGCGGGAAGCCCATCCGGACAGTACCCGGGCCGAGCGGCTTAACTCGCTGGTTTTGGAGATGCGCGATCGGCAGGCGGAGGGCGCGCCCGTGCACACCTGGGGCGCTGCGCAGCTGCGCGAACGCACCGGGCCGCGAGAGATGGAACAGACGCGCGTAGAGCACTTCATGTCCACCGACCTGTTCACCGTCCACCAGGATGAGCTCGTGGAGTTTGTCGCCTGCCTGATGGACTGGCAGCGCATTCGCCACGTGCTGGTCGAAGACCATCAGCACCGGCTGGTGGGGCTCGTCACCCACCGCAGCGTGCTCCGCTTCCTGGCCGAGCATGGACCCACGCGAGATGACGAGGGGGGCATCCCCGTGCGGCAGATCATGGTCGAAGACCCCATTTCCGTCACCCCCGAAACCCATAGCCGTGAGGCCATCAAGCTGATGCGCGACGAGCAGATCGGAGCCCTGCCTGTGGTGCGCGATGCCCAATTGGTGGGCCTCATCACCGAACGCGACTTCCTCAGCATCGCGGGTCAAATCCTTGATCGGAGCCTCAACCTGGACGAGGACGAACTGGGCCTCTCCGAACTCGCCCTCCGGCGCATCGACGCATAAGGGCCCCAGCGCAAGCAAGCCGGGCTGGGCTCACCCAGGGGGTGCAGCATCGCTACACTTGCGGTGGGGTGTCAGAGAAACATGGGCGTGGAGGGGCAATATATCTGCTCCACCCATTGTCCCATGGCTCGAACCCACCCCTTATGGCAACGCACGACTTTGATACGCTCACGGTAGAGATTGATGAAGCGCTCTGCATCGGTAGCGGCAACTGTGTCAACATGGCGCCTGGCGTCTTCCAGCTCAACGAGGAAAACGTCGTTGAATTTGTGGATGACCCGCAAGCGACAGATGACGAAGAGGTAACCGAAGCGTGCAATCTATGCCCGGTGGACGCGCTCATCGTGCACAATGCTGACGGCGAGCAACTGGTGCCGTAACCCCAAGAGGTACGAACGGCGCCTCTGGCCCGTTACTGTTACAGAAAGCCCCCAGAGAAGCCTGCGATGGCGACCGTAACGGCTGTGGCGTCTGCCCCCCGTGGGCTTCTTCCCTTCCCGATCTCCACGTTCCCCGCTGCATGAGTCCAACGCTGAAGCGCATCGTACTGGGCCTGAGTGCCCTGCTGGTTGTGGGCCTGCTGGCGTACCCCAAGCTGCCATCGTGGAACGATGCGGATGAGGCTAATGCGACGGGTGGGAATGGGCGAGGCGGCGGGGACGCGCTCCTTGTCGATGCGCACGTCGTGGAGCCCGTACTGCTCGAGGACATGGTGCGCTCAACTGGCACCATCCAGGCGAACGAAACGATCGAGGTGCGCAGCGAGGTGGCCGGGCGCGTGACGGACATCGCGTTCCGTGAGGGTACGGTGGTAGAGGAGGGCGCTCTGCTGATAAAGATCAACGACAGCGAGCTGCAAGCCCAACGCGCACGCACCGAATTACAACGCAGTCTTGCCGCCACGCGCGAGGACCGCCAGCGAAAGCTCCTCACTGAGGGCGGCATCAGCCAGGAGGCGTACGATGCGACCGAAAACCAGCTGCAGGTCCTGGAGGCTGAGCTTGCACTGCTGGATGCCCAGATCGCTAAAACGGAGGTGCGGGCGCCATTTGATGGCGTGCTCGGGCTGCGGGAGATCAGCAAAGGGAGCTATATCTCCCCGGAGACCCGCATCACCACGCTGCAGGAGGTTGACCCGGTGCGGGTTGACTTCACACTGCCCGAGCGCTACGCCCGGCGCGTCTCCAACGGCGATGCCGTGCGCTTTACCGTGGAAGGACTGGATACGGACTTCAGCGGGGAGATTTACGCGCAAGACCCCACCATCCAGGAAGGCACCCGCTCGGTGCGGCTGCGGGCCCGGGTGCCCAACGCGGATCGCCAGCTGTTCCCCGGTAACTTTGCAAGCATCACCTACGTGGTCGAGCGCTACGAGGAGGCCCTTGTAGTGCCGGCTATCGCCATAGTGCCCAGCCTCGAAGGCCGCCGTGTGTTTGTGTACAACGAGGGTGAGGCCCAGCCCCGATCAGTCGAGACGGGGCTGCGAACGGAGCGTAACATCCAGATCACAAGCGGGCTGGCCCCCCAGGATACCGTGATTATCAGCGGCCTGCAGCGCCTGCGCCCGGGGCTGGCTGTACGCCTCTCCGAGACAACCGAAGGCCGCTTGCCGGAAGTAGCGCCGGGGGCTGCAGCGGAGCCGGACGCGCAGGCGGCCCGCGATGAGTCGCCACCCCCCGGTTCCTCCGATAGAACAACTGACGAAGGCCCGTAACCTGCCCGTAGAGCGGGCGCCTCAACCCGCGGACTGCCCCCATGGAACTCTTCTCCCTTAGTGTCCGACGGCCCGTCCTGGCGACCGTGATGTCGCTCGTGATCGTGATCTTCGGCCTGATCGCTTTTTACGAGCTTGGCGTGCGCGAATACCCATCGGTGCAGTCGCCCGTCATCACGGTTACGACGCAGTACCCCGGTGCCAACGCCACGGTCGTCGAGTCGCAAATCACGGAACCGCTGGAAGATCAGATCAACGGAATCGAGGGCATCCGCACCCTTACATCCGTGAGCCGGGAGGGGCGGAGCACGGTACGTGCGGAGTTCAACATCGATGCCGACCTCGACCGAGCCGCGAATGATGTGCGGGACCGGGTGTCCCGCGCCCAGGGGCGGTTGCCTCCAGACGTCGACCCGCCCAGCGTGTCTAAGGCTGATGATGATGAAGACCCCATCATCTTCCTAAACATCCGGAGCGACCGGCGCGATCTGCTGGAGTTGACGGACCTGGCGGACAACCTCTTCCGCGAGCGATTTCAGACCATCCCGGGAGTAAGCCGGGTCGACATCTGGGGCGCCAAGCGGTATGCAATGCGCCTATGGATCGATCCGGACAAGATGGCCGCGTATGGCCTGACGGCCCAGGACGTGAGCGCGGCGGTGAATAGCGAAAATGTAGAGCTCCCGTCCGGCCTCATTGAGGGGGAGCAGGTCCAACTTACGGTGCGCACGCGCAGCCGGCTTCAGACCACCGCCGAGTTCGAAGATCTGATTTTGAAGGAGGAAGACGGGGAAACGGTGCGGCTGCGGGATATTGGCCGGGCCGAGCTTGGTCCGGAAAACCAGCGCACCATTCTAAAGCGTGACGGCGAGCCCATGGTGGGCGTGGTGCTGCGTCCGCTCGCCGGGGCCAACGCCATCGACATCGCCGACACCTTTTACGAGCGCCGAGCGCAGGTGGAGGCCACGATGCCCGCCGACCTCGAAACGGCCATCGGCTTCGATACGACGGAGTTTATCCGTGCCTCTATCACCGAGGTGCAGCAGACAATCCTCATCGCCCTCTTTCTGGTGATGTTTGTCATCTTTTTCTTCCTGCGTGACTGGCGCACGGCGGTCATCCCCATCCTCGTGATCCCGGTGGCGCTCATCGGCACCTTCTTCGTGATGTACCTGTTGGGCTTCTCCATTAACGTCCTGACCCTGCTGGCGGTGGTGCTGGCTATCGGGATCGTGGTGGATGATGCCATTGTGGTGGTGGAGAACATCTATTCTAAAATTGAGCAGGGCAGCGACCGCATGGACGCCGCGATCGTGGGCACGCGTGAGATCTTCTTCGCGGTCGTATCCACCACGCTTGCGCTCGTCGCGGTGTTTACACCTATCCTGTTCCTCGGTGGGATCACGGGGCGGCTGTTCACAGAGTTTGGCATGACGCTGGCCGGGGCGGTTGTGATCTCGTCGTTCGTGGCGCTCACCTTCACCCCGATGCTCTGCTCGAAGATTCTCATCAAGCGCGACCGGCAGCCCCGCCTCCACCGGGCCACGGAGCCCTTCTTTCAAGGCATGGCTGAGCGGTACCGCTCGTCGCTGGAGGCCTTCCTGCAGTATCGCTGGGCCGCGGTAGCACTGGTTGCTGTGTGTGTAGGACTTGCCGCGCTCTTCTTCCAGATACTGCCAGAAGAACTGGCACCGACGGAGGACCGGGGGCGCCTGCGCGTGTTTGCCTCGGGGCCGGAAGGGGCCACGTTCGAGTACATGGATACCTACGTGGATGACATGATCGACCTGGTCCAGGCGGAGGTGCCCGAGGCTGAAGCCATGATTACCGTTACCTCACCAGGCTTCGGCGCTGCCACCTCTGTGAACTCTGCCTTCGGCTTCATCACCCTGACAGATCCGGCCACGCGAGAGCGCGGACAGGGGGCCATCGCGAATCAACTATCGCAGCAGCTGAATGAGCTCACGCGGGCCCGGGCGTTTGTGTCGCAACAGCAGGCCATCCAGACGGGTGGGGGCGGGGGGCAGCCGGTCCAGTTTGTGTTGCAAGCGCCTAACCTCGACCTTCTGCGCGATGCCCTTCCTGCGTTCATGCAGGAAGCCCGCAACAGCGAAGTCTTTGGGTTTGTCGATGTGAACCTCACCTTCAACAACCCGGAGTTGGAGATTACCTTCGACCGCAACCGGATCCGCGACGCAGGGGTCTCGGCGCGAAAGATTAGTGAGACGCTACAACTGGCGCTTAGCGACCAACGCATCGGGTTCTTCGTGATGAACGGCGAACAGTACCCCGTCATCGCCCAGGTAGACCGTGATCAGCGCAACACGACACGTGACCTGCAATCGCTCTACGTGCGTTCAGATGACGGAGGGTTGACCCAGCTCGATAACCTGGTGCGAGTGTCCGATACGAACAGCCCACCGCAACTCTTCCGGTTTGATCGGTTCTCCTCCGCTACGGTCGAAGCCAGCCTCAGCCCCGGCTATACGATTGGGGACGGGCTGGAGGAGATGAACAGTATCGCGGATCGGCTGCTCGACGAGTCGTTCTCGACCGCACTTGACGGGCAGTCGCGGGACTTTGTAGAAGGGGGGCAGGGGCTGTTCTTTGTGTTCTTACTGGCGCTCATCCTGGTCTTCCTCATCCTGGCTGCGCAGTTTGAGAGCTTCCGCGATCCGCTCATCATCATGTTCACTGTTCCATTGGCGCTGGTCGGAGCACTCTTCGCGCTCTGGTACTTCAACCAGACGCTCAACATCTTTAGCCAGATTGGCATGATCATGCTCATCGGGCTGGTAACCAAAAATGGCATCCTGATCGTCGAGTTTGCCAACCAGCGCAAGGCCGCCGGGCTTTCTGTTATGGAATCGATTAAGGAAGGGGCGGCCGTGCGCTTTCGGCCGGTGCTGATGACCACCATCTCGACGACCTTTGGCATCCTGCCCCTCGCGCTGGCGTTAGGGGCTGGGGCCGAAAGCCGCATGCCGATGGGGATCGCGGTCATCGGCGGCCTCCTCATTGGGACCCTCTTTACGCTGTACGTCATCCCTGCGATGTACTCCTTCTTATCAAGTCGCACCGTAAACCCGGCGGTCCTGGCCGCCCCGCCATCAGCCACTTCGGACGCGCCCCCATCCACCGGGCCGCAGGCGCCCTCTGGTGGTGAGGGCGATGGGGCCTCCGCGACCCCCCCGAAGCCTTCTCCGCAACGCGATGCGTCCGACGAAGCTTCGGACGACCCCTCTGCTCAGCAATCCCCCCACGCGTGATCTTTCCGTCGATGCAATCCCTGGCTCGCCTTGGCACAACCGTTTGTTTTCTTCTGTGGATGGCAGGTGCCGGTCTGGCCGCTGCGCAAGGGGTTGCCAGTGAGGATACCGCTGGCCCGCCCCCGCAGGCCGCAGCCGAGGTGCTGACGTTGGAGGAGGCGCTGGAGCAGGCCCGGAGCCAAAACCTGGCCGTGCGTAGTGCAGAAAACGCGCTGGCCATCACGGCGAATAATGCATCGATTGGCAATGCGGGGTTCCTGCCGCAATTGACCGCGTCTGGGAACCGCAACACAAGCATTACCACCACGGAGCAGCAGTTCATCGACCAAGAGCCCCGCCGTACACCCAACGCTGAAACTACGAGCCAGGCGGCCCGGGCAACGCTCGCCTGGCGGGCCTTCGAAGGTCTCGGGCGCTTCGCAACACTACAGCGCTTGCAGGCCGAGCAGGCCAGCCAGGCCGAGCGCACCCGGGGCGTGCGAGCCGACGTGCTGACGGAGGTCACCGTTGCGTACCTGTCCATCGTGCGAGAGCAGCAGCAACTGGCCGTGCTTGACGAGGCTGTGGCTATCTCCGAAGAGCGCCTCCGCCTGACGGAACTCCGAAACCGCCTTGGGGCGGCCTCGGACCTGGCCGTGCGCCAGGCCCGCGTAGACCTGAATGCAGACCGCGGCGCGCGTCTCCGCCAGGAATCGACGGTGACGGCGGCGCGGGCGCAGCTCAATCGGCTGCTCAACGACCCAGACCGGGGGCGCTACCGAGTCGAGCCTGGGATCCCCATCGACACGCTGTTGACGCTAAACGAGCTGGTGACTGAGGCGCGGACGCAGAACCCCCAACTCCGCGCCGCCCGACAGGGCCGCCGCGCGGCTACACAAGAACGCCGTGAGATTCGAGCGGAGCGGCTGCCCACGGTTGACCTCGAGGTACAGTACGAGTATAGCGATCAGTCATCGGAGAGTGGGTTCGTGCAATTTAGCGAGAGCTATGGCCTTTCGTACGGCGTGGCGGTTTCGGTCGACTTGTTCGACGGCTTGAACCGCCGCCGGCGCGCGCAAAATGCGCAGATTCGAGAGCGCAATGCGCAGCTTGCCATTCAGGAGTTAGAAACCCAGCTGATAACGGCGCTGCAGGAAGAGTTTGCAAGCTTCGATAATCGGGTGGCCTTGATTGCTCTGGAGGAGGAAAACCTGCAAGCCGCCCGCGCGAACGTGGATGTGGCCCTCCGGCAATTCGAACTGGGCGTCATCACGCCGTTGGAGCTGCGGGAAGTCCAAGAGACACTGGTACAAGCGGAAAGCCGGCTGGTGGACACCCGCTTTGAGGCGCGCGTGCTGGAGGCTGAGCTGCGTCGGTTGGCTGGGCAACGCTGATCGGGCACCGAGCGCTGTTGAGAACACCCATCAAGCTACGCGCCTGCCCACGGGGCGCGCCTCCGTAGTCCCGTAACGTGTGGGACCCGGGCTGTGCGCCGGTTGCCTCACGCACCGTGCGGCTGCCGGGCCCGGACCGCTGCGTGTGACGTATCCGACAAAATCTAACGAAAAACGCTGAAGCACATGCGGGCGTCGGTCGTTGGACCTCCTAATTAACGTCTCTCCATTTCTCCCTTCCTGCGTTCCTATGGCCGAGATCTCTACGACGCCCGTTGCCCGTAATCCCCGCGAATATGCAGTCGTGGATGCTGAAGACGTCAATTTTGCTTGGACACCGGTAGACGAGGCGCAATCGTACCGCTTGCAAATTGCGCGAGACCGGGCCTTTGCCAACCTCGTTTTTAATAGCACAGTGGGCGGCCGTACGGAAATGCACGTAAGTGGCGTACTGCCGCGGGATGGCAGCACGCTCTACTGGCGCGTGCAGGCGCGCACGAAAGACGGATGGGAGCCCTTCTCGGCGCCCGTGCCGTTTCGCTCCGTGTCCGACAAGCGCGTGCTGGAAACCATGGGGGTGTCCGGGGAGGAAGTTATAGGACGCAGTACGGCCGAGGGCACCACAAGCATGGTCGAGTTCTGGGCCTTCGTAATCGCCATGATTTTTTCGGTCGGTCTGCTCATCGCGGTGGCGCTGTACAACCTAACGACTTTTTAGGCGCTGTCTGAAAAGCTTCTCACCTCGCGCGCGCCTGATCCGCTGATTTTTCAGACAGAGCGAGTGCCAAGCTGGGTGAGGCTATTCTGCCGGTGGCCCCTTGCGGAGGGGGGCCGGGGAGCGCCGGGGATCCGTCGGCCATACGCACCACACGTTTCCAGTCGCTACCGCTCGTCCTCTTCCGTGTATTCTT
>JAAAOI010000028.1 GCA_009908945.1 Bacteroidota bacterium
GTCTCACGCGACGCTCCGCCGGTCGCAGCTGCCGACACCCTCTTCAGCAGCCCTGAGATCGCGCCCGCGCCGTCCCGGGAGGCCGATCGTTCGCGGCAAGATCCGGAAGCAGCCCGGGCTGCGCGCACGGGCGAGGCCCGCCGCGCACCACCCGGCGCCCGGCGCTCTAACGACGGCGAGCCTCAGGAGGGGGTCGTCTACTTTTCGGCGCAAGACTCCCTCGTGGTCACCTTCGACGGGGAGGGCGGCGACATTGGGCGCCTGAAGGGAGAAGCCAACGTGCGCTACAATGCGTCGGAGATGGACGCGCATGAGATTGACTTGCTCTTCGACAAGGACGAGATGCAGGCCCGCGCCGATGCCTCGGGGCCGCGCCTGCGCGGTATCCCGACGTTTCAGGAAGAAGGGCGCGATGACACGTTCCAGGGACGCGAGCTGGCCTACAACTTCGGCACCGAGCGGGGGCGCGTGGTGCGGGGGCTCTCCCAGATCGAAGATGGCTTCGTCCGCGCGGAGGTAACGCGCGTAGAGGACGAGCGCACCATCTTCATCAAGGACGGAGCCTACACGACAGCCGACGTGCCCATCGACGAGACGCCGTCGTACAGCCTCCGCGCTTCTCGCATGAAGATCGTGGACAACGAATGGATCTACACCGGACCCATTCAGCTCTATATCTTCAACATCCCCACGCCACTCTGGCTACCGTTTGGCTTTCTCCCGGCCTCCGATTCGCGGCGCAGCGGCCCCCTGCCGCCCGACTATGGCGAGGACGACCGCGGCTTCTTTCTGCGGAACTGGGGCTGGTACTGGGCCATGAACGAGCTGATGGACTTTCAGGTGCGCGGCGGCATCTGGACCTCCGGGAGTTGGCGGCTGAATCCGCGCTTTCGATACAACCGCCGCGACCGCTACCGGGGAGACCTGAACCTGGAAATAGAACGCTCGCGCCGCGGCGAACGCCAGGACCCGGACTTTGCGCAGAACAACCAGCTGCGCCTGCGCTGGTCCCACAGCCAGGACATCAACCCTACCTCCAGCTTTAACGCCAATGTAGACCTCACCACCGCCGGCTTCCTGCAGCAATCCACGCAGGACTTCCAGGACCGCGTGCGGCAAACGGCGTCCTCGTCCATTCGGTACCAGAAGAACTGGCGCTCCGTGGGGCGCTCCATTACCCTTTCGGCCAATCAGCGGCAGACCTTCAACACGGGCGCCGCATCGATCCAGTTGCCGCAGATCGACTTTCGGCAGCGCTCGGTGCGACCGTTTCAGCGGAGCGAACGCCTGCCGGGCGTCAGCGAGGCCTGGTACGAGCGGCTGCAGGTGCGATATACGGGCTCCCTCACCAATCGGTACGCGTTCACCCCCATCTCCGATAGCGAGCTCATCGCCCGGGGCGACACCACCGCGGCCGGCGAGCCCATACAGCCGGACGTCGCCTGGTTCGATGGCCTCTTCTCCCCCAGCGCCTTCCGCGAGGGCACCGGTGAGGATGTCCCCTTCGACCTGCGCGCCACGCACCGGGTGCCGGTGAGCGCCAGCTTTTCTGTGAGTCGCCTGCCGCTGATCGGTCCGATCAACCTCAACTTTACGCCCAACCTAAACTACGAGGAGAACTGGTTCATCAGCACCGAGCGCCGCCAGTTTAATGAAGAGACCGAACGGGTGGAGCGCGAGGACATTCCGGGCTTCTTCTCGCTCCGGGAGTTCAACACGGGACTATCGATGAATACGTCGTTCTTTGGCACCTTTCCCGTGCGCGTGGGCCCCTTCGATGGCGTCCGACACACGGCGCGGCCGTCCATTGGGTTTACCTATCGCCCGGACTACTTCGCCGAAGGCTGGGGCTACACCCGAACGTTTGAGCGGCCTGTAGAGGGCGAAGACGAAGACAGGTTAAATAATATACCGTACCCGCCGGTGGAGGATGAGGATGAAGATGCAGTAGAAAACGTACGCTACCCGATCGTACGCGGCGTCCCACAGGGCGAGCAGCGGTCGCTCAACTTCAGCCTCAACAACACCTTCGAGACGCGCCGCGTTAGCGTGGTGGATACAACCGGCGAACGCCGCTCCGACACCGTGCAGTTTCTTTCCCTTAACGCCTCTGCAAACTTCAACTTTGCTGCGGACGAGTTTAAGCTGTCGGATATCAGCCTGCGTGGGCGTATTCCCATCACGCAGCGGGTGAGCATCACTACCAGCGCGACCCTCTCACCCTACAAGCTGAACGATGACGAAACCGGCCCTATCGACGAATTCATCTTTAACCCGCTGCGCCTACGGAAGTCTATCTTCGACCTCCGCCGCCTGCAGTTTGGCCGCCTGACGCGCATCAGCGCCAACACATCGTTTCGGGTTGGCGGTGGCGGCGGCGGGCAGAGTGCCCGGCCTGGCAGCAGCGGGGCGAACGCGCGATCCCGAGGGCGGCAACAGGCTCCGTCGCAGGCGACCCGGCGCGGCCCCACCAGCGCAGGGCCTGCTCCGGATCCCGCCTTTGAAGCAAGCCCAGACGATACGCCGGGTGCATTCAGCATCCCATGGTCGGCCAACTTCCGCGTCAGTTATAGCCTGCGCCGCAGCACGCCGCAGAATGTGAGCCGGACGGCCACCGTCAACACGAGTTTTCAGCTGGGCCTCACGCCGCAGTGGCGCGTGAGTGGGAATACGGGCTACGACTTCGT
>JAAAOI010000192.1 GCA_009908945.1 Bacteroidota bacterium
GGCAGCATGCTGCGTCCCTCTTTTCACGACCATCAATCAGAACAGCCGCGGTTCGTTTTTTCGTAGCACCTGTGGCCTTTTCAGTGCGACCCTCTTTAGCGCGTTTCCCTGGGGGGGCGTCAGTGTAGGCTACGCGTTTTAGCGCATACTCTTGCGTGTGCCGGTTCCGTAGCGCTACGCATGGCGCCACGCGTCGTACAGGTAGAAGGCAGCTACGACGAGGGCGTGGGTGATGTCGCCCCTGCGGATGCGCTGCGGGACCGTGGCGGGATCGATGAGGACGACATCGAGATCCTCGGTGCCGTCGGGCTGCGGCGGCCCCACGCGGTAGGCGTCAGCGGCCAGGAGGGTATAGCAGCAATTAGACTGAATGGCGGGGTTGGGCTCGACCACGCCAAGGTCAATCACCTGGTCGCTGGTGTAGCCGGTCTCTTCACGCAGCTCCCGCAGCCCGGCGGCCGCGGGGCCGTCGTCGCCCGGGTCCACCATGCCGCCGGGGATCTCCAGCGTCACCTCTTTGGTGCCGTGCCGGTACTGCTGCACAAATACAAGCTGCCCCTCCGGGGTTACTGGCACGACGTTGACCCAGTCGGGCGAATCGATCACGTAAAAGTCGTGCGCCGTGCCGGTAGCCGGCGCGCGGCTCGTTTCTTCGTGCACGGTAAAGACGCGGTAGTCGCCGCGCAAGGAGCGGTGAAGCAGCGGCCAGGGCTCGGGCATGCGGGCATCGGTTAGTTACGGGCAACGGGGGCGGCGGCAGGGCCGAAGTAGACGAGGCCGCCGCTGCGTCCGCCGAGCAGTAACGCAGGCGTGCCGGTGCCAAAGAGGTCAACGAAAAGCGGGGTCGCGTACGGGGGTACGTCCAGCGCCAGAGGCTCCGCCGCCCCCCACACAGGCGCCTGTGCCGTGCCGAGGTTACGGTGCAGCACGAGCCCACCGCCTTCCGAGCCTACGATCAGATCAAGGGTGCCGTTGCCGTCCACATCATGGAAGGCCGGTGCACTGCGGCGGTCCACCTTCACCGTGGCAAATGCGTCTTCCTGCAGCACAAAGTCCGGGGCCTCCGCCGTACCCTCGTTCTGAAAGAGGTACACGCGGCCGCTCGAGACACCCGTCACGATGTCAAGCAATCCGTCCCCGTTCAAGTCGACGAGTGTGGGGATGGCGGTGCTGCCGCGCGGCGTCTCCAGTTCGTGCGTCTCGTCCTGCACGAATTGCGGAATCCCGTCCGCATCCATCCCATCATGAGTGTAGATGAGCAGCTCCCCGCGCCAGGTGCCCAGCACCAGATCAAGCCGCCCGTTGCCCGTCAGGTCGCCAAGTGCTGGGGCGTAGTCGTACACCGCGGGCAGGTCCAGCATTCCACGCTTTTGGAAGTCCGGGGCCTCTGCCGTGCCCTCGTTGGCGAAGAAATGCACGGTGGAGGTCTGACGGTTGTCAGGAGCGATGCGGTTAGCCAAGAGCAGGTCCGTAGCCCCGTTGCCTGTCAGGTCGCCCGCAGCAGCCGTTGTTTCACTGCCAATATTGATGGTGCGCAAGAAGGTCTCCGTCTGCAGCTCATACCCATCGGGGCCGGTGGCTTCATAGTAGAAAAAGTTAGCGTCCAGCGTGGAGTTGGGGTCGTGGGCCCCGCCCAATATGCCCACGAATAGATCCTTGCGGCCGTTGCCCGTCCAGTCCACGAGCGCCGGCACGTTGTAGCCGGAGGACTGCACCGGGTCGTTTGGTGGGAACACCTGCGGTTGGGTCCGGAAGTCAGGCGCGCCGCACCGGCCCTGATTTTCGATGAGCAGCAGGCTGGGCTCGAAGAAGTCGCCCCAAAAGAGATCGATTTGGCCGTTACCGTCGTAATCTGCAAACGCCAGAGAGTTGGCCCCGTGCGGCATAGAGCCCATCTCATTTACGATCTCAATCCCTTCAAACCGATCGGTCACCCGCGCAAACTGCGGCACGCCCTCCGCATCAAACCCTTCAGCTTTGAACCGCGTGATGGTGCCATCGAGCCGCCCGAGGAACAGGTCGGGAAAGTCGTCACAGTCGATGTTGGCAATGTTGGGGATGTTCTGCCGATCGGAGAAAATCGGCTCCCCGGTGGCGTCGTGCAGCGTGTCCGCGGCGAGCGTGAAGGCAGGATCGGCGGCCGTACCGGTGTTGCGGTGGTAGCGGATATAGTTGAACGGCGCCTCGGTAATGAGGTCAAACATGCCATCGCCTTGGGGATCTACAAACCGAAACCACTCCCCTACATCCAGGTCGTGGAAGCGGTCGGTCCGCCATACCAGCGTGCGCCCGCCGCTGCCGTCAGGCACGTTCTCGAAGAACATCAGCTCGTTGGACTGCTCCTGCACAAACAGATCCGGATGCCCGTCATCGTTGATATCCACAAACTGCGGGCGCGGATTATTGAAGCCGCCCGTAAACGGATGGTCGTACGGCACGCCTTCCATATCGCGCACCTCAAACGGCGCTACCTGCCGCTCGTAATCCTCGGGAAACGATAGCGGGGCGGGCGTACCGTCGGTATCCTGTTCAGGAGCGACCGTAGCACAGCCCATGCCCAGAAAGAGCACGAGGAGGACAGCGAGCAGATTGGGAAAGGAGGGCATGGGAGAGGGATCTGGGTGTGGGCGTGGGGGGAAGGCGGGAGTCGAGGAGTCGAGGAGTCGAGGAGTCGAGGAGTC
>JAAAOI010000132.1 GCA_009908945.1 Bacteroidota bacterium
CGTCCGGGGAGCGGTCACCCGGCTTACAGCCGAACTGGGGGCGCTTACGGAAGCGAAGGCTGCGCAGGGCCACCTCTTTGCCGAGCGACCGGCCGCTCAGCAGGCGGTGGCAGCGGTGGAGGCACGGTATCCCGGCGCGATGCTGCACGTGCAAACGCAGGACACGGGGTTCTTTCCCGAATCGCGCTATGCGCTGGTGCCTGTGCGCAGCCCCTCAACCGACGCTTGTACCGGAGGTGCCGGGTGAGCAGTGAGCACACGCCGATCACGGTTCGCATGGCTGAAGGCCGCCCCTGCGCACTCCACTGGAAGGGCCGCCGCGTGCCGGTACAGGCCATCGCGGACTACTGGGTGCTGGAGGGGCGCTGGTGGCAGAGCCGCACGCGCCGGGTGTACCTGCGGCTGGCTACGCCCGCCGGTACGCTGGAGGTCTACCGTACGGCCGACACCTGGCACCTGAGCCGTGTGCTGGACTGACCCCGGGGCCGCCTTCCATTCGTTACCTCCCGCTCGTTCGCTTCTGCTCTTCGTCTCCCCATCCGTCGTGTTTACCCCGCTGCACGTTCGCTCCTGGTTTAGCTTTCGCGCAGGCGGCTCCTCGCCCGCCGCACTGGCAGCCCGTGCAGCGGCGCTCGGCTACGAGGCGCTGGCGCTTACCGACCGCCACGGCGTCTACGGCGCCGTGCGCCATCAGCGCGCCTGTGAAGCGTACGACCTCCGGCCGCTCTTCGGCGCTGAGCTGGACCTGAAGTTTCGGGATGGCGAGAGGGCAGCAGGCACCGAAGTAAAGGCGGGCATTCCGGACCGCGGGGCGCTCGTCTTCTTGGCCCGCGACACCCACGGGTACGCGGCGCTCTGCCGCTTGGCCACACGGGCGCACCACCGGAGCCGCACGGCACCTCACCTGTGCCTGAGCGATCTGGAGGAAGCGGCAGCGGATCTCCAGTCGCATCTCCATGTGCTGACGGGGGGCGTCGATGGTCCGCTTTATCGCTTGCTGGACGCGGACTGTCGCGCCCGGGCGCGCCGCCTGCTCCAAGACCTGCACGCGCTGCTGGCTGGGGCGCTCTACGTTGAACTGACGCACCACCTGCGCCCCGGCGACAATGCCCGCCTGCGCCGCTTGCAGCGCCTGGCCGCCGCCGAGGAGGTGCCCACGGTGGCTACCGGCGACGTCCGCTACGCCGACCGCGCCGGGCACGCCCGGTATGATGTGCTGACCTGCGTAGCCGAGGGGTGCACCGTATTCGAGCGCCACAGCGCACGGCCGTGCAACGCGGAGGCCCGCCTTAAAACCGAAGCCGCGCTACGCAAGCTGATCGGAGATGCAGGACCGTTCGAACGCGCGGCGGCGCTGGCGGCCACGTGCCACGTCGATCTCCTGCCCGGTGCCATCACGCCCCCACCCTCACGGCTCGTTCCCGATGGGGAGACGCCGGAAGCCACGCTTCAGCGCCTGTGCCGGGCGGCACTCCCGAAGCGCTACCCGCCGAAGGCCCGACGCGAGGCGCATGCCGTACTGAAGCGCGAGCTTGGGGTGATCGCAGCCCTGGAGATTGCCGATTTCTTCCTCGTCGTGCGTGAGGTGGTGGCCGAAGCAAACCGTCGGGGCATCCGCTGCGCCGGGCGTGGCTCCGCTGCAAACTCCATCGTGGCCTACCTGCTCGGCATCACCGGCGTCGACCCTCTTGCGCATAACCTTCTCTTTGAGCGCTTTCTGCACCGGGGCCGCAAGGGGACGCCGGATATCGACCTGGACTTCGACGCAGCGCGCCGGGACGAAATGATTCAATGGATTGAAGCGCGCTTTGGCCCCGAGCATACCGCCATGACGGCCACACTGATCACCTATCGGCTGCGCTCCGCCCTGCGCGACACGGCCAAGGCGCTGGGCTGGCCGCTGGAGACGGTTGATCGCCTCACCGCCCGTGTGCCCCGCCGCCATGCGGCCGATGCTGGAGGCTACCGGGAAGACATCGAGGCAGTCCTCGGCACGTCGCCGCTTGTGGATACCCTCATCAAGACCGCTGAGGGCCTGGAGGGCTGCCCGCGTCACCTCGGGCTTCACTCCGGCGGCATGGTGCTCTCGCGCACCCCGCTCGCGCGCCTCAGTCCGGTACAGCGCTCCGCCGGAGGGGTCCGGCAGGTGCAGTTCGATAAGCACGATGTAGAGCGGCTCGGCCTCGTCAAACTGGATGTGCTGGGGCTCCGCATGCTGGCTACCATCAGCGAAGCCGAAGACCTGGCCCGGGCCCACGGCGAGATGCCGGAGGACCTGGACGCCCTCCCACTGGACGACATCCCGACGTTTAACCTGATCCGCGCAGGGAAAACGGTCGGGGTCTTTCAGATCGAGTCACAGGGACAGCTTCACTTGCTGGCCAAGCATCAGCCCGAATGTTTTGGCGACCTGATCACCGAGATTGCGCTCTTTCGGCCGGGGCCGCTGCAAGGCGGCATGGTGGGGCCGTACGTGGAGCGGCGGCAGGGGAGAGCCCCTGTGGAGTACGACCATCCGTCGCTGCGGCCCATCTTGCAGGATACCTACGGTGTGATCCTCTTTCAGGAGCAGGTGCTGCAGGTAGCCCACGCCTTTGCCGGGATGTCGCTGGAAGCAGCGGACGCGTTCCGAAGGCTTATGTCGACGTTCAGGGACCCGGGCAAGATGGAAGCCATGCGTGCCGAGTTTGTGGCTGGGGCGCAGGCCAAAGGGATCGCTGCGGAGGTGGCTCACCGGGTCTTCGATCAGGTGGCCGGGTTTGTCGGCTATGGTTTCTGCCGGAGCCACGCCGCCGCGTTTGCGAAGACGGTTTACCAGAGCGCCTACCTCAAGACGCATTACCCGGCGGCGTTTATGGCGGCGCTCATGCAGCACCGGCCGGGGATGTACCGGCAGGCCACACTCGAAGAGGAGGCCCGGCGGATGGGCGTAGCGACGCTCATGCCCTGCATTCACCGTTCAGCGATACGCTTCAGTCTGGAGGCACAGCCGCTACGTCCTGCTGGAAATGACAGGAACGGCTGCCAAGAGGAAAGCTACGCGATTCGCAAGCCCCTGACGGCGATTCGTCAGGTATCGGAAACCCTCGCCCGAACCATCGTGTGGGCACGGGCCCGGCGGCCGTTTGCCTCGATCGAAGACCTGTTCGAGCGAGTGCCGATGACGCGCGGTGCGCTGGAAGCCCTGGCCCGCTCCGGCGCGCTGGACGCCTTTGCCGGCGATAGCCGCCGGGCGCTCTGGAAGGTCGGGGTGCTGCTGCGCAGCCGGGCGGCCCGGCCACGAGCCGCCGCAGAGCCGACACTCTTTGCGGGCGCGACGGATGGCACACCCCGCCTCTCCGCAGCTGCCCTGCCCAATCTGCCCCCGCTCCCGGAGGCGGAGCGCTTGGTGTGGGACCTGGAGACGCACGAGGCGCCGCGCCGGCACACCATGACCCTCGTCCGCCGGCGCCTGGCGCAGCTGGAGGTGCGGTCCATTGCCACCTGCTATCGCCTCGGGCGCTACGTCCGCCTGCGCGAGGAGGCCACCCTCACGGTCGCGGGCATTGTGATCTTGCGGCAGCGGCCCGGCTCCGCCAAGGGGGTTACGTTTGTGACGCTGGAAGACGAGACAGGCTTCATCCAGTGTGTGGTGTATCCGCCGGTCTACACGCGCTTCAAAAAGGAGCTGCAGCAGAGTGCCCTGGCCGTGCGCGGCCGGGTGCAGATTGAAGGCAACTGGCGGGGGCTGGTCGTAGAAGAGGTGCGCACGTTGGACGGACTCGCGGGCGGGTACGCGGGCCATCC
The DNA here is from genome assembly GCA_009908945.1 of Bacteroidota bacterium. GTDB lineage: Bacteria > Bacteroidota > Rhodothermia > Rhodothermales > Salinibacteraceae > Tc-Br11-B2g6-7. Next base: position 3,787 of record JAAAOI010000132.1, read on the forward strand.
CAGTGCCTCCGGCGGGCGCGACCGATGGGTCCGCAATGCAGAGCTGGAGCAGGTGGAGAAGTGACTGAAGCACAAGGCCCGCCGCAGGTCTGCTGTGGCCTCAGGAGCGAGGAAACGCAGCCCGGTGCCGGCACTGCCGTTACGCCTCTACCCCCACGGCTGCCACCGGCGATTTCATCGTCTTGGCGATGTGCTGCATGATCTGCTGGGCATGGAACCGGCCGTTTTCAATGAACCACCGGCTGGTGTCGAGGCCTCCACACACCGTTCCGGCCATGTAGAGCCCACGCCGGTTGGTCTCGAACGTCTCATCGTCAAACACAGGCGTTCGCGCGGGGTCGTCCTCCGTGGCAATGCCCAACCGCTCCAGAAAGGCGTAGCTCGGGCGGTACCCAATCATCGCCAGCACCCAGTCATTGGCCAGGCGCTCCTCGCCCTCAGGCGTCGAGAGCACCAGGTGGTCCTCTTCAATCCGCTGCACCGTCGTGTTAAAGCGCGCCTTGATGGCCCCGTCCCGAATGCGGTTTTCGAGGTCTGGCTTGATCCAGTACTTTACCTTGTCCGACACGGCTGGCCCACGGTGGATAAGGGTGACGTCTGCCCCTTGCCGGTAACAGGCCAGTGCGGCTTTAGCGGCGGAGTTTTTCGCACCGATGACGGCTACCCGCTGGTGCGAATAGGGGTAGGGCTCGCGGAAGTAATGCGTCACTTTAGGAAGGTCTTCCCCGGGGACGTCCAGGCGATTCGGGATGTCGAAGAAGCCCGTTGAGAGCACCACGCGCCGCGCCTCATGCGTTTCGTTCGCTGTCTGCACGGTAAAATGCCCCACCTGTCCCTTTACCGCCGTCACGGTCTCGTAGAGGCGTACGTCAAGCTCCTCCACCTCAGCCACCCGGCGGTAGTATTCAATGCCTTCCTCCCGGGTGGGCTTATAGCCTTTGGCCGGGAACGGGTGGCCGCCAATCTCCAGGAGCTCCGGGGTAGAGAAGAACTCCATTCGCTGCGGATAGCCCACCAGCGAGTTCACCAGTGCGCCCTTCTCTACAATGCGTGCCTGCAGCCCGTGGCGTTTCGCTTGAATCCCGCAAGCCAAGCCCACAGGACCAGCACCGATGATCAACACATCTACCATGAAAACATCAGGTTATGCTCGGTTCGTGTAGTTGGGGCAACGACCCGCCGTAGCCGCGGTTTCTGCTCGGCCATCGCCCACACCAGCTGTTAGGCGTGCGTCACAGTCTATCGCTTCTAAAGTATCTGTTGTAACAACAAATAACCGTTTGAGGGCGAACGCGGCTTTGCAGCGGGCGTGAACGCCTATCGATTGTGCTCTCTAATGACCGACTGGATGTCCATCCATGAAGCTGCTTTCCTCTTACACGCTGGGCCCGTTCACATTACCAAATCGCGTTCTCATGGCGCCCATGACGCGCAACCGGGCGCCCGGTACGGTGCCGACGGATATGATGGCCACGTACTACCGGCAACGTGCCTCTGCGGGACTGATCGTCACCGAAGCTACGCAGATCGATCCGATGGGGCAGGGCTATCCAGCAACCCCCGGGATCCACTCGGAGGAGCAGGTCGAAGGCTGGCGCCCCATCACGGATACGGTGCACGAGGCGGGGGGACGTATCTTCCTCCAGCTCTGGCACGTGGGCCGCATCTCGCATCCGAGCTTTCATGACGGTGCGGCGTCGGTCGCACCCTCAGCGATTACGCCAGACGGGAAGACGTTCACGGCTTCGGGCGATATGGTCCCTTTCGAAGAGCCACGCGCACTCGAAACGTCAGAGATCCCCGACATTGTTGAGCAGTTTCGCCACGGGGCAGCCTGTGCAAACGCCGCTGGGTTTGACGGGGTGGAGGTCCACGGCGCCAATGGCTACCTGCTGGATCAGTTTTTGCAAAGCGGCACCAATCACCGTACGGACCGCTACGGCGGAACCGTGGAGAACAGGGCGCGGCTGCTTCTGGAGGTAACGGATGCGGTGGCCGAGGAGTGGGGCAGCGACCGCGTTGGCGTACGGCTGTCCCCGGGTGGCACCTTCAACGACATGCAAGACGCCGATCCACATGCGACGTGGGGGTACGCCGCTGAGCAGCTTGCCGAGCGCGACCTGGCGTACGTACACACCGTGGAGCAGGAGCTGGATGATGGGACGACAGCCTCGGCCCTGATTCGCTCGGCGTACGAAGGGACGCACATTGTGTGTGGCGGATACGACCGGACCTCGGGTGAGGAGGCCCTGCAGCAGGGCCGTGCCGATCTTGTAGCCTACGCTCGGCTCTTTCTGGCCAACCCAGACCTGCCCAAGCGCTTCGCCGAGGATGCCCCGCTCAACCAATGGGATGAGTCTACCTTTTACGGGGGCGATGCGGAAGGGTATATCGACTATCCGACCCTCGAGGAGGCCACCGCACAGCAGCCGCCCCAGTAACTGCCGTTATTGCAAACCAAGTTACGCCCTACAAGCGGCGTCGATTAGCGGCCGCGGCGCTCGCGGAAGAAATCCTGCAGTAGGGCCGCAGCCGCCTCCTCCTCCACGCCTGAGACAATCGCCACCTGATGATTCAGGCGCTGATCGCGGGGAATGTTGTAGAGGGTGGAGGCGGCGCCGGCTTTCTCGTCAAACGCTCCAAACACAAGCCGTGCAAGGCGCGCCCAGACGATAGCGCCGGCGCACATCGGGCAGGGCTCCAGCGTCACATACAGCGTGCAGTCGGCGAGTTGCTTGCGGCCGAGCGTATCGCAGGCAGCGGTGATGGCAATCATCTCCGCATGCGCTGTGGGGTCGTTCAACTGCTCGACCTGGTTGTGGCCACGTCCGACAAGTACGCCATCCTGGACAACGACGGCGCCGACGGGGACTTCTCCCATACGATAGGCCCGCTCGGCTTCGCGGAGGGCCTTTTTCATCCAGCGACGATCCGGCTCCATGAGGTTAGCAAGACTCATACCTGCGATCGTCGAATCGGTAGCGTCATGCACCGGGGGCCGCCGCGTCCGCGGGACAGCTCCGTGCCCTCCAGCTTTATTGCCAGGCGCTCTTCCGGCTCGAAGGGGCTCTCGGCGTAGTACGATAGAAAGCTGCCGGCTGTCACCACGCGGTAGCCGTGCTCCATCATGGCCTCAAACGTACGGTTGTTGCGTTCATACCCAACGACGACATAAGGCGCCATTGCAAAAAAGTTAGCTCCGTCGGTCCACTGCTCACGCTCCTGGCTGAGCGCGTCGCGCCCACCGCACGGGATGAAGGTCATCTCGTGGCCCAGCAGATCTTCCAGCGTGCCTTTAAGGTCTACGCGGACCTCACACCCAAACCGGTTCGGGGCATTGGCGTCGGGCGTGAAGTGGACCACGTTTCCGGTTTGGTCTTCCGTAAAAAGGGGAGGGAAGACCACGCACTCATCAGGTCCGGAAAAGGTAAAGACGGTATCGAGGTGCATCGAGGAGCGCCGTTTTGGCAAGTCGACCATCACCACGTGCTCCACCGACGTGTCGGCAAAGAGCTTGCTCGCTGCCGCCATCACGCCCGTTACGGAGGTGCGCTCGGAGTGCCCAATGAGGACGACCTCTGGGCTTGCGACCAGCACGTCACCGCCTTCAAACGTGACACCCGGCGGCAACTTCAGGATGTGATCCTGTGCCGACGCAAACCCTGGGTGGTAGTGCAAGATCGTGGATATGATGATGTTCTCACGCGCCCGGGCCGCTGTAGCCGGGTGACTGATAATGATGTGGTCGGCAACGACAGCGGCGAGGTCGCGCGTGAACATGAGGTTGGGCACAGGAGGGATACGGATGGCCAGGGGAAGCTCGCCCGTAAACGCAAAGTGATGCAGCTCTTCCTCGGTCAACTGCTTCAGTTCTTTCTCAAAGGCCTGCAAGTTGGTAATCTTAGCGATGCGGCACATCTCCTCCACGAAATAATACCGTGCCGCTTCCTGTGCGAAGGCCTGCCGCAGTAATTCACTGATTTGCAGCACCCCTCCCGGCTCGCCGATCAGCGTATCAAAGAGCGTGCACATGCGGTCGTGCTCTTCGCGGGCGTGTTCTACGTAGAGGATGTCGTCAAAGAGGAGGTCCAGCCGGCTGTCCGGCGGCACCAGGTCCACCTCGCGCCCGGGCGTGTGAACGAGTACCTGCTGCAGTGGTGCTGTTTCGGAGGGGACGTTCAGCGTATACGATGCTTGCGCATGGGAGGTGGAAGGGCTTTCAGCGGTGTCTTGCAGGGCGGATGCGTTCACGACAGTAGAGGGGAGTCGAAAGGGACAGCCGCCGTGACGTGCGGCTTAACGGAAGGGAAGGTACGCGCCTGTCAAGAGAAAGTGACGTCTGATCGGTAGCCACAGGCAGAGGCCATCCGTTCAGCGACGTTTGCGGAAGAGGTCGACGAAGCGCAAGATGATAGCAACAAGGAGTAAGATCAGCAAGACCCGAATACCGATCTGGAGCAGGAAACCGGCAATGTTCAGAATTGCGTCCAGCAGCACGATAGCCACGATGAGCACAATTGCGACAACAAGCCAGCGAAGGACTGTTTGAATATCCATAAATGGAGAGCGAGACCTCGGGGGTGAGTAGGACGCTGGGGTGCGCACCGTCGTGAGTAGATAAGACGTACGGGAGTACCGTGTTCGGACAGTCTGTGAGAAAGTTGCAGGCTCGTGTGAAGAGCTCGTTCGGTCGCTGGCACCGGGGGAAGGCTGGGCCCCGGGCGTGCGGAGCCTACGCGCCAGTCGACGGGGGCGCGTCTGCCGTATAGCGTACGTTGTCAAGCATCAGGCCATGCGCCGGGGCGGAGGGCCCAGCGGCCCGGCGGTCGCGGCGCTCCAAAATAGCCGGGAGGCTATCCACAGCCCGCCGCCCCTGCCCGATGTCGACGAGCGTGCCCACGATGGCGCGTACCATGCCATGCAGAAAACGGTCCGCTACAATTTCGAAGCGCCAATCATGGGCGCGGGCCTCTGCTGCCCATCGGGCATGGCGCACGGTGCACACACGGTTTTCGGTGGCAGACTGGGTGATGCAGAAGGACCCAAAGTGATGCGTGCCCAGCAGATCGGGGAGGGCAGCGCGGATGCGCTCGGCATCGGGCGGTGGGCGTAGGTACCAGCGCACATGCCGCTCCAGCGCTCGCGGCTTTGTGCTGAGGTAGTAGTGGTAGCGGCGCTCGCGGGCATCATAGCGCGCGTGGAAACCGTCCGGCGCGCGCTCAATACCGAGAACAGCGATGCCCGGGGGCGTCAGTCCGTTCAGCGACCGTTGCAGGCGGAACGCGTCCACGGCGCTCGCCGTCTCGATGTGCGCTACCTGCCCACGGGCATGCACCCCGGCGTCCGTACGGCCAGAGCCTACCACCGTCGGCGCCTCGTCCAGTACAACGGCAAGGGCGTCTTGCAGCGCCTCCTGTACCGTGGGCTGATCGGGTTGAATCTGCCAGCCATGGAAGGCGCTGCCGTCATACTCAACCAGCAGCTGGTAGGTAGGCATTACGCACTCGCTTATAGTCCAAGTTTTCGATGACTGAATATACCCCGTCGACTGTGCCCAATCCAGCCTCTCCACGCGCTGGGTCGTCTCGCCTCTTCCTGACAGGTTTTATGGGCGCCGGCAAAAGCACGGTGGGGCCGCTGGTGGCAGACCGGTTGGGCTATACGTTCATCGACCTGGATGAAGCGATCACCGACCGGGCGGGGCAGCCCATCGCCGCGTTGTTTGAAACGGGCGAAGATGCGTTTCGGGCCTTAGAGGGCACCTTGTTGCGGGAGGTAAGCCAGCAAGAGGAGGTGGTCGTCGCTACCGGTGGAGGCGCGCTGGCGTCCGAGACCAACCTGAGCGTCGCGCAGCGCGCGGGCGTCGTGGTGTACTTGCGGGTATCGGTCGATGCGTTAGCGCAGCGGTTGGCCGATACCGCGACGGAGCGCCCGTTGCTTCAGGATGGGGCGGGACACCCGCTACAGGACGATGCCCTGCGCGAGCGTATTCGGGCGCTGCTGGACCAGCGGAAGCTCCGCTATGAGCAGGCCGGGGTCATCGTAGATGCGGAGCAACCTCCCGAGGCGGTAGCGTCGGCCATTGTGAAGTCGCTGAAGGCAGAAAGCTGACCGTGTGTAAGCCGGGGCCATGCCACCGCGGCGCTACACCGTTTCCCAGGCGATGGAGTGATCGTTGATGTAGCGCCGCAGCTGAGTGATGGCCACACGGTCCTGCTCCATGGAGTCGCGGTCGCGCACGGTGACGGTGTCGTCTTCCAGGGTCTGCCCATCTACCGTAATGCAGAACGGCGTCCCGGCTTCATCCATGCGGCGGTACCGCTTGCCCATGGAGCCGCGCTCGTCGTACATCACGTTAAAGTGACGCTTGAGGTCATTCTCGACGTTGTGTGCGATCTCGGGCATGCCTTCCTTCTTCACCAGCGGGAAAATGGCAGCACGGATCGGGGCAAGCGCCGGGTGGAGGCTTAGCACGGTGCGCTCGTCGCCGTTCACTTCCTCCTCACGGTAGGCATCGCAGAGCAGCATCAGGATGGTGCGGTCCAGCCCCACGGAGGTCTCCACCACGTACGGGATGAATTTCTCCTGCTCGAAGGGGTCGAAGTACGTCATGTTTTTGCCAGAGTACTCCTGGTGCCGCTTCAGGTCGTAGTCCGTACGCGAGTGGATGCCCTCAACCTCCTTCCAGCCGATCGGAAATTCGTACTGGATGTCAACGGCGGCATCGGCGTAGTGGGAGAGTTGCTCGTGTTCGTGGATGCGCAGCTTCTCGGGACGCACGCCAAGCGCACGGTGCCAGTCCATGCGCCGGTCGCGCCAGGTGTCAAACCAGTCCAACTGGGCGCCCGGCTTCACGAAGTACTGCATCTCCATCTGCTCGAACTCACGCATCCGAAAGACGAACTGCCGGGCCACGATTTCGTTACGGAAGGCTTTCCCGATCTGGGCGATGCCAAACGGTACGTGTTGCCGAGCAGGTTCGCGTACGTTGTGGAAGTTCACAAAGATACCCTGTGCGGTTTCCGGGCGGAGGTAGATGCGGTCGCCCGTCTCGGCGAGGGGGCCCACGTGCGTCTCAAACATCAGGTTAAACTGGCGCACCTCGGTCCAGTCAAACGCCCCCGAATCGGGCGCGCGGATCTCCTCATCCATGATGATGGCATACAGCTGCTCGGGCATCTCGTCGCCGCTGTTTAGTGCGGCTACCAGGCGCTCGTGTACGGCCGTGGCCTCGTCCTGCTTGCCCTTCTGCATGAGGCCTTGGATGTGGTCCTCGATCAGTTCATCGGCCCGGTAGCGGTAGCGCGAGGCTTTATCGTCGATGAGTGGGTCGTTGAAGGCTTCGGTATGCCCGGAGGCTTCCCATGTTTTGGGGTGCATCATGATGGCTGCATCGAGCCCGACCACATCGGCGTGCTGATACACCATGTGGTTCCACCAGTGGGCCTGCACGTTGCGCTTCAACTCCACACCCAAGGGGCCGTAATCATACGTAGCCGCCTGTCCGCCATAGATTTCAGACGACTGGAAGATAAACCCGCGCTGCTTGGAGAGGGAGATGATGTTGTCGAACAGGGTGCTCATGGGCTGGAAGTCCGTGCGCGAAAGAAGGTTGAATCATCGCAAAGTAGGCAGTTCAGCCGTCCGATACAACGCCGTTGCTTGAATTGGGCGTGATTCAGCACGCCTAAGGTCCTCCGTGATCGGCCAGCCGCACGGTGTCGCCGCGAATCGTTGCAGCCTCGAAGGGCTTGGCGGGTCGATCGACGCGCAGCGGATCCATGCTGCCGCAGCCCGCCACGACCACGAGGAGGGTAGCGGTGCCGGCGAGCCGGACGTAGGACATGAGAAGGCGGGAGAAGGTGGGAGAAGGCGGGGCAGGTGGGAGGCTTACCCGAGCAAATTCCGCTCGGCCAGGGAGGTGTAGGTGTCTCCCGCGATGATGATATGGTCGTGCACAGGCGTGCCCATGAGCTTGCCCCCGGCGCACAACTCCCGCGTGACCTTGATGTCCTCGCGGCTGGGTTCGGGGTTGCCGCTGGGATGGTTGTGCAGGCAAATCACGGCGGCCGCATTTTCCACGATCGCTTTCCTAAAAATAGCCCGCGGCTCTACGATGCTGGCGGCAAGCCCCCCCTCGCTAATCGTATAGTCGCCCATAATGACGTTGGCGGTGTTGAGCAGGACGATCTTAAAGATCTCCCGCTTCAGATCGCGCATGTGGGGCGCGTACACAGCGGCGACGTCCGCTGGACACGTCACCTGCACCCGCTCGCCCTGGTGGCGCTGCGACTCTACGCGACGGCCGATCTCGAACGTGGCCAGGAGTTGCACGGCCTTGGCTGGGCCGATGCCCACGACGCGCGTAAGCTCCTTGAGCTCGCGCTTCGTCAGGTCGTGCAGTGATCCAAACGCCCGGCCGAGGGCCTGCCCAAGCTGTACCGCAGAGATGGGACCATCTTTGGTGGAGGTGCCCGACCCGAAGATCAGCGCGATCAGTTCAGCATCTGAAAGCGCGTTCGGGCCGTGCTTGATAAACTTCTCCCGAGGCCGGTCGGAGACGTCCCACGCGTGGATGGGCGCGTGGTAGTGGATGATGGGCTCCTCGGAGCCCTCGTGTGGGGAAGGCATGGCACAGGCGCGGGCAGGTGGTAAAACACGCATACCCGATAGACACACCGGCCGGGTAAAACATAACGTCTACCTGCTGCCGCGGGTGTTTTTTCCGCCCATGCCCTATCCATCCATCACGTTGGCGAGCAGGCTGGCCAGCATCTCCTCGTTCGATGCCGACTGCTTGAGGTGGCGCTGCAGCGCGTTCATGGCTTCCAGCGGAGGGCGCGAATTGAGGGCGCGCATGAGGCGGTTGTGCGCGGGCAGTTGCTCTTCGTCAATGAGCAATTCCTCGTTCCGCGTGCCACTCTTGCGGAGGTTCACGGCGGGGAAGATGCGCTTGTCGGCCATCTCGCGGTCCAGCACAATCTCCGAGTTCCCCGTCCCCTTGAACTCCTCAAAGATGACATCGTCCATGCGGCTGCCGGTCTCGATCAGGGCCGTGGCGATGATGGTGAGGGACCCGCCCCCTTCAATGTTGCGGGCAGCGCCAAAGATGCGGCGCGGGACCTTGAGGGCGTTGGCGTCGAGCCCGCCCGAGAGCGTCCGGCCACTACCGTTCACAAACAGGTTGAAGGTGCGGCCCAGACGCGTGAGCGAGTCCAGGAGCAGGACGACGTCTTTCTTGAGCTCTACCAGCCGTTTGGCATACTCCAGCGCAAGCGTGGACACGCGGACGTGGTTGTCGTCGCCCCGGTCGTTGGAGGAAGCGAAGACCTGAGCTTTGGTCGACCGCTTAAAGTCAGTGACCTCTTCTGGCCGCTCATCGACCAGCAGGCACACCAGCTCTACCTCTTCGTGATTTTTGGTGACACCGGCCGCAATTTCCTTCAGCAGGACGGTCTTACCCGTGCGAGGAGGCGCTACGATGAGGGCGCGCTGGCCCTTGCCGAGCGGAGCGACGAGGTCCACGACGCGCATGTCCACATCGTCTGCTCCCGTCACCAGATTGAGCTTCTCGTTGGGATAGATGATCTGCCCGTTGTCAAAGTCGCGGGTGGTGGCCCAGTCTTTGGGCTCTACCCCCATGATCTTGTGGACTTTGTCGACTTGCATGTCGCCCTTTCGGCCGGGCTTCAGCGTGCCGTCAAGGATGACGCCGTCGCGCAGGTTATTCTTCCGGATGACGGGCGGGGAGCAGAACGGATCGCTGTCGCCTTTGCGCAGGTCGTGACGGAGTTCGCGGATGAAGCCGAAGTTCTTGTCGCCGATGAACTCGAGCATCCCGCGAAATTCCGGATTTTTGGACTTCTTCTTAGACATAAAAAACGATGTTGCTTTGGGTTGTGATAAGTAGTACCTCGCCGCTTGGCCGCCGTGGGGTAGCACGGCCGCGTGGCAGACACATCCTGCCCGATGTTTGACCTGACGGGCCAGTGGATAGCGTACACCTGTTCCTACGTGTGTTGCAGAAAGGCGCAGCGTGCTACAGGGCGCAGGCCCTTGCGATGAGGGCGAACGGTACGCCAGGCGCTACTTTCGAGGCTATTGTAGCACGGAGTAGCGGAGCCGGGTGGGCAGCTGTGCGGCCGCACCACAGGAGTCACACATCCGCGTGCACCATAAAAACAGTCGAATAGGCAATAAGAAGCAGGCAGGGCACCGCGACTCCCCAGCGGCGATCTATCTGCCAACAGCCATGCAAGACGCAAGAGACAAGAGCAAGGCAGGCCTGCGTTATCATATCCGGTTCGTGCCGATTGGCATACCGAAGCAGGTGCCATCTCAAAGGGTAGGAACGACCCCTAAGATAGATGGTTTCCGGATCACCGTCAAGTCGCGGGCCTTGCGGGGCGCGGCAGTTATCGATTTTTCCACATAAAGAGCTGTTGATCAAACGTCGTCTATGGTGGAGGCTGTACACGTTGACCGCGCCGGCCCTGCTACCGCACCGCCGGTGCTGCTCCTGCACGGATGGGGGAGCAGTGCGGCGCTCATGCGCCCTTTGACGGATGCCCTTGCGGACGTGTTTGCCGTGTTCGCTCTCGATCTACCAGGGCATGGCCACTCGCCCCCACCGCCAGAACCGTGGGGCATCGATGCCCACGTACGGTTGGTGCAGGAGGTTATCCGTAAGCGTATTCACCCTGCACACGGTACGGCTCCGTTGCCCATCATCGGGCATTCCAATGGCGGGCGCATCGCGCTGTTCCTGGCCGCTGATCCGGAAGCAGGGGCGCTCGTGGATCGCCTCATCTTGATTAGCCCCTCGGGCATTCCGCGCAGGCGCAGTGCGGGGGTGAAGGTGCGGAGCGCAATCGCGAAGCTCGTGAAGGCCCCGTTTACCTGGCTGCCCGAGCCTGTACGTAGCCCCGCCACCGACTGGCTGCACCATAGCCTGCTCTGGCGTGCCTTGGGATCCTCGGATTACCGAGCGCTCGATGGCGTGATGCGGGCGACGTTCGTCCGCGTCGTCAACAGCTACGTGGATGACCGACTCGCTCAGATCACCGCGCCCACGTTGCTTTTCTGGGGCACGAACGACGAGGCCATCACCCGAAAGCAGATGCGCAGGCTGGAAGACGGCCTGCCTGACGCGGGATTGGTGCCGTTGGACGGCGCAGGACATTATGGTTACCTTGATGCGCCGGGTCCGGTCATCGCAGGGACCCGGCACTTCCTTCGCGACTACGCGGAGCGGGCAGCACAAGCCCGGGCAGCGGCATCATCGGCGTGACGCGCGGTCCCGCTCTGCGTTCACTTCTCTGATCGATCTCTCATGCTCCTCCTTCTTCTTGCCGCCCTGGCGACCGCTTTCGCTGGCTGGCGCCTCTGGCGGCGCCTTCGGTTTTTCCTGCACATGGCTCAGCTGGAAGGCTATCGCCCGTCGCGGCTCCGTCACTGGCTGTGGGGCCATCGTGCACTGTTGATGCGCCCCTCACACGTCGCAGGCCTTGTTGTGCTTGGTGGGGCCATGCTCCTTTGGGGAAGCGCGGCCGCTTGGACAGTCACCACTGCCGCGCTGATCCTCTGGCCCCTGCTATTCATCTCCTCCCGGCGCTATCGTAGTGCCAGGGAGAAGAAGCCGTTGGCCTTTACTGCGCGGCTGCAGCGTCTGCTTGGGACGGCTACCGTTCTGGCACTGCTGGCTGTGGGGACCGGTGCAGCCGCCGGCGGGCTGATTGGAGCGCCCGAGGGCTATCTGGCCTTTCTTGCCGGGCTACTGCTGGCCGATCTGGGGGCGCCGCTATGGGTGGTGGCCGCCGCCGCGCTAAATCTGCCCGTGGAGCGGTACGTGCAAGAAGGGTTCAAGCGGCAGGCGCGGAATACGATCCGGAACCGGCCGGACGTGCTGGTGCTGGGCATCACGGGGTCGTATGGTAAGACGAGCACCAAGTTTATTGTCGCGGAAATTTTGCGGCAACGGTTCAACGTCTGCGCTACGCCCAGCTCGTATAATACCCCGATGGGCCTCTGTATCGTCATCAACAACACGTTACAGCCAGAGCACCAGGTGCTGGTGCTGGAGATGGGCATCCGCTATCCTGGCGATATCGCAGAGTTGTGTGCGATTGCGCAACCAGAGCTGGCTATCGTCACGAGCGTGGGGCCGGCCCATCTCGAAACAAT
>JAAAOI010000051.1 GCA_009908945.1 Bacteroidota bacterium
TCAATGATTTAAAACTGAGCATGCATTGAGGCTAACGGACGTGGCACGGGGTTTCCTTAATGAAAGGGTAGTTCGCGACGCGGCATCGGTTGCGTTCGCGCTTTTGCGTCTATTCCCACACACCGGTCCCCCACCTGCTATGACGTCTGCATCCGCCTCCACGACCACCACCCTCACGAAAACACGTAGCGCGACGCCCTGCACGGGCCGGCCCACGGGCGATGCGTTGGAAGCATTGCAAAACCGCGACCCCGAAGCGGTGACCCGCTGGATCTACAGCCAGCGCGACTACCTCCGCTCTGTGCTGGCCCGCTTCTCCCGTAACCCCGCTATGGCCGACGACCTGGTGCAGGAAGCTCTCTATCAGGCCCTGCGCAGCCTGCCCAACTTTCGAGGAGACTCCAAGGTGACGACCTGGCTGTACGTAATTGCGCGGAACGTAGCCTCGCAGCAGACGCGCTATTCGGACCGCTACCAGCCCTTCAGCTCAGACGACCTCGGGCGCATGGCCGTCACGACCGACGGCACGCTTACCTCTGCCACCCCGGACAATGCCGACCCCGAGCGTGCGGCAGTGGGCCATGAGGAAACGGCGCATCTGCATCAGGCCCTGCAGGAGTTAAAGCCTTCCTACCGCGAAGTCATTCACATGCGCGACCTCAAGCAGCAGTCGACGCGCGAGACTGCCGAGGCGCTGGACCTTACCGAGTCGAACGTCCGCGTGCGGCTGCACCGGGCCCGCAAAAAGCTACATCAGGTGCTGGCCGATCGCCTACCGCATCGCGGCGCGGCGAACGCCCGTGCGTAACTGGTGCGCGCCGAGCGATCATGGCGTAACGGTGAATCGTACGCTGTTACCTATGGGCTGCTTATCTATGGGCTGCTTATGGGCTGAGCCTATCGCGTTCCCACCCTCTCCTCCTTGATCCTCATGACAAACCCGACCACAGCATCCTCCTTCGATCTCCTTGTGATTGGTGCCGGACAGGGCGGCGGGCCCCTGGCCGGAAAGGCCGCGGAAGCCGGCTGGCGGGTAGCCCTGGTGGAGCGGGCCCACGTGGGCGGCACGTGCGTCAACGAGGGCTGCACGCCCACCAAAACGATGATTGCCAGCGCCCGCGTGGCGCACCTGGCCCGGCGCGCCGCCGACTATGGCGTACACACCAGCCCGGTGGCGGTAGACCTGGCCACCGTCCGGCAACGCAAGCGTGACATTGTGGAGAGCTTTCGCGCGGGCAGCAAAGACGGCCTCACCTCCAAAGAGCACCTTTCCCTCATCATGGGCGAAGCCTCCTTCACCGGTCCGGACACGGTGGAGGTCGCCCTCAACGACGGTGGCACGCGTACCCTCACGGCCGATCGCATCGTGGTCAACACGGGCACGCGGCCCTTCATCCCGCCGATTGAGGGGCTGGCGGATGTGAACTATCTGACCAATGCGTCCATCATGGAGCTGGCAGCAGTGCCCGACCACCTTGTCGTACTGGGCGGCGGGTACATCGGGCTCGAGTTTGGGCAAATGTTTCATCGCTTTGGCAGTGAGGTCACCATCGTGCAGCGTGGCGATCAACTGCTGAGCCGGGAGGATGCCGATGTGGGGGACGCTATCGCAGCGATTTTGCGCGCGGAGGGGCTTACCGTACACCTTGGCACCGAGGCGTCCGCCGTGACCCAGGCCGCCGACGGCACGATAACGGTCACGGCAACACAGCACGGCGACACGGTAACCCTCACCGGATCGCACGTGCTGGTTGCCACCGGGCGCCGCCCCAACACCGACGCCCTCAGCCTTGAGGCGGCCGGCCTTACCACGGACGACCGCGGTTTTCTACCGGTGAACGAGCGCCTTGAGACAGATGTGGAAGGCATTTACGCCATCGGCGACGTAAAGGGCGGCCCGGCTTTTACGCATATCTCCTACGACGACTTCCGCATCCTGCAGGCCAACTGGCTGGAGGGCGGCGACCGCACCACCAAAGGACGGATGGTCCCGTACACCGTGTTCATCGACCCGCAGTTGGGCCGTATCGGCCTTAGTGAGCAGCAGGCGCGCGCAGCGGGCCACGACATTCGCGTGGCGCACCTGCCGATGACGTCCGTCGCCCGCGCCCTCGAAACGGACGAGACGCGCGGCTTCATGAAAGCAGTGGTAGACGCCAACACGGACCAGCTTCTGGGCGCCACCATCCTGGGTGTAGAGGGCGGCGAAATTGCCTCCGTATTGCAGGTGGCTATGATGGGCAACGTCCCCTACACGGCGCTCCGCGACGGCGTCTTCTCCCACCCCACCTACACCGAGTCGCTGAACAACCTGTTTATGGCGATGGAAGCGTAGGGCAAGGCCTCGCTGCGACGTCTTCCCAGCCGCAGTGCCACAGGCATGACCTTCGGCCCTGGCTGGCGTGCCTCTTTACTCCCACTGCTCATGAATCGGGCCATGCCCTCGTTTTCTGGTCGGGGTGGTTTCACGTGTGTTATCATGCTGCCATTCGCATCCGATCCAGCCGGCAGTGCATGTAGCTCAACCTCCGTTGTCCCCACCCAGTCATCCTCGACTTGATCGAGGATCCATACGGGGTCTCGGGTTGAACCAGAAGTTGGCCCTAAATAGGGCCTCTGCTTTCATGCCGTGTACCAGAACCACGCCGAGAC
>JAAAOI010000193.1 GCA_009908945.1 Bacteroidota bacterium
CGCGGGAAGCCCAGGCCGTCCGCGATGCCTTCGCCGAGAGCGTGCTTTTCGGGTTTGAGGTAGCGGCTCAGACGGATGACCGTTTCCTGATTGACGCTACCGACTTCATCGTGCGGGATGCCCACGGGGTGGTGCAGCGCCTGCGCCAACGAGGGCAGGGCAGTTTTCGGCTGGATGGCCTCCGGAGCGCGCCGTACCGGGAGGGGACCGGCGCCTTCCCGCAAAACACGGAGATGGAAGCGCGGGTGACGTTCGTGACCGACCAGACGCCCGGCGCTGAGGTGCGCGCCACCGCGGCCGACGCGCAGCACGTGACACTCCGCGTGCGCCACTCCTTCATCGCGCTGCCCGACACGGACGGCTTCACCCCGCGCCCGCACGATCCGCGGTCGGGCTACTACAGCTTTGCCTACGAAGACTACGCCGCGCCGGTCAACGAACCGACGACGCAGCGCTTCATCTCGCGCCACCGCCTGCACTGCGCCGACGAGCCCGGGGAAGATGGGCTCTGCACGCCCGAGGAGCCGATCATCTATTACCTCGACCCCGGCACGCCCGAGCCGGTGCGCACGGCCTTGTTGGAAGGCGGCCGCTGGTGGAACGAGGCGTTTGAGGCTGCCGGCTTTCGGGACGCGTTCGATGTGCAGCTGCTGCCGGAGGATGCCGACCCGATGGACCTCCGCTACAACGTCATCCAGTGGGTCCATCGCTCCACGCGCGGCTGGAGCTATGGGCCGTCGGTCATCGACCCGCGCACCGGCGAGATCCTGAAGGGGCACGTCACCCTCGGCTCGCTGCGCGTGCGCCACGACCACCGCATCTTCGAAGGCCTGCTGGCGCCCTACCGGGGCGACCACCGCGCGGGGTTCACGGAGGACGCAGACCCCATGCTGCCCGCCGCGCTCAACCGCATCCGGCAACTCTCCGCCCACGAGATTGGCCACACGCTGGGCCTTCGCCACAACTTTGCCGCCTCCACGCGCGACCGCGCTTCGGTGATGGACTACCCCGCGCCGAAGGTCACCATCAACGAGGACGGCGAGCTGTCGCTGGAGGAGGCTTACGCTACGGGCATGGGCGCCTGGGACGTGGAGGCCATCCGCTTCGGCTACGCACCCGTGCCGGAGGGTAGAGACGAACAGGGCTTCCTCGAAGAGATCCTACAGGCGAAAGAGGAGGCGGGCCTGCTGTACATCTCGGACCAGGATGCGCGCCCGGCGGGGGCCGCCCATCCGCAGGCCAACCTGTGGGATAACGGCGACAATATGATTGAGGCCTTGCGTCATGAGGCCCGGGTGCGGCAGCACGCGCTCGACCAGTTTGGCGAGCGGGTCGTGCGCACCGGCGAGCCGCTGGCCCTCATGGAGGAGCATCTGGTGCCGATCTATCTCTGGCATCGCTATCAGGTACAGGCCACAGCGAAGCTGCTGGGCGGCGTGGAGTACGATTATACGGTGCGAGGCGACGCGCGCACGCTGCCCACGCCGGTACCGGCGGCGACGCAGCAGACGGCCCTCAACGCCCTCCTGCAACAGGTACGCCCCGAAGCCCTCCGGCTCCCCGAGCAGATTCGCACGACCATCCCGCCGCGACCGCCGGGCTACGGGGCCAACCGCGAGCTCTTCGAACGGCGCACCGGCCTCACGTTTGATGCCCATGCGCCCGCCGAGGTGGTGGCTGCGCTGGTCTTCGGGCAGCTGCTGCAGCCGCAGCGCCTGGCCCGCATTGCCTACCAGACGCAGTTCGACGGCGGCCAGCTGAGCCTTGGCGCGCTGCTTGATGGCGTCGACGGTTTCGTCTGGCGCCGGGCAGTTCCGGACGATGCCTACGACGCTGGCCTGCAGCGTGTGGTGCAGACCGTGTGGACGGATGCGCTGTTGGAGACGGCCATGCACGACGACCTGGCGCCGGACGTAGCCGCCGAGGTGGTGCAGCAACTGCGCCAGGTGCATCTGTGGCTGGAAGAGAACATCCGCGCGGCTCCGGGGCGCCGGACGGTGGCGCACCGGCAGCTGCTCTTCGACCGGGTCGACCGCTTCCTCTTCCGCGACCTACAGGTGGAGGCCGCGCCTGCTGCACGCCCCGACACACCCCCCGGCTCGCCCATTGGCGCTGCTGGCACCGCGAACGCCACCTATGGCCGCCTCACGCAGGGCGTTATCGCGCGGCAGACTCAGCGCCGCGCCCTGCTACAGCACAGGCACACGGCAGACCCCTACGCCTGCCATGCAGAACTGCACCAGCCGTAAGGCCGGCACGCCTCTGCGAGCGCTCGCCGGCGATGGGTGCGGAAGGGGCCTGTGATGATGCCCCGGGCGTCAGTACATGGGCCAGAGGCCGGGGGTAGCCAGCTCGATGAGGTGGCCGTCGGGGTCGCGGAAGTAGAGGCTTTCGCCGCCCTGCGGCCACTCGTTGCGTCCGACGACCGGCACGCCATGTACGTCCAGCCGGGCTTCCCAGGCCGGGAGCTCGTCTGCGGGCACCGCAAACGCAATATGCAGCGGGCCCTCGCCATCGTGGGCAGGAATGGTGCCGGAGGGCATCTCGACGGGCGTGCGCCCGGCGCCTCGTTCGAATAGCAGCAAGACCTGCCGGCCGGCCACATCGAAGGCGGAGAACTGATCATCGGAGGTCATCAGCCGTAGCCCAACCACGTCCGCGAAAAAGGCCTCCGCGCGGGGCAGGTCATCCACGTACAGCGTTGTTTCCAGCAGTCCGGTGAGGGTGGCCATGAGGGTTAGCGGGTCAGTACAAGAGGAGTTTCACTGAAGCTGCCGACGCCGGTGCCGTTCACGGTGGCGTTAATCGTTGTGCCGTCTTCGCTGACGGTGCCGCTGAGCGTTCCGGGGCGGCTACCCTCGGGGCTCAGAGAAAGTTGTAGGGAGGGAAAGACGTACGAGCCGCTGGCTATCGTGAAGTCGGTGCTGCTGCCGTCGGGCCCGTCGAACGTGCCGCCGCCGGACACCCTGGTGGCGGTGGTGACCAGGTCGAGGGTCACCTGAAACGAGGCGCCGCTCTCGTCCTCAAACGCCGCCGTCCAGGTGTCTGTTAAGTCAGGCGGCCCATCGGGCGAGGTTGGGTCATCGCTGCAGCCGCTAAGCAGCCCGGTGATGAGCAGGAGCAGCAGGACGGAAGAAGCAAGGCGCACCATGAGCACAGGGAAAAGCGACAGGGCATTCGATAAAAAGGCGGCCCCAGATTGTGAGGCCGCCCTGATGCTACGCCTGAGGGGGGCGCGGCTGTTTCTTGCGGGTAGGGCCGATACGCTACGCCGTTACGGGGCGCTCGCGCAGGATGCGGGCCAGCGCTTCGCCCACGCCCTCAGCAGAAGCCGGGTTTTGACCCGTCACGAGGCGTCCGTCGACAGCTACGTTGGCTTCCCAGTTGCCCGCCTTCTCCAGGGTGGCGCCGTGCTTGCGCAGCGTGGTTTCAAGCAGGAACGGAACGACGTCCTGGAGCTCTACCTCGTGCTCTTCAGCATCGGTGAAGCAGGAGACGCGCTTGCCATCGATGAGGCGCGAGCCATCGGAGAGGTGCACATTCACAAGCCCGGCAGGCCCGTGGCAGACGGCGCCTACCGCGCCACCGTCCTCGTAAATGGCAGCGGTCAGGTGCTGTAGCGCCTCGTTGTCCGGGAAGTCCCACATCGTGCCATGGCCCCCCGCAAAGTAGATGGCGTCATAATCCGCGGGATCCACGTCGGCTGCTGCAGTGGTGCTGTTGAGGGCGTCCTCCATCCCCTCGAGCCTCAGAAAGGTAGCGTTGCCCTTATCCTCCAGGTCGCGGCTGCTGGGGTCCATCGGGACGGGGCCGCCCTCCGGGCTGATGAAGTCAATCTCCGCGCCAGCTTCGTGCAGTACAAGGTACGGATGCGCGACTTCTGAAAGGAAATACCCGGTATCGTTTCCGGTATCGCCCAGGGTATCGTGGCTGGTCAAAACGAATGCTATGCGTGGTGTGCTCATGGGCCGACCTCTGGTTGTGTGCGGTGAGTCAATAAACAGATCAATGATGAAAACGGCGGCTCTACCGGCATGTTGGGCGGTGTCCGATCTTGTTACAACGATGAGGACGCGATCAATCAAGCAACAAAAAACGGGACCCTGCCTTGTGGCAGTGGCCCCGCAGGGAGGCAGCGCTTAGGCTGCATCAATTGGATGCGGTGGATGGGGGCACCGGGGGAGCCCCGTAGTGCGTCGCCGCCTACCCGTCGCCGCCTACCCGTCGCCGTCTGCCCCGCCATCCGCTTCTGCCTCGCGCGGGTCGCCTGAATGCCACGGGCCTCCCGGGTGAGGGGCTTGATGCTTGGCCCGGTACCACGCGGCACCTTCAGCGTGGCGAGCGTCTCGTCATCGTTCAGAGGCACTGCCGACTCCTCCACGACCACAATCGGGAGTTGGCTACACGCGCCCAAGGTACCGGGATATCTGCCAGGGTAGCCGTGACGCCATCTTGCAGCGTACGTCGGCCGTGGTGTTGCACGGGGCCCGAGAGGACGCCACCGCCATCTTTACCGACGCGTTGGAGGTGCTCGCTCGGGACTTAGGCTTCGGCGATAGCGTCCGGAGCGTCTTGCGTGTGCAGGGCCGGCGCTGTTGCCTACGATGTCCGCTGGAATGGAGCGAACCTTCACAGAGCACTGGCCACCTCCAAGGGGCTCCTCCGTATTATACACTGCAGGTGATCGCACCCTTTTTCATCGGTCCCTTCTGAGCCATGTCTACCCCTAAGCGAACCCCAACCCTCACGGCCCACGAACTGATGGTCACCGATGTGCGAACGGCCCACCCGGAGTGGCCCGTAGAGCAGCTCGCCACCTTTTTCCAGCAACATGTGATTACCGGTGCGCCAGTGGTTGACGATGACGGATTGCTCGTCGGCGTGGTATCCCTTACCGACATTGCGGAGTACACTGCCGAGGCGACAGGCCAAGAAGTCGGCCACTATGGTTTTGCCCGATCCTACCATGGATCGGCAGACGATGCGTACGACGAGGAGGACCTGGTGACGCTTCGCATCCAGGAGGCGCCGGACGCCACCGTACGCGACGTGATGACGACCGGCGTGCACAGCGTAGCGACTGATGCCACGGTGCAGCGCGTGGCCGACACCATGCTGAAGCATCGCATTCACCGCGTGCTGGTCACGGAGGACGGCGCGCTCAAAGGGCTGATTACAGCCTTTGATCTGGTGCGGCTCGTGCGCGACATGTAGTCTATGCGCTGAGGGCACTCCGAGCGCAGGGTCTTGGCGCTTAGGCCACAGGCTGCTCGGCCGCTCGCTGTAGCAGGCGGTGGAGCTTTCCTGGGAAGCGCTTCCGAAGCACCCGTTCAATAGTGAGTGAGGCCTCCGCGACCGCGCGCCAGTCGATGCCAGTGGCCATGCCCATCTGCTCCAGCAGGTGGACGGTATCCTCTGTGGCGATGTTGCCCGCTGCCCCATGAATAAAGGGGCAGCCGCCCATGCCCGCCATGGAGGTGTCGAAGCGCGTGACGCCGCATTGCAGCGCGGTCATCATGTTGGCAATGCCAGAGCCGCGCGTGTCGTGCAGGTGCAGCACCAGCGGGGTATCGCCAACGACGGCCTGCACGGCTTCCACCCGCTCGCGAATCATGACCGGGTCGGCCATGCCCGTGGAGTCGGATAACGCCAGCGACTCCAACCCGAGGCGTGCAAAGCGCCGGGCCATATCGACGACGTGCGGGATGGGCGTATCGCCGGGGTCGCGGTAGCCAAAGACGGTCTGCAGGTTCATCTGAGCCTGCATGCCCAGAGCCTGCGCGCGCTTCACCATCGCCTCGCCCTGCGCAATGGCTTCGTCGAGCGGCATGTTGGCGTTGGCCCGGCTGTGGGTGTCGTGGGTGGCAATGGAGAGATCCACGACCTCCAGGCCATTGGCGGAAGCGCGCTCCACGCCCTTTAGGTTGAGGGCCAGCCCCGTAAACAGCACATCGCTGCGCGTGGGCAACCCGGCGCACACGGCTTCCGCATCAGCCATCTGTGGGACCCAGTCGGGGTGCACAAAGGAAGTCACCTGGATGCGGCGCAGCCCGGCGGCGGCCAGCCGATCGATGGCTTCAAGCTTGCGGTCGGTCGGGATGAACGTGTCCTCAAACTGAAACCCATCACGGGGTCCCACTTCGCAGAGATGGACGCGGTCAGGAAAAGACATGAACAGATAAGGGTTGGTATGTGCTGAGGGGAGAGACGCTGCTTTCTTACCATGCCGCTCAGGCTGGGTTGCTTTGGGAGGTCCGGTTGGGAGCGGTTCCATAGCATCGGCGTCCCGGTCAGTCGATAAAGGACCGCGCGGTGGCCCGGTATCGTGCGGTAGTGTCAGGCTGGTCGCGACGCTCAGCGATGGTGGCCAGCCCATCGCGGGTTGCGTCCCAGACGTCTGCCTGATCGCCCGGCGCCTCCTCGAGCACGGTGAGCGCCTGAAGGAGCAGCGGCTCAGCCTCGGCATAGGCTCCACGCGCCACGAGGCACCGCCCCAAGCCGCTGGCTGCACGTGCGGTCCGTATATCGTCGCTCCCAAATGCTTGGGTGCGTAACGCGAGCGCCTCACGAAAGAGCGGCTCGGCGTCGGCATAGCGGCCAGCTTCTGCAAAAGCGGTTGCCAGCTGCGCCAGGCTGGTGGCGATGTCGGGATGGGCTGGGTCCAGCGCATCCTGCCGAAGGGCAAGGGCTTTTTGATGGAGGGCGATGGCTTCGCCGTAGGCGCCGGCCGAGGTCCGTACCTGTCCCAGCGTGCTGAGGGCGGCTGCCGTTCGGGGATGAGCGGGCCCGAGGTGTTGCTCAATCGTCTGGAGCGACGCTTCGGCAAGGGCAGTAGCCCGGGGGAGGGCATCCAGGGCGCGGTACGTGCGGGCCATGGCGCCCTTCGTAAAGGCGACGTACGGGTGCTCCAGCCCAACGGCCGGCTCGAGCACGTCGATGGCCTGCTGAAAGTACTGCAGGGCCTCGCGGTAGGCTCCTTTCTTGTGGAGCAGTACCCCGAAGTTATTATAGACTGCGGCCATTCGGGGGTGGTCAGCGCCGAGGGCCTCCCGACGGCGCTCCATCGCTTCCCGCTTCAGCGATGCTGCAGCACCAAGGTCGCCGCTCTTTTCGACAGCCACTGCGAGGTTATTCAGGGAGGTCACGGTTGCCGGGTGCGCCTTCCCCAGGCGGTTTTGTTGGATGTCAAGGACCTGCCGGTACAGCGGAATCGCGACGGCGTAGTGGCCCTGGTTCTCTACAGCCATCGCCATATTATTGAGGCTGATCGCCGTTTGGGGGTGGCGGGCGCCAACCACCTGTTCGTTGAGGGCAAACGCCTCGCGGTGGAGGGCCTCGGCTTCGGCGTACCGGCCTTGCTCAAACCGCACCATCCCCAGGCTGGTGAGGGTAGAAGCTACGTCTTCGTGCACCGCCCCGTGCAGTGCACGCCGCATGGCAAGCGCCTGTCGATAGAGCGAGTCGGCCGCGGCGTAGTCGCCCTGCTCCTTCCGGGCCAGGGCCAGGCTGTGCAGGCCTTCGGCGATGCCGGGATGAGGGGAGGCATGGAGCGCTTTACGCATGGAAAGGGCTTTGCGGGTGAGGGCTTCGCTGGCGGTGTAGTCCCCTTGCTTCTCGGCGACGGCCGCGCGGAGGTTCAGCGACCGGGCGAGCGCCTCGTGTGGGGCGTCGAGCCGTTCCGCGCGCAGGGTCTGCGCGCGCAGGTGCAAGGAGTCGGCGGTGGCGTAATCCCCCAGCCCTGTGTAGGCCTGCCCCATGGCGTCGAGCAGGTCGGCCTGCACAGCGGGCTGCTCTTCCAGCGTTTGCACCTCGTCCATCCCGCGCCTCAGCAGCTCGGAGGCCCTGGGCTCTTCGGCCGACGCGGTTCGGCCAAACGGGTTGCTGGCCTCGAACACGCCAACCAGGAAGTTGGCGACCTGCTCGGATGCGGCCTGCTGCTGCGTGGCGCGGTCGCGCTCGTCCAGGGCAAGGTTGCGCTGATGCAGGAGGCCCAGCATGAGGCCTACGATGAGGAGAACGGCCACGGCACTGCTTACAACGCCCGCGCGGTGCCGGTGGTAAAACTTGCGGGTCCGGTAGCGCACGGTCGATCGGCGCGCGCGCACCGGAACGTTCTGAAGATACCGCGTGAGGTCTTCGCCCAGGGCCTCGGCTGAGGTGTAGCGCCGCTCGGGCTCCTTGCGCAGCGCCTTCATCACGATGGTGTCGACGTCGCCGCACAGTGCACGGCGCCACCGGCGTGGCGGGGCCGGGAGCCGGTCGGAGGCGGTATGGGGCAGAGCCCCCGAGGTAACAACCGTGGAGGGCTTCGTGGGGGTGTCCTCCATTACCGCCCGAGCAATGGCCGAGGGGCTCTTTTCCTCTTGATGGAACGGGCGGACCCCCGTAAGCAATTCGTAGCCTATGATGCCAAGCTGGTATACGTCGGTGGCGGTACTCACGGGAGCCCCCGTGATTTGCTCGGGAGCGGCATAGGCCGGCGTGAATAAGCGCTCCCCGGTGCGCGTTTGAGGCGACGCCCCGGGCGACGCATCGTCTGCATGCAGGAGCTTGGCAATGCCGAAGTCCAGCAGCTTAACCTGCCCGTTAGCAGTGACGAGGATGTTCGCGGGCTTCAGGTCGCGGTGAATGATGAGCTGCTGGTGGGCGTGCTGCACCGCGGCGCTTACGGTACGGAGGAGCGCCATCCGCGCCCGCACCGGAAGCGCCGCGCGGGCGCAGTACGTGGTAATGGGTACGCCATCCACATACTCCATGACGAGGTAGGGGCGCCCGTTTTCAGCCACGCCGCCATCCAGCAGCCGGGCGATGTGGGGATGGTTGAGGCGGGCGAGCATGTGGCGTTCGGCGCGGAATCGCTCCACGTGGCGCTCGGTCTGAACGTAGCGGGGAAGCAGCTTCACCGCCACCTGCTGTTCATACGCGCCGTCTATACGCTCGGCGCGGTACACCGTACTCATCCCCCCGCGGGCGATACGCTCCACCAGACGGTATGCCCCGAGCCGCTCGCCTTCGTGATGGGCGTCCTTGGCCGTATCCGTCGCGACGTCGTGAAGGATCGGCTCGCCGAGGCCAGCCACGCCGTCATTCAGCCAGGCGATCGGTTCGTCGGCTGCGGCCAGCAGAGCGGCCACGCGGGTGCGCAGGGCGGGGTCGTCGGTGGCCTGGTCCAAAAAGGACAGCCGTTCGTCAGGGGGGCGGTCCAGCGCTTCATCGAGCAGCGCCATGACGCGATTCCAGCGGTCCGAGGCCATAGGTGACAGGTAAACGCACTGATCATGAGAGACTGGCTACAGCATACCCAATCTATGCCTCACATGCGTACCCCCACATCATCCATTGGCCCTTGATAGAGGGCACCTTTCGCCACCTTACAGACATCAGCAAAATGAAAAAGGGACGGACTCCCACCAGGTCCGTCCCTCGTTCCCTTCCGGCCTCAGGAGGCGTTGCACGGGCCGGTTGGGAAATGTCAGTAGCACAGCAGCCAGTGGTGTTACATCCCCTGCCGGCACTGCGTCCGCGAAGCGTGCTATGCGCGGCGCGTTTCGGCAAGAATCATCTCCAGCTCTTTGAGCCGGGGCAGCTTCAGCCGCGTAGGGTCGACGTCTTGCACCGCGTCGCCCATGAAGGCCGCAAGGGCCGAGCGTTCGGTAGGGGTGGCATCGCTGGCATCAAGCAGGCGCATGACGCGGTTGAGGAAGGGCCGGGCAACGTCCCCTGTGATGTAGCGGTGGAGGACGTGCGCGAGCCCGGACTGGCGTTGCGGAGAAGCAGGGACAGACATGGGCTCCAGGAGATTGATGATCAAGATGCACCCGTTGGGTACGAGCGCTGTCGCAATAGTTACAGCGACAAATTTCGGACCAAGCTCACCAAACCGGTGGGAACGGACGTCCCGTGCGCCTGCAGCTGGGGCTGATGGCGCGTGGGGCCACGGCAGCGGAAGGGTTCACCGGTGCGCCGGCGGCAACATCACACGTCGGTGTCCACCGTAGTGTCTACTGGACTACCCAGTGCCAGGCCTCGTCCGGACGGCTCAGTCTATCCAATGGGCGAGAGCGCCGTCGATGCTGAAGCGTTGCTCGGGTGGGACGTGGAAGGTGCGGTGGCGCCAGTCGCCGCTGCCGTCGGGCACGGGCACGTACTGTTCCTGGATCTCGTCGGCGTGGGCTGCAAGGTAGCGCAGGGCTTCCGCGCAGGCGTCGATGTCGGCCTCGGTGTTGTAGAGGCCCAGCGAGACGCGCACCATGCCGGGTTGCTCGTCGGCGCTGCACGTATCGAAGCAGGAGGGCGGCGCCACGCCGTGTTCATCGCTGATGCCAAGGAGCTGGCGGACGAACGGTTGCGCGCAGAAGCATTCGTTGCGCACGGCGATGCCAAAGTAGTCGTTCAGCGCAGCCGTGACGAGGCCGTGGGGCAGGGCGTGCAGGTTGAAGGTGACCACCCCGATGCGATCGGCTACCTCCAGCCGATGCGATCCGTACAGGTGCAGGCCCGGGATGGCGGCGAAGGTGGAGAGCGCGTACTGCGTAAGCGCCCGCTCTTCTTCTTCCACCACGTCCATGCCAATGTGCTGTAGGAGGCGCAACGCCGCGCCCAGGGCAATACTGCCCGGAAGGTTAGGCGTGCCCGTCTCCTCACGTTCGGGCAGGGCGCCCATGATGTCGTAGCGCGTGGTGTCCACAAAATCCACGATGCCGCCGCCTACCTCCTGCGGCTCCAGCCCGGCAAAGAGGGCTTTGCGTGCGACGATCACGCCCGGACTGCCCGGCGCGTAGATCTTATGCCCGCTGAGGCACAGTACGTCAATGGCCTCCTCGGCGGCGGCACCCTGCACGGAGAGCGGCATGTGGGCGGCCGCCTGCGCCCCATCCACCACCACCAGCGCGCCGTGCTGATGCGCCAGCTCCGCGATCTCATGGATGGGGTTGAGGATGCCGGTGACGTTGGAGGCGGCGGTAATAGCGATGTAGTTGAGGCGATCGGCGTGCGTCTTTACGGCCTGCCGCAGATGATCCATACCCACGCGCCCGGCCTCGCCGTCGGCGTCCTTCTCTACCGGCACGTGGACGACCTCGCCCACATGCTTGCGGTGCGGCAAGTCGTTGGCGTGGTGCTCCATGATGGTGGTGATGACCACATCGCGTTCGGGGCGGCGCTCGGCCAAGAGGCGCGCCATCCGGTTCAGGCCGCCCGTTACGCCGGTGCCACAGAAGATGGCGGTGTATGCCTCAGGAGCGTCCACAAAGTCAAGCACCGCCTGGTGCGCATCGTCGTACGCCGCCGTCATGATGCGGGCGCCATGGTGCAGGTGCGAGTGCGTGTTGGCGTAGTGCGCCAGCGCCTCCTGCGCCGTCTCCCATGCCGGCTGCCAGCAGAGATTGGAGGCGGCGCTGTCGAGGTAAATGCGGCGCTGCTCGGAGCCGTCGGCCCGGGGGTAGGGGGTATCCAGGCCGATGAACGCATCCTGCAACCGTTCCAAAAGGGCCAGACGCTCGGAGCGAGGACGCGTGGCGGAGGTGCGGGGGGCCTGGAGTTCCATGGCAACAAAAGAGCAAATGGTGGCAACATGACGCTGCAAGGTACACATAAATCAGTAGAAAATGAAGGGATGTGCGGGCGTTAGCGCAGCCAGCGTAAACCGCCATCGCTGCTTTACCCATATAGCACAATAGAAAACACGGCAGCCGCGTGTTACCCTTGGTAAAGTGAGGGCGTCTCTATCACGAGTACCGTCGTATCTCTGGATAGCCTCTTCTACTACTGCGTACCGGCCCCATGCGCACACACTTCACCGCAATCTTCGTCGTCGCATTTCTTATAGCTGGAGCCTTCGCCTCTTCAGCGTCTGCCCAAGACTACGCCATTGACCGCGGGAGCCTCATCATTGGGGGGACGGCGTCACTTACCAGCCAGTCGTCAAGCTTTAGCGACGACCGGCGGTGGGATCTCAGGATTCAGCCCTCCACACAGTATTTCGTCACGCCCAACGTTGCCGTAGGCGGAAGTGTGCTCTTTCAGGCCGCAGGAATTGGTGATGATGCGAATGTGTTTGTTGGCGCTGGGCCGGCTTTTTCGTATTACTTCGGTGGGCAAGATCGCTCGGTCTACCCGTACGTCAGCACCTCTGCGCTGGTGGTAGGGGGCGATCAGGAGCTGTATCGTGGCGATGCCTCAGCCGGTGTAGCCTGGATGGTGTCGCGCAACGTGGCCCTTACCGGCGAGGGCTTTCTCGAAGCCGACCTTGAGGATACGAGCAATAACATTTTCGGGCTGCGCTTTGGGGTGCGCGTGTTTCTCTGGTAACCTGAGCGTCTGATTGCAGGGCTGCCCACTCCGCTGCGGGTGGAACGTTTGAGGTGCCGCAGGGTGGACGCCCCTCGCACTCTTCGTCTACTCCTCGGGTCGCCCTGCTTATGCGCTGGCTCTTCGCTTTGCTGGTCTTCGTGTTAACACCCTTCGCAGCAGCTGCCCAGCCCGTGTGGACGCAGGCGGCGCCGCTCGATGGGCTAACGGTCGAGGCGCACAAGCCCCTCTACACCGATGCCAGCGGGGTCACCTTTCTCACCTCGGCCTGGCTGCTGACGGGGCAGGCGACGCTCCGCCCGGGCCTCCGCGCAGGGGGGGAGATCGGCGTCAGCCATTACGGGCAGCAGGCGGGTGAGCCCGGGCTGCTGGGCACCGTGGCGGATGAGGTGCGCGAGACCACACTGTCCAACGTAGCCCTCTTCCTCGCCTACGACGGCTTCTTCCCCAACCTGACGGTGACGCTCCAGGGCCGCCTGCCCACTGCCTCCGATCGGATTGACAACGTGGGCAGCCTGGCCGGACGCTACGCTGACCTTCACCGCTACGACGCGTTTCTGAGCCACACCTCCACCGTAAGCCTCGCAGGCGACTACCGCGTGGCGCTGGACGAGATCTTCAGCCTGCGGGGGCGCGTGGGGGCCGTGGGGCAGTTTACGGGCGAGCGCAGCACCAACGCGCCGGCCCGGTCGGACGTGGTCCTGCGCTACGCTGTGCAGGGCTGGTACGAGGATGCGGACTTCCGCGTGGGCGTGGGGGCGGTAGGCATCAGCAATCTGACCGACGAGTTTGCGGGGTTCGTGGAACGCTCGCAGGTGATGCTGGCCGCTGTTGTCGTCGCTAAGGCGGGCGGGGTAGAGCCCGGCCTGGCGGTGAAGGTGCCCATGACCGATGAGCTCGGTACGGCGATGGATGCGGCCGTGACGCTGTCGCTGGCGGTGCCGCTGCGGTAGCCCGTCGCCTGCACCAGAACCGGGATCGGGTTTGGGGAAGACACCGCGGGCCGAACCCGGCCGAGGCACCGGTCAGGTAGCGCCCCGCGCGGTGCAACAGGGGGGCGCGTTCGTAGCGAGAGCCTCACATCTTGGCCCTTTCAGCCGCACTGTGTTGCTTGACTCTTTCGGCTCCACGCCGTACGATAGGATAGACGTTTTGACACGGTTATACTCTCTGCAAAGCCACGCTGTCGTGGTGTGGCGGTGAGCCTGCAAGCATCGGCGCAAAACGCTGATTCCACAGCACTTACCTCACGGGGGAAGCCCGGCGAAATTCCGGCACTGTCGCGCAACGGTTATAGTCCGAATGCCCGTTTGCATGAGCGATCGTCTGCTGCTTTACCCACCGGTAACGCAGTGCACCCCACGCGCCCTGGGGCCATGATCGCGCACGTATCACTGTGTGCTACTTCTGCTTTTTTCTGCCCGGCGATGGCTCCTGCCCTTGCCGATGGGCCCTCCGTATCCGACTGCACCGGATGCGGCCCTCCACTGGCAGGCGCAACGCAGAGGCGCACGCATTGGTCTGTTGCGCATGTGATGGCTGTTGGCAGCGCGGTGGGATCCTCAACGATTCCTTTCTCTTCTACCTCCGCGTTGCATGCCCATCTTTCAGAAGCGCGTCAACCTCAAACCGTACGAGTACCCGCACCTGCTCGAGTTCAAGACCGCCATCCGGCAGTCGTACTGGGTGCACGACGAGTTCAACTTTGAGGGCGACATCCAGGACTTCCACGTCAACTGCACCGGCGTGGAGCGCAGCATCATCACCAAAACGATGCTGGCCATCGCGCAGATCGAGGTCTCGGTCAAGACCTTCTGGGCTGACATTTACAAGCGGCTCCCTGTGCCAGAAGTGGGCGCGGTAGGGATGACCTTCGCGGAGTCGGAGGTGCGCCACCTCGACGCCTACTCGCACCTGCTGGAGCTGCTGGGCTTGAACGAGGCGTTTGAGGAGGTCGAGCAGATCCCCGCCCTCATGCAGCGCATCGCCTACCTCGAAGAGACGCTACAGGCCGCCGACAGCGCCGACGAGCGCGACTTTGCGCTGTCCATCCTGCTCTTCAGTATCTTCATTGAGCACGTGAGCCTGTTCAGCCAGTTCCTGATTATGCTCTCGTTCGATAAATACGAGAAGCGCTTCAAGGGCGTGGCGAACGCGGTAGAGGCGACCTCCAAAGAGGAGCAGATCCACGGCTTGTTTGGGGTGGAGCTCATCCAGGTGATGCGCGAAGAGCACCCGGCGTGGTTTGGGTCGGCCTTCGACGCTCGCGTGGTGGAAGCCTGCCGTGCCGCTTACGCCGCCGAGCAGCGTGTGCTCGACTGGATCTTTGCCGAGGGCGCGCTGGACTTCCTGCCCCGGCCGGTGATCGATGCGTTCCTGCGCGACAAGTTCAACACGTCGCTGGAGTATGTGGAGGTGGAGCCGATCTTCGACGTGGAGGAGGACCGGCTGGCCGACACGCGCTGGTTCTACGAGGAAATCCTGCTCACCAAGGGCAACGACTTCTTCTCGAAGCGCGGCACCGCATACTCGAAGATGACCCAGAGCGTCAGCGGCGACGACTTGTTTTAGAGGTTCTTTCGTTTAGAGGCTCCTTCACGTTAGGGGCTCCTTGTTTCAAGCGCACTGTGACCGCCGCATCCTGAACCTCCGCCGCACCCCTCAGGGCCATCCCACCGCGCCAACGCGCTGTTGGCAGCCCCCATTTTTTCTGACCTTGACCCCCTGTCCTGTATGGCCACCCTTGCTGTAGCCCGCGACCGCGCTCCCTTTGACTGGTTGAACGACGACGCCCGCACGTTTTTACGCCGCGGGTATCTCTTGGAAGGCACCGGCCCCGAGGAGCGGGTGCGTGCCATCGCTGATCACGCCGAGAATCTCCTGGGCATGCCCGGCTTCGGCGATCGCTTCTTCGACTACATGAGCCGCGGGTACTACTCGCTGGCCTCGCCCGTCTGGGCGAACTTCGGGCTGGATCGGGGCCTGCCCATCAGCTGCTTCGGCTCGTACATCGGGGATTCGATGGAGGCCATCCTGGATACCCACGCGGAGGTCGGTATGATGACCAAGGGGGGCGGCGGCACGAGCGGCTACTTTGGCGACATCCGGCCGCGCGGCAGCGCGATCACCAACAACGGCACGTCGAATGGCTCCTACCCGTTCGCGCAGCTCTTCGACAAGATCATCAACGTGGTGAGCCAGGGGGAGACGCGCCGCGGGCACTTCGCCGGCTACATCGACATCGAGCACCCGGACGTCCGCGAGTGGCTCAAGATTCAGACGGAGGGCGACACCATCCAGACGATGTACTACGGTGTGGTGGTGGGAGACGACTGGATGCAGGCTATGGTGGATGGCGACGCCGAGAAGCGCGCGCTATGGGCCAAGGTGCTGCAGGCCCGCATGAACCTGGGCATCCCCTATATCCTCTTTCGGGACAACGTGCAGCGCGGCCGGCCGCAGGTCTACAAAGACAAGGGCTACGATGTGAGGGCGAGCAACCTCTGTTCCGAGATCGCCCTTCCATCCGGCCCCGACGAGAGCTTCGTCTGCTGCCTCTCGTCGATGAATGTGCTGCACTACGACGAGTGGAAGG
>JAAAOI010000128.1 GCA_009908945.1 Bacteroidota bacterium
CTGCTGGTGTTGGACTGGGCCTGGGTCGCCCTCCTCCTGGCCGTGCCGGCCGCCTTTGCCACCGCCGTTGCCCTCACGTCCTCCTTCGACGAGCACGCCGCCACGGCGCCGGACACACCGCCGCGCGCATCCATGGCCGGGGCCGGCGCGCTGTGGACGACCGCCCGGCAGCTCTTTGCGACGGCCTTCACGGCGGTGTTTCTGCTCGTAGCGCTTTCCGGACTCTACTACCGCGGCGCGCTGACCTTCCTTCCGGACCTGCTCACACCGCTCGTGCAGCTGGACCTTCCGGTGGATCTGGACGCCGGCCGCTACGTCTACGCCGGGCTCCTCATGGTGGGCATGGCCGGGCAGTATGCGGGCGGGCGGCTCTCCGACCGCGACCATACCGAGCGCGTGCTCGCCGGGGCGTTCGTGATGCTGGCGGTGGTGGCCGCTATCTACCTCCCGGTCGCCCAACTCGGCACCGTCCCGCTGCTCCTCATCAGCGCTGTGCTCGGGTTTTTCCTCTTTCTCGTCCAGCCCCTCTATCAGGCAACGGTGGCCGAGTACACGCCGGTGCACGCCCGCGGGGTGTCGTACGGGTTTACGTACCTGGCCGTCTTCGGCATCGGCGCCCTCGGGGCCGTCGTCTCCGGCGCCGTGCTGGACTACTTCTCCCCCGCCGTGCTCTTTGGCGTCCTCAGCGGAATCGCGGTCCTGGGCCTGGGGATCTGCCTGTGGCTGGCGGCGCGTGCCTCGCAGGTACAGGCTGAGGTGCCCCCGCAAGCCCAGGGGTAGACCACCGTCCTCCGCTCCGCATCCCTCGGCGTTGCTCTTGGTGCCCCCACAACCACGGGGATGGGCATGCCCCCCTGCCAGCCGTCTACTGCACCAGATGGCAACGCCGCCCCGTCGACCCGCCGCTCGACGCCCCCGGTACCCGCGCCTGCCCGGGGACACGCCGCCCGAACAACCGGCGCCCCCCTGCCATTTAGAAGAGTCCGCCACCACCGACCACCCCGCCGGAGGGGCTTCCGTACGCCATGACCCACGACGCGACCCTCGCCACCTGGCGTGCCGCTGCGCGCCCCTCCTTCGACCTGACCAGCCCCGCCCATCACCGGAGCCTGCGCCTTCTGGCGGAGCAGATGCTGGCAGCCGAGGACCTTTCGCTGGCCGCAGTGAACGCTGCCGCGAACAGCGCGGACGCCCCGCTTGAGTTCCGCATGGCCGCCATGCTGTACCGCTCCCGCATGCAGATGCTGTCGCTTACCGCACCGGTGCATGTCGCCGTCGTGTTCGCCATGTGGGGCGAGCAGCACCGCCTACACCCCAGCAGTGACGCCAATCCGTTCGGGGAGGATGCCCTCCGAAGAAAAATCGAGCAGCTGGCGTGGGTCTGCCGTGGGACGCCTGCCCGCTGGTCGCTTTACGCTGTAGACGACGGCTGCCCGCACGGTAGCGGCGCCATCGCGCAAGAGATCGCCGCCACGTACGCACCCGCGCAGCCTGTACACGTCCTGCATCTGGACCATTACCTGCCGGCTACGGACGGCCCCCTACGCCAGCTCTCGTCTGTGGATGATTCGCGCAAAGCAGGCGCCCTCATCGCCGGGAGCATGCAGGCGATAGCCGACGGCGTGGATGCAGTCCTCTACACCGATGCCGATAGCTCCGTACATCTGGGCCAAATCGGCTTGCTGGTTGCCCCCTACGTGCAGGATGGCATCCGCGTGGTGCTGGGTAACCGCAAGCACCCGGCGTCTGTGCTGGTGAAAGACGGGGCGCGCTGGGGCGTGGGCATCAAGAGCCTCCGGCACATGCAGCGCATGGCGGGCCACGCCATCTTCTCGCGCAACATTCTGGATACACAGGCCGCGTTTAAGCTCTACGATGCCGCGCTGCTGCAGCGCATCATCGCAACCCCCACCGTGTTCGATTTCTCATTCGATACCGACTGGATCGCGGCCTTTCTTTCGATGGGGGAGGATTTCGCGCAGACGCCCTTTGCCTTCATCGACTCCCCCGCCGAGTCGGCCACGGCCAAGCAACTCCCGATGACCACCTGGGAGACCCTGCTGCACGGGCTGGTCCGCGCCCTCCGCCACCACGAGCTGCTGCACACCCCGTTTAGCCGCGCCATGGCGGACGTGATCGACGAGGAGATCACCGACTACCGGGACCTGGAGCTAATTATTGACCACCTCCCCGATCAGCTGGTGGATGCGGGCGAGGCCGATTACGGCGACCCCGAGGTGATGTCGCCGGTCGCCATGCGGCAATGGATCCAGCAGCGGAAGGCGATGGCCGCCTGAGCGGCTGCACCCCGGCCGATTATCCCGTCCGCACCGTAGCGACGCAGCACGCTGCGTCGGCACCCGGTAAAACCGAACACATATCCAAAATCACGCGGCAGGCCCCCGCGCCAGCTGCCAACGGACCGAGACGGTCCGGACCAGGCATCGCAGCCGAGACGGCTGCGACGAGACCTGGACCCAGCAGCTGCAGGCAAGCGCGCCCTGATCGGCTGCATCCCGGCCGATTATCCTGCCCGCACCGTAGCGACGCAGCACGCTGCGTCGGCACCCGGTAAAACCGAACACATATCCAAAATCACGCGGCAGGCCCCCGCGCCAGCCGCCAACGGACCGAGACGGTCCGGACTG
>JAAAOI010000009.1 GCA_009908945.1 Bacteroidota bacterium
AGCCATTGGCGGCGTGGGTAGCTGAGGTTGGTGCAGCGACACCTCGTTGATGGAATCAGCACATCGACGCATCTGTCTTGGGGCGGCCCAGAGGTGCGTGAAGAGTGAATCGATGAATCGATGAGACGAGGAGCCGAAGAAGGCTCAGTCGGAGTCTTGCACACCTTTTCCCCGAAGACACGGTGTTCACCTTCGATGCAGCCTTCCAAACCAGTCATCCTCGCGGAGGCGAGGATCCATGCGGAGATTCGGAATGAGTACCGACACCCCCTCGAATAGAGCTGCAACGGTTGCCAATTCAAGGTTTCGGCTTTACACCCCCAGTCGCCTGCCCGGAGGAGGGTGTTGCCCCCAGTCGGCCGCCGAGAGTCCGGTGATAGTCAAACCGCATGTTTCCCGATCAGTCGCCATCCCGGATCCGATAGCAGAACCCGTCGTTAGTTCATATGAAAGAAAGCATAGTTAGCGGCCGGGCAGACGGGAGAGTTGGTGGTGGCTGTGCGTGAGGGTATCCCAGCCGGAAGGTTCGAGGCGCTTGTCGAACGTCTGGACGTTGCCAGCACGGATCTGGCTGAGGTTGTTGGGGTTTCGCCGTCCACGCTTAGCCGACGCCGAAAGCGCGGGTGGTTCACCAAGGACGAGTCAGAGCGCATCCTGCGTATCGCACACCTCGCCCTCCGCGCGGTTGATGTGCTGGAAGGAGAGGAAAATGCCCGAAAGTGGCTGAAGGAATCGGCGCGCGCGCTGGATGGGGAGTCTCCGCTTCGTTTCGCAGATACAGAACCGGGGGCCCGCGAAGTGGAGCGCCTGCTCCTGCGGCTTGAGCATGGCGTCTACAGCTGACGCGTCCAGGTCCATGAGCGGTGGCACGTGAGTTATGACGAACGTCTGGCGGATTGTAAAGCCCCAGTACGCAGAAGATGCCTTCAGTGGAGAAGGCGCGCGCCGTGCAGGCGGACGGTACAATAGCCCGGGGACGGCGATGGTGTATACATCGGAGTCGCTGGCACTGGCCCAGCTGGAGATGCTGGCGCACCTACCCACTGACCGATTGCTGGAACGCTATATCGCCTTTCGAGCGGAAATTCCCGAAGACCAAACCCTGATCCCTCGCAGGGCAAAATTGCCGTCCACCTGGCGTGCATCGCCGGCACCAAGGGCCGTGCAGGAGGTCGGCGCTGCTTGAGCTTCTGGCGCGGGTGGGGTGACAGTCCGCGCAGTACGCCGCTTTTTTAGTAAGAAAGGAAGGGTCATTCACTTCCTGGGAGCACGTAAGGCGGCAGGTGCGCAATCGCCGGAAACGAGAGATCATCATTCCTGCGCATACCCGGAGTCGAGATTTTACGAAGGCGCTTCGCGCTGATGACCTATGGATCCTCGATCAAGTCGAGGATGACTGGTTTGGTTGGGCGTAGGCGTACCTAACGTTCGGCGGCACGATCATCTGCAGATTGGCAAACACAACCGTAGAGACGCTCCGGCGGGGCGTCTCTACAGGGCGCAACCACAGGTAGCAAAGGGTTGCTACAACGCCACCACCAGCGAGGCGTGCGGCGCGAGGTGCAGGGTGCCGTCGGCGCGGACCTCCGCGTCGTCGTGGGAGCGGTAGAGGACGTCACCGGTGGCGTGGTGGGCTTCATCCAGTTCAACTTCGAGGGCTTCGCCGCTTACGTTGTGCGCCACGAGCAGGCGCTCGTCCTCATGTACGCGCTCAAACAGCACCAGGGCGTCGTGCAGGTCCTCGGTGGTGACGAGTTCGCCGATGCTCAGCGCCGGGCTGTCGGTGCGCAGCGCAATCATCTGGCGGTAGTAGTTCAGCATGGAGGCCTCGTCGCTCGTCTTCATGCACGCGCTCAAACAGCACCAGGGCGTCGTGCAGGTCCTCGGTGGTGACGAGTTCACCGATGCTCAGCGCCGGACTGTCGTTGCGCAGCGCAATCATCTGGCGGTAGTAGTTGAGCATGGAGGCCTCGTCCTCGGCCTGCACCGCAACCGGGTCCACGGTCTCGTCCGTGCTGTACTCCGGCTCTATCCACGTCGTACGCATCTCATCTTCGGCCCGGGGCGCCCACAGCATGGGCTCGCGGATATTTTCGTCCGGCTTCATGCCGCGCATGCCGATTTCCTCGCCGTAGTAGATGTACGGCGCACCCGGCAGCGTGAACAGCATCGCCGTCGTCACGCGCGCTTTGGCTTCATCATCCAGCACGCTCAGGAAGCGGTCCTGGTCGTGGTTGGTGATAAAAGTCGCATCAACGAAATCGTCGGTCACCTCCGTGTACGCCTCGCGGATGTTCGCATGGCGGTAGACGAGGCTATCGTGCCTGCCACGCTCCACGCCCTCCCACATGCCGTAGGCGATATCAAAGTTGAACTGTGCGGGAAGGCCCGAGAGGAACGGCGCGATGGTCTCCGGCGCGTCCCACACCTCTCCGACCAGGTACACGTCCGGGTTTACCGCCTCCATCTCGGCCCGGAATTCGTCCCACCAGGCATGGTTATCCTCCATGCGATCATCGGCAAAGATGTGCTTGGCCGCGTCCAGGCGAAAGCCGTCGACGCCCTTCTCCAGCCAGTGCCGGCCAATGGCAAAGATGCTATCCTGCACGGCCGGGTTGTCGTAGTTCAGGTCGGGCATTCCG
>JAAAOI010000181.1 GCA_009908945.1 Bacteroidota bacterium
CCCATGCGGGCCGTACCCTCAAGCCTCAACCGGTGCCCGCTGCCACATCTCTACGCCCACCTCTGTGGGCTGCTGGCAACCCGACGGGCAGCGCATCTCGCCTACGCGTGGCCGCAGCGACGACGCCCCCCTGGACGATGGACTGCACGCTCCTGCGTTCGGGCAGCCGGGGCAGGCGCGATAGCGCTTTCTACAGGGCGTCGTCCATAAACTGTACGCAGGCATCGGCGAGCTTCACGCCGCGGCCTGCCAGCCGGTGGGCCTGTGCGGGCCGGCCGCGGGCATGCAGATGGTCTACCAGCGCGTCGATCTGCACCACCTGCCGCCATAGGATCCGGCAGTAGGCTTCGGTGGCAATGGCGTACGTGTCGGGCATGGGGGGCTGCTCTGCAAGTGGTCGGGAAGGCGCACCGGCGTGTCGCAGGTATCGGTACGCGCGCGCCGATCTAAACACCCGGCGCTGGCCTGCTGGCGCTGCCCCTGGCACCTGACAACAGCATCCAGTGGACAGATGTAGCATCCTTGTGAAGGCCCCCGCCGCCCCCGGTGCTCGGCTTGCCTCTTCGACAGGTGGTGCCGTAGTTAATCTGTACGGTCGTTCCCCTCACAGACGAAAAGACCCCGATGGCTACCACGATGCAAGCTGCGCAGGTACCAGAAGCCGGTGCCGACTTCGAACTTGTAGACCTTCCCATTCCTGAGCCGGGGCCGGCGGAGGTGCGCATCCGCGTGCAGGCCTGCGGGATTTGCCACAGCGATGCGTTTGTGAAAGACGGGACGTTCCCGGGCATCGCGTATCCGCGCGTCCCGGGCCATGAGGTCGCAGGCGTCATCGACAAAGTGGGCGCAGATGTTGAGGCGTGGACGGAAGGACAGCGGGTCGGCGTGGGGTGGCATGGCGGACACTGCTTTACGTGCGCGGCCTGCCGGACGGGCGATTTCGTCAACTGTGCCAACGCGCAGGTGACGGGGATCTCGTACGATGGGGGCTATGCCGAGTACCTGTGCGCGCCCCAGGAGGCCGTTGCGGCACTGCCGGACGCCCTCCCCTTCCCGGAGGCGGCCCCGCTCCTCTGCGCCGGCATTACCACGTTCAATGCGTTGCGCAATGCGGGTGCCCGTCCGGGCGACCTCGTCGCCGTTCAGGGAATCGGCGGGTTAGGCCACCTGGCGGTGCAGTATGCCCACAAATTTGGCTACGAGGTAGCCGCCCTTTCCCGCGGCCCCGACAAACAGGCCCTGGCCACCGACCTCGGGGCCGACCACTTCATTGACACCACCGCCGACGACCCGGCAGAGGCCCTGCAGGCACTCGGGGGCGCCCGGGTGATTCTCGCAACTGCGCCAAACGCACAGGCAATTTCCGCACTCACGGGTGGGCTGGGGCGCAACGGCACCCTGATGGTCGTGGCCGCCACCAATGATGCCATTGAAGTCTCACCACTCGCCCTCATCATGGGCCGGCGCTCCGTACAGGGCTGGCCCAGTGGCACCGCCGACGACTCGGAAGACACCCTCGACTTTAGCGCGCTGACGGGCATCGCGCCGATGATTGAGACGTTTCCGCTGTCGGAGGCAGGGGCGGCCTACGAGCGCATGATTACGAACGAAGCCCGCTTCCGCGTCGTGTTGGAGCCGGGCGCATAACATCGGCCTCCCGCGTGCTTCACCCGACCGCCCCGCGGCACCGGCGGGGGGACGCTACTCGTTCTCCAGATCCAAACCCTCCAGCAGCTGCTCCGCCTCGTCGTAGTAGTCCTCCGGCACCTTCACCTTCACGCCGCTGAGGCTCATGTTAAAAATCATGTGCAGGCCGGTCATGTCCTCGTTCTCCACGGTGGACGGGATGCCGGCATCGCCCAGCCGCGTGCGGGCCAGCTGCGCCTGGTACGGATAATCGAAGCGAGCGACCGTCACAAGACGGCCTGGCGGACCATGGGCCATGGCGAGGGTACGGACTGGTAGCGGTTCCAATTCAAGGCAAATATACATACTATGGAGATCGAATGCAGCCCCCCGTCCGCCATCTTTTTTTGAGCCCCTGCGTATCGCCGCTACAACAGGTATCCTTTTACTTCTGCTGGGGCTGGTGGCCTGCCAATCGCTTGGGCCTTCAAAGGCTGAGGCTGAAGAAGATATGCCGGTGGCTGAAGCCGTTATCGACCGGGAGATAGGCGCAGGTGGCGCAAATGGCCCGCGGGCATCGCCCGGGCTTCCGGCCATCTCACCAGCGATACCCTCTACGGCATCCGGCAGAGCAGCGACACCTTCCTGCAGGTGGTGCGGCTGCGGTACTGAACCCGCGCTCCTTCCGTCACGCTGCACCGGGGATCATCTCGCGGCAGGCGTAATTCATAGCCGTTCCTGTCTTTCTACTCACCTCCCTCCCGCGCCATGAGCGACGCGTCGCCCCGCCTCACCTCCAAACAACGCGCCCACCTGCGCAAGCTCGGCCACACGCGCGACCCCATCGTGCGCGTCGGCAAGGAGGGCTTGCAGGACAGCGTGCTGGACGCCATCGATGAGGCGTTCAACACGCATGAACTCATCAAAGTGCGCACGGCCGATGACCCCAAGACCGACGCGCAGGTGATTGCCGAACGGCTCAGCGCGCGTGGCGAGCCGGTGC
>JAAAOI010000182.1 GCA_009908945.1 Bacteroidota bacterium
CCACCGTTCCCAGCCGGGTGCCAGCGCCCGACTCAGCCCGTTGCTTCCGGCCGGGACGGCCGGGCTCGGCATCCCGGTCGAGACGACCGGGACGAGCGTCTGGCGTTATTTCCTGTCGTCCGCTCCACTCTTCCTCGTCGCGTCCGTCCCCACCGGTCCTCGTCGCGTCCGTCCCCACCGGTCCTCGTCGCGTCCGTCCCCACCAGTCCTCGTCGCGTCCGTCCCCACCAGTCCTCGTCGCGTCCGTCCCCACCAGTCCTCGTCGCGTCCGTCCCGGGCGCGACGCACCTGCGGGACCGTCCCGGTCCCAGACGCACGAAGGCGCCATCCTTGGCGCAACCTCCCCACCGTTGCCAGATCGGTGCCAGCTGCTGGCGCAGACGTCCAGCCGGGACGAGCGGTACGGATGGGCTTACGGATCCAGACGCCACGGGGGAGGTCCAGGGCGACGCCCATGCAGAGGTGTCCGCAGGACGGGATAGGTTTGCGCATGTACAGATGTCGGGACGCTACGATGCTACTGGCCATCCATCATGCTCAATAGAAACGACCTACTTCGCACCGGCAAGCTGCTGGCAAATCTGGTGCTTGACTATCTGCGGTGGACGCAGCTGATACCCATGGTTCTTTGCTGGGCCTTTGCCTGTGTCATGATCGGCGGTCTGCTACTGGTTGGCGTCCATGAGGCGACACAGGCCCACCCGGATCGCTTCGAGGAGCGGCTGGAGCAGGCTGGGCCCGTGCTGGGGCCTGTTCTCGACGCTGTAGGGCCTGTGGTTTCGTTTCTGACGGACAGCAGCGAAGGCCTGACGGCGGAGCAAGGGGTGATCCGCATCTGGGGGTGGCTGGCCCTCATCGGAATGCTCCTAAGCTGGCTGCGCACAGCTATGTGGGGGCCGCCCAACCCTTGGCCGCTGCGGCGCAAGATTGGGGCTGCAGCTTTTATCGCCGTCGCGTATGGCCTGCTACTCAGCGGTGCGATCGTGTTTTTCAGTGCGGAAGCGTCAACGCTCGCCATCGTAGCCAACGCGGTAGTCTTTCCGCTTGTGCTCGTCGGGGTAAGCGCCTGGGGGCTCGCTGTGAGCCAACTGATCTATACCCTTCAGCACAAGCTGGAGGACGTGGGCGGGCGGTGAACTTCCCCCGGTAAAGTGGACAGGTAGTTAAGCCGTGCTGGGCGTGGCGTAGGGGCGATGGTAGACGCGTTCCCTCCTAATTGTTGAGAAGAAGCCCTCGTCAGCTGAGCGGTCATTCGGCCATACCGCATTATCGTAGCAGCTGCCCGGCATTATCGTAGCAGCTGCCCGGCATTATCGTAGCAGCTGCCCGTGCTACTCATGCTGCCGTGTGGGCTGGCCGTCCTCGGTAAGCCCTGATACTCCGAACTGGCATACTGCGAACTGGCATACTGCGAGCCGCGATCGCTGTGGTGGATGAGCCCGCACCGGACGTGGCGAGCGCGCAGCGCCATCTGCAAGGCTTCGACGACTATCGCGCGGCCTGGCCGCCGCTTCATCGAGTAGCCCACGATGCGACGCGAGTACGCGTCCAATACCACAGCCAGATATATCCAGCCCTCTCGCGTCCAGATGCCGGTGATGGCGGAGGCCCAGACCGTATTGGCTACCCGCACGTCGAAGGTTCTCTTGAGTAGGTTCGCACTCACGCGCCGGTGAGGCCGGAGTCGGTCGTCTTTTAAGATATCGCGCTCCTGGCAAAGGGAGCGTCCTCCCCCTTAAGCTCCGTCAGCTCGGCCCCGGGTGGGTTGCCGCGCCCGGGAAACGCTCGGCCCTTCGCTTCAACGCAATGCTGCTTCCAGCGCTACAGAGCACGTGAAGCGATGCCAAGGCCACGGGCGGTGCCGCTTACGTTCCTACTGGCGATAGCGAGCCGTACAGCATTGCGCTTGAACTCCTTGGCAAAGGTTCGTGGGGTCGTCATAGGAACTCCTCATTATAGGAACTCCTCATTGGGTTTGGGCCCTCACCAAGATATTGCGTTATCCGGTCCACCAAACCGGGGGAGGTTCACATTGGCGCAGCGGCCGCATGGCGTAGACGCAGCGCAAAGGGGCACGCGCAGATGGAAGCGCCCCGACCGTCAAGCACGCGTCGAGCATTAGGCCTCGGCGGTCTCGCAGACCGTCTCATGGAGAGTCACGCCGTGCTCGGCGGCGATCATCTCGGCGGCCTTCTCGCCGATCATGATGGTTGCGGCGTTGGTGTTGCCGCTAACTACCGTGGGCATGACGCTGGCATCCGCCACGCGCAACCCTCGCATCCCGTAAACTTTGAGGGTGTGGTCGACGACGTCGCCGATCCTGCAGGTAGACGTCTCATGGTAAACAGTCAGCGAAAAATGGCGCGCCAGGGCTTCGAGCATCGCATCACTGGGCGCATTGCCCGGCACGTAATCGTGCGCGGCGGCGATGTCTGGAGGGACGAGCCAGTCGCCGAGGCCATCATCCGGCCAGTGCTCCGCGATCTGCAGCGAGCGGCGCATGATCGCAATCATCACGTCCATGTCATGAGGGGCATCATAGTAGTTGAGCGCGATGTGCGGTGCATCCATCGGATCAGCGCTCTGCAGTGTGATTTTGCCCTCACTGTGGGGCCTGACAAGGGTGGGGAGGAGGACCACATAGCCCTTCGCCGGGTCGAGTGCAGCTTCGGCCTCTTCAAAGTAGGCCTCGGGGCGCACGCGGAACACCTGTTCCCAGATGGCCGCGGTGTATCCAGCGGCCAGGAAGGCGATCTGAGCGTCGTGCGTGTGGGGGCTGCTGAGCCGCGTCGCATAAAACGCGGTGGCGTCGTAGAGCGAGGAGGAGGGGATGCCCTCCCCGGCGGTCGCCCACGCGGCCAACTGACGTTCGGCCTCGGCTTTTAGCTGGCGCAGCTCCTCCGGGAGGTGCGCATCATCGGCAGGGTTGGCGGGGAGCGGCCCGTTTGGTTCGCGCAGGGCATCGGGGCCCATTGACATGGCCACGTCGAGCATCTTCTCGCCGACGCCGGGCGCCTCGAAAAAGAGGGGGATGTGCAGGTGATCTTGGAGGTGTTGGCCCACATCTGGCAACTCGGCGATGACGGGGATCCCGGCCTCCTCCAGCGGCTTCTTTGGACCCACGCCGGAAAGCATGAGGAGGTGGGGCGA
This sequence comes from Bacteroidota bacterium, assembly GCA_009908945.1. Classification (GTDB taxonomy): domain Bacteria; phylum Bacteroidota; class Rhodothermia; order Rhodothermales; family Salinibacteraceae; genus Tc-Br11-B2g6-7. The sequence continues at coordinate 3,151 of JAAAOI010000182.1, forward strand.
GCCAATCGAGCCCGCGGAGAGTACGACCTCGCGCGCAGCATGGACGGTGACGTCCTCGCCCTCACGGCTGCGGTAGACGATGCCCGTGGCGCGGTCGTCCTCAAAAAGGACACGTCTTACGTGAGCGTGCGTGAGAACGGTGAGGTTGTCACGCCCCATGATCGGTTGAAGGAAGGCGTAGTAGGTGGAGCTGCGGCGCCCGTTCTGGGTGGTGGTGTGAAAGAGTGAGGCCAGTCCTTCCGGGCCGCCGCGATCGCGGCCGTTGTAGTCGCCTTCAGGGATGCCGGCGTGGCCCGCAGCCTCGACGAACTGCTTCGACCCCTTCAGCACCGGCTGGCGCACCGAGACCTTCAGCGGTCCCTCGGTACGGTGGGCCTCTGCATCAATGACGACGTCGTCACTGCGGATGAATCCCTCGGACTTTTTGAAGTAGGGGAGGACATCCGCATAGCTCCACCCCGTGGCGCCGTCGGCGGCCCACGTGTCGAAGTCTCCGGGGTGGCCGCGCACGTACGCCATGTAATTGATGCCAGAGGAACCCCCGAGCATCTTGCCACGGGGCACCATCATGGTCTTGCCAACCAGCCCCTCACCAGCGCCGCCAGGGTCGCCCGTGTACATCCAGTCCGTCTCAGGGACGTTCTGCATCGACGCCACCGCAGCAGGCATCACGCCATGTTCTGGAGGCTCGCCCCCCGCCTCAACGAGACACACGCGAACGGCCGGATCTTCAGAGAGCCGCGCAGCGATCACCGCGCCAGCAGAGCCTGCACCTACGATTACGAAGTCAAACGTCTTTTCCTTAGTCACGGTCGTTTCCTCTCCTCAGGTGTGGGTTCGATGGATGTAGCGGGGGTGTCGCCGAATCAAACACCGCCACGCAAAGGGGGCACGGGGGATAGGTCTCGCGCACAGGCCGGAGCATTCGGCCCGCGCGTCATCATCCGACGTTGGGGCATGAGTTTAATAAATTTCATGGATGTTCACAATGCTGTCACATGGAAACCCGCGTAGCGCCTAACTCGCTTGCGCGCCGCCGACGCAGTCTGTACGTTGGGGTGTGCTTCATGGAAGCGCTTCTCCGCGGGCGCGGTTGGCGTAAGCGCCTGTCTCTACCCTTGGCTACCGATACCCATGATCTACCAGAGCTCCCACCCTGATGTTGAGATCCCGGACCTACCGCTGCACACGTATGTGATGCAACAGTTTGCGGCACGTGGAGACCGCCCCGCGCTCACCGACGGTCCTACCGGCCGCACCCTCACCTATGGCGCGCTGGCCCACGCCATTGACCGCTGCGCCGCGGGGCTGGCTGCGCGGGGATTTCAGCCGGGTGATGTGCTGGCGATCTACAGTCCGAACCTGCCGGAGTATGCGATAGCTTTCTTCGGCACCACACGGGCGGGCGGTATCGTGACCACCCTCAACCCGCTCTACACGGCCGGGGAGGCTGCCCACCAATTGCAGGATGCCCACGCCACCATCCTGCTGACGGCTGCGCCGTTTCTCGACAAGGCGCAGGAGGCCGCTGCCGCCGCTGGAATCGACGACGTGATGGTGTTCGGGGAGGCGGAGGGCGCAACGCCCTTCAGCGCCCTGCTCGCCACGGATGCTCCAGCGCCTGACGTAGACATCAATCCGGGGGAGGACCTGGCGGTGCTGCCCTACTCCAGCGGCACTACGGGACTTCCGAAGGGTGTGATGCTCACGCACCGCAACCTCGTGGCCAACATCAGCCAGTGCGTGCCCGTCGAGGGCATGGCAGAAGGGGAAGTGACCGTGGGTATCCTGCCGTTCTATCATATCTACGGCATGACGATCGTCCTCAGCATGGCGCTATTCCGGGGCGCGAAGGTCGTCACCATGCCGCGGTTCGAGATGGAGGACTTCTGCGCGCTGGTTGAGGAACACGGCATTGAAAGCGCCTACCTCGTGCCGCCGATCATCCTCGGGCTTACCAAGCATCCGGCGGTGGAGACCTACGATCTCTCAAGCCTTGATTATATCACCAGCGGAGCGGCCCCGCTTGGCAACGACGTGGCCCGGGCGTGCGCGGATCGCATCGGCGCTGTCGTGAAGCAGGGATACGGCATGACCGAAGCCAGCCCGGTAACGCACCTGATGCCGCGCGACGCCGAGCACATGCCCCCGGACACCGTGGGGCCGGCAGTGCCCAACACCGAGTTCCGCATCGTGGCCGTAGGATCCTACGACGACCTCGGCCCGCATGAGCGCGGTGAGGTCTGGGTGCGCGGCCCGCAAGTCATGAAAGGCTACTACCACAACCCCGAGGCTACCGCTTCTACCATCGACGAAGACGGATGGCTGCATACAGGCGACGTGGGCACCGTTGACGAACACGGCTACGTGCGCATCGTCGACCGCGTGAAAGAGCTCATCAAATACAAAGGCTTTCAGGTGGCACCCGCTGAACTGGAGGCGGTGCTGCAGGCGCACAGCGACATTGCCGATGCCGCCGTCATTCCGAGCCCAGATGAAGAGGCCGGAGAAGTCCCCAAGGCGTTTGTGGTGCGCGCTGCGCATGCGCCCGACCTGACCGCGGACGCAGTGATGGTATTCGTGGCCGGCCAAGTAGCGCCTCACAAAAAAGTGCGTCGCGTGACATTTGTCGACGCGATTCCGAAGAGTGCCTCTGGTAAGATTTTGCGGCGAGAGCTCGTCAAAGCCGAGCGGTCTGAAGACGACCAGCCCTAAACGAATGCAGGAGCCGTCAGCAGCACGTAGGGCGACCGCGCTGTGGAAACTATCGCGTCCGCAGGAGGAGCAGAGCTGTAGATACTTGTTGAGTGCTTTAACGGCCTACTGCCGGTGCTTCCCCCGAAGGACTCCTCTGGACTGGCATTGACTTCCCGATGTGACGGGCATCGTTTCTGGTGTGTGGAACAGACGCTTGCTCCTGGTGATGGCTCCATACGGCCCCGCCCTCCAAGCCAGGCTGTCGCACTGCTCACGGCGAGCCTCGACGCGATTAGCTTCCACGCGTCTCAAGCGAACAAAAGTAGGATGAGCCCTGATGCGAAGAGCCTCTTCACCGACCGCCCCATCTTGACCTGGAAGGCGCCGATTGCGGGCGTGCTGTTCATGGGTTCTGTGGCCTTACTGCGCACAGCCTCCCAGCGAATCCCTTGGGCAGCGGAGCCCAGGGCGGCGTGCCCGATGGAATACACGCTGGGGTCCTGTTCGGTGTCTGTATCGGTGGCATTGTTGTGCATGAACTGCTGCACACCATCGGCTGGGTACTGGCCGGCGAGCAACAGTCGCAAGCGGTGTCATCTACGCAGGCCTGCCCTTACGGGCGCAGCAGCCCTCGGGCAGCCGAGACGCACGCAGAGGTTGCCTGCAAGTCCCGCCGCAGTACCGGGGTTACCGCGGCAACTGTCCGGCCGCTACGGCACCGCTGGCTATCTCACCCGTCAGCCTTTCTACCTCGGGCAACGCGTAGAGGTCGGCATGCGGCACGTGGTTGAGCAAGATAGGTGTCTCGCAGGTCGGCGCGAATATGAGAGAGGGCATGGCCGGTGTGTAGGTCTCCAGAAACGGCACGTCGAAGTGCTCGCCGGTGAAGGTCATCAGCGGAGCTCCCCGCCGAAGCCCTAAACGCTGCAGCGACGAAGGCCGTCGCGAAAACGCCATGCACATTGCAGCCCGAGCCAGCAAAATGGTGTTCACGATGATCGGCGCGATGGGCAGGCGCTGCAGGAGGCTTAAAGGAAATCCTTCAAGAGGACGGTCGCGAACCTGCAAGTGCACAGCACAGATCGGGTGCCCAACATGCGTGATAACACCTGGGCTAAACCCCCTTCTCTTTGTTGCCAAACAAAATCCTCATGTTTCACAGAACATTTGCAAACACAGTGACATACATTGTAAAGAAATCGGCAAGTGCCAGTGAATATTGCAATTAGCCCCTGCGCTTTGCATCGCGCAGGACGCACCCCGGCCAATCGCTGAGGCGCCCCTGACCTTGGTCATGCGGCGGAGTATCCATGTAGCAAGGCATTACCAAGGACTCTATCTCCCACCATCAAATTGGAAGCGCTTCTATGAGCCAGCAAACCCAAACCCTTGAGCGTCCTGCTGACACCCCCACAACTTCAGCAACCGAAAGAGCCCGCCGATGGCTGCGCGCGTTTGGGGATGCGCTTGCCGAAAACGATCCTGCCGGCGCGGCCCGCCTGTTCACGGAAACCAGCTTCTGGCGCGACCTCGTCGCGTTCACCTGGAATCTCAAAACGGTGGAGAACCCGGCTGGCGTGGAAGACATGCTCCGCGAGACGCTCGATCATGTCGGCCCCTCCAACTTTCAGCTCTCCGAAGAAGCTGAGGAAGCGGATGGCGTCGTTACGGCCTGGTTCACCTTCGAAACCAGCGTTGGACGTGGGGAGGGGGTGGTGCGGCTGAAGGACGGAAAGGCCTGGACCCTCTTGACCGCGCTCTACGAGCTCAAGGGGCACGAGGAGCCCATGGCCGAGAACCGCCCCATGGGTGCGGAGCACGGCATTGACCCAGACCGCAAGGCCTGGGTGGAGCGTCGCGAGGAGGAGCGCGAAACCCTTGGCTACACCAAGCAACCGCACACGGTCATTATTGGCGGGGGACAGGGCGGCATCGCGCTTGGCGCCCGGTTGCGCCAGCTCGGGGTGCCGACCATCATCATCGAGAAGAACGATCGGGCGGGCGACTCGTGGCGCAACCGCTACAAGACGCTGTGCCTGCACGACCCGGTCTGGTACGACCATCTGCCGTACATTCCCTTTCCCAAGAACTGGCCCGTGTTTTCTCCGAAGGACAAGATCGGCGACTGGCTGGAGATGTACACGCGCGTGATGGAGCTGAACTACTGGTCAAAGACCGAGGCCCTGCATGCGGAGTACAACGACGAGGCCGGCGCGTGGGAGGTTGCGGTTAACCGCGACGGAGAGGACCTCGTCCTGCGCCCGCAAGAGCTCGTCATGGCCACCGGCATGAGCGGCCATCCGAACGTGCCCGACTTCAAGGGGCAGGACGTCTTTAAGGGCGAGCAGCAACACTCCTCCGAGCATCGGGGGCCGGCGGGGTGCGAGGACAAGAAGGTGGTCGTGGTTGGGTCGAACAACTCTGCCCACGACATCTGCGCGGCGCTCTGGGAGGTAGGGGCAGATGTTACCATGGTACAGCGCTCCTCCACGCACGTCATTAAGTCGGACTCGCTGATGGAGCACGGGCTGGGTGCCCTGTACTCAGAAGAAGCCGTTCAGAACGGGATCAGCACCCACCGGGCAGACATGATCTTCGCCTCCCTGCCCTACCGCATCCTGCACGAGTTTCAGAAGCCGATTTACGATAAGGTCAAGGCGTTGGACGCCGACTTCTACGATGCCCTCGAGGAGGCCGGGTTCATGATTGATTTCGGTCCGGATGGGTCGGGGCTCTTCATGAAGTACCTGCGCCGCGGGTCCGGCTACTACATTGATGTCGGTGCCAGCCAGCTTATCATCGACGGCGAGGTCAAGGTGGCGCGCGGGCAGGTCGTCGAGCTCACCGAAGACGCAGTTGTGCTGGAGGATGGGACCGAGCTTCCGGCGGACCTTGTGGTTTACGCCACGGGGTACGGCTCCATGAACGGCTGGGTTGCCGACCTGATGGATGAGGCCACGGCGCGCAAGGTGGGTAAGGTCTGGGGCTTTGGTTCAGATACCCGCAAGGATCCGGGTCCGTGGGAAGGGGAGCAGCGCAACATGTGGAAGCCGACCCAGGTCGATCACCTGTGGTTTCACGGCGGCAACCTGCATCAGTCGCGCCACTACTCGCTCTACCTGGCACTGCAGCTAAAGGCGCGGTATGAGGAGATCCCGACGCCCGTTTACGCGCTGCAAGACGTGCATCATGCCGGGATTTAGTCGTACGGACTGCGCATGATGCGTCGGGTATAGGTCAACGGGCAGGTCTCCTCGGGGGCCTGCCCGTTTGCGTGAGCGTCCAACACTGCCCCCGCCCCGGCCGGCACACACGCGGGGACACCGTTGAGCAGGCCCTTGCTGCGTCAAGCCATCTCCGGGAGCCTCATCGCCGCTCGGGTCAGATGCGTGAGCGTGAGCGGTGACCGCCGGGGTCTGCTGTTGACCTGTGCGTTGGAGGGCACCCCGTTATCAAGACAGCGATAGCCGTCGTCGCATCGCAGTGGGAGCAGGGCAATGTAGACTGATTTATTCAGGCGACACGATGATCTTAACCTGACTTTTGTCCTCGACAAGCGTCTCAAAGCCCTGCTCAACAACATCGTCGAGCTTGATGCGGTCCGTAATCATCACATCACCGCTGAAGTACCCCTGGCGCATAAGCTCCATCACAGCAGGATAGATATGACGGTAGGCGATGATGCCCTTCATGGTTTTCTCCTCAATCACGATATCATTGTAGTTGATCGCCGCTTTGCCTTCCCAGATGCTGGCGACAATGATTTCCCCTCCCCTGCGCGTGGCATCGATACTTTGCTGAAGCACCTTTGCGATACCGGTTGCTTCATACGAAACGTCCACGCCGCCACCATTCAAGCGGTGAATGTCCGCCACAGGATCTGATTCGGACGCATCGATCACGGTAGCGCCCAGCGCTTCGGCCATCTTAAGACGGGCCTTCGAAACTTCCGACGCATAGATTTTGGAAGCGCCGGCTGCTTTCAGCGCATCAATAATCATCAGGCCGATGGGACCCGCTCCGAAGACGGCAGCCGAATCGCCCACTTTTAAACCACTCTGGCGCACCGCATGCAGGCCAACCGCTGCCGGCTCGACCAGCGCGCCCTGCTCGTAGGAAAGCTCATCGGGCATTTTGTGTGCCATATGTTCGCCGACGACGGTGTACTCGGAAAAACCGCCGCCTCCGCCGGAGAGTCCGTGAAAGCCAAGCTGTGGCGACAGATTATAATGATGATCGATATAGGCCCCGTCTTTGTTGGGCGCGTAGATCGGCTCCACCGCTACCCGGTCACCGGGCTGAAGCGTCGTGACCTTGTCTCCCACCTCCACGACTTCGCCTGCAAACTCATGCCCCATTACGATGGGCGCCTTACCGCCAGATATCGGATGCGGCTCATCTACAGGAATAAAGATCGGGCCCACCAGATACTCATGTAAGTCACTGCCACAGATGCCGCAGCCCTTAACCTTTATTTTAACATCGTGGCCTGTGGCCGTAGGCTCTTCCACCTCTTCAACTCTTATGTCCTTTGCTTTATACCATCTGGCTGCTTTCATGGTCATAGGTGGGTTTCTGCGTATAATAGAGGCAGGCGTTTGAGGTATAGACTATTACACGCTGAGTGCAGTTTCATTGCACTTCAGATTACATTCACCGTCATGTACTCAGACATACTATCGGCAGTGATCATTTTTACGAGCAGTTGAATCAATTCGCAAGGGCGGGCCCCCCCGTTGGATGATCTGCTCTGGCTCGAAGAAGCCCGTTTCCTCCAACCCCACCGAGCCGTAGCCGAATTCTTCCAGGGCTTGCAGGAGGCGACGGCATAGCCTCCACCGATGCGGTAGCGCACCTCATGGGTGTTTACGCAGGCCCCAAGCGCTTTGAAGTCGGGAGCTATGGTCCTGTTCGGCAGGCTGCTCCGGCCGGGCGTGGCATGCGGGCCGGATAGACGTGAGGGTGTGCAGCCGCTCCTGAGGGGAACACGAGGGCCATAAATTGGCATCGTGGCCCGCGTCATTGAGGCACACTTTCGTTGCCGCTTGTTCGTTCATCGAACACGTGGTAGGGCGCGATGGAGGAGCGCCGTAGTCGCGCACGGACGGTTTTACACCGCGGCTGAGGGTGTGCGCAGGTGGCACACACGGGCAGAGCGGAAGCGTTGCCCGCGGCGCTATCGTAGCGGTTTGTGGTAAGCAAAAAGACGGGATAGTCGTGAAAAGCGATCAAACGCGCGAGCCGTTTCTGAATACGGCACGATCCGAATGGGGCGCTTGGATCTACGCTTTACAGAATGCAATCCGGTCGTGGAGGTTGTCCGGCACAGCGTCACCGGTGGTCAGCAGAACCTGTACCCTGATAGAGATGATGTATGCGCAGGAACTGAGGTCGCTTACGGGCACGGCGTCGCCATCGGTATCCCGGAATGTGGAGGTCACTCCAAACCGGTCACCGGGTGAGGACGCCACCGGTACATCGAAGGCATACGGCCCGCCTGGGCCTTCCATCTGAATCGACACCGCTCCGAGGTTCGGATGAGCCGCGGTGAATTCAACATCGAGCGCATCAGAAATCTCCGCACACCCGTCTGTAGCGAGCTGTTGAATGTCCAGCATCCCGACGCCCAGTACATTCTGCTCGGTGCGTCCTGCCCATGACGGATGGTACGTGATGTTATCGTAGCGCTGGTTGTGGATGGCGATGTGCTGACACTCGCCCGATACGCTGCTCGGTCCGGGCGGCGTGGCCCCATCAGCACGTCGGCGGATAAGCATGCGAAGTGCGAAGTGCCGGTTTTGCCCAAGCGGAGCACCGGTCGAGGTGACGCTGTTGCCGGCCTCCAAGCCCGTCAAGTCGATGGGGGTAAACGCCCGGAGCGTGCGAGAGTCGAGCCGAATAAGGTTCCCGTTTGGCTCAAAATGACCTGAAGGATTAAACACATTGCTCTCCTGCGGCACCTGCACCCATCCGTCCACGAGGGAGGCGGCCCGCTCGTTGGGACCGGGGGCAGCGCCGATGATGTATCGCTCCGACTTGATCGGCGTCGGATCGCCGGGGAAGTCCGGGTCGAACCGCTCCCACGTGCCGATTACGGTTTTAGCGAGTTGAGAGGGCTGGATGTCTGTCCAGGGACCGGTGGGCGTCCCGGACGCGTCGAGCTCCTGTGACTGGAATTTGTACTCCATGGGGCCGCCGTCAAACGTCTTCGCACCAACGCCATTAAGGCGAAGCGTCGCATAGAAGGCCCGATCCCCGCTTAGCGTACGGCCCGTCCCGGCAGGGGCGCTATCCATTTCTGTTTCGTAGAGAACGTTACCGATGCTGTGAAAGGCCGGGTACGGTTCCCCTGTAGGAGGGTCATCCGGGCGGGCCTCGGCGCAAAGCTCGACGCAGAAACAGGGCCCTGCATTCTCACGGTCGGCGTCTCGTCCCCGAGCGGGATCTTCGCGCAGCAGAGGGGTGCCAAGCGCGGAGTCCACATGGAAGTAGAGATCCGGACCTCCAACCAATTCGACGTCGAGAAACGTTCCTTCCTGGAAGGCAGACGGAGCATAATAGATACGAAAGCGTCCGTCGGCGTCCGTTGTCGCGCTGCCGAGTGGGTCGTCCTGTATCCAGTCACGGTCGAAGGCGCGAACGGTCAACCCTTTTCCCAGCGGCTGGCCGGTCTCGCAGTGCGAGACGCGGCCGCAGAGGACCCACGCATCGAGCCGCTCACGGACTGCGCACCAGAATCGATGGGGGATGCAGTACTCCAAAGCGGCGACCGCCCCATCGTCCGCTTTGCGCCAGCGCGGCTGGAGGGTGGTAATGGAGAACTGAACAGGATCTGCCTCAGCGTCCTGCCCGGGCGCCGAAGCAAGGCGCACATCAATTTCGAACGCCCCCCCGTTGTACTCTTGCTGTTCACGCAACAGGGAGATGGTGAACCGGCCGTGCTCATCGGTCTCACCCTCCGCAATCAGATGGTCGGCCTTGGCATCAACCTGCTCGGGCGACAGGATGGCGAACGTATCTTTGGCACGTGCTCCCGCGCGTTCACTTGCCTCCGCTGGATCGGTGAGGCGGTACAACCGGACGGTCACGCCCGAGAGGTCTTCACGGCAGTCATCGCACAAGTAAGCACACAGGTGGCCTTTAAAATCGTATCGCATGGTGTGGTCCTCGGTATGATGTGAGTTCAGGGTGTGGCGCGACGGCATTCAGTTTACATAGGAGGCGCCCGTTTGCATCCATAGCTTGGCAGCGGACCTCCCCTTCGGTCTAAAAGATCTCGGTTTAACTACCGGATCGCGTGAAAATGCGCCGGGGCAGTGGATAGTTGTTCAACATGCCGTGACTCCAGATTTCCGCAGGGCCTCTTTTGGCGAGAACTGGTCGAAGTAGTGCTTGTAGGCGGTCTTTCAGCTTCTTGAGGCTCTGCGAAGGATGCTTTTCATGGTATGCGAACTTCTGGAGTGACGCAGGACACCTGAGGACGGGAACCAAAGCGTCGTTCGAAGCACCGGGCCACCAAGACTTACCGAACAAGGTTGTAATTACTCTTCACATTTGAGAGTGAGAAGGGCATTTAGCTGCTACCTACGTTCTTTGCGCGACGCATACCGCCTGGGCACTACACCCTCAGGTACTGCCCCGCTTTACACAAGAATGTTGACTTAACCGATTTTAGGAGAGGGACCGATTTGCAGTTGGCGATGAATACCTGTGAGATAAGTGAGCCTTAGTGGTTTTCTCGCCAACTGATTTAGCGATGTTGTATCTTGGCGGTGTCCAATAACCGATTCACCTGAGCGAGGGAGGTCTGCTATGTCTAATCGTGTGTTTTTGCGCCGAGTCACGCCGGAGGAAAAGCAGCAAGTCCAGCGCCTGGCTCGTTCGCAAACGGCCCCGATCCGCCTGGTGCAGCGAGCACGCATCATTGCCGGGATGCTGGACGCCCCGGAACTGTCGGCCACTGCAGCGGGCATACGCGCCGGGCTGAGCAACGCGGTCGGTGCCAAGTGGGTGGGTCGTTTCAACCAAGAGGGCCTTGCCGGGCTGGAGGATCGCCCGCGCTCGGGCCGTCCCCGGACCCACAGCGAAGCCGTGCGTTCGGAGCTGATCGGGCTGGCGCTCCAGAAGCCGTCGGCACTTGGGTATCCGTTCGCTTTGTGGACCCTGGAGCGACTCCAGGATGCGTTCTTTGAGCGTGAAGGGGTCCACCTTTCCGATTCGACGATCTGGACATGGATGGACGAGGAAGGACTGATGCAGAAATCTCTGCGTTGGAGACGCCAAGAGAGTTGGTTTCGTGACCCTGAGAAGCGCGACCCTGAGTTTGCCGAAAAAAGGGGGCCGTCATTGCCGCATACGTCTGCCCGCAGCTAAGAACACGCGTAATTTGCATCGACGAGATGGGACCGATTTCCGCCAAGACCTACCCCGGCGCCGAGTGGAAGACCGGCCCCGAGCGGGCGACCTTCGAGCCCGATTACGGTCGGCGCGGCAAGCTGTGGGTGCACGGGGCCTTCGAGCCGGCCACCGGCGAGGCGGCCATACACGTAAGCGAACGCCGCGACTCGAAGAGCCATATTCACCTTTTGGAACGAATGATCGAGACCTTCCCAGCAGAAATTTCTGCGCTGGACCGGTGGCTCGTGATTGAGGATAACCTCTCGATTCACACGAGCCGGGAGACGAAGCTGGCGCTTTCGGCGTGGCCAGAGATCCGGCTTCAGCTTCTGCCGAAGTATGCGCCGTGGCTGAATCTGATCGAGCCGTGGTGGAAGCAGCTCCGGAGTCTGGCGCTGAAAGGGCGTCGCTTCGAGAACGCTGAAGAACTCGAAGAAGCACTCTTCGCGGCGCTGGCCTACTGGAACGCCCGCCGGCATCCCTACCGCTGGAAGAAGCGCCCCCAGGAGCAGGCGCTTTTGAAGCACATGCTGCTTGGTGGGTATGGGATTAGCCCAAACACACATGCCTAAATGACTTCGCGAGAGGACCACTTAGAGGCTGTTTGGTAAGTCGGCGTCTGCAGTGACCCCATGAGCATCTGTCAGCGTCTTGTGCAGTGCCAACCCCACAAGACGCCCAGAAACGCATGGTATACGCCTCCGATCTGACAGATGCCCAGTGGCAACGTATCAAATTTTTCTTTGCCCGCCAAACCTTTCGCAAGCACTCGCCCCGACACATCATAAACGCGCTGCTCTACCTGAGCAAGACCGGATGTCAGTGGCGCTTTCTTCCAGTGGCGTATCCGCCGTGGCAGACGGTCTACTATCACTTTCGCCGCTGGATCAGATCCGGACTGTGGACGCGGATGCTGCGTGCGCTCCGCCGCGCCGCGCGTCTGCGCGCTGGGCGCCACCCCAGCCCCTCGGTCGCTACTGGCGACCATCGCGATCATCGACAGTCAAAGCGTTAAAACGACGCAGTGTGGCGGCCCACGAGGCTATGACGGAGGAAAACAAGTGACCGGTCGCAAACGCCACATTCTCGTTGATACGATGGGCTTTCTACTGGCTATTCTTGTCCATCCGGCCAGCGAAAGTGACAGCCAGCAGGCCCCGTGGCTGCTAAAGCGCCTGGCGGGCCATGCGCATCGGCTTCAGGTGGTCTTTGCTGATGAGGCCTATCGCGGCACGCCCCCAGGCCTTGTCGCACGGGTGTTCGGGTGGGCCTGGCGTATTGTCAAGCGGAGTCCTGAGCAGCAGGGGTTTGCCGTTCTGCCGAAGCGATGGATCGTCGAGCGAACCTTTGCCTGGCTGCAGGGCTACCGCCGCTGTAGCAAGGACTACGAGCAGCTGCCCGAAGTCAGCGAAGCGATGGTGCAGCTGGCAGCCATCCGCATGCTCATTCGGCGCGTAGGATAGTTACCAAACAGTCTCTAACTGCTCAAAGTGTAGAAAGGCCTCCAGGTTTTCCACCAGTGCCATCGGGCCGGTGTACCCCCAGCGGATTTCGTCTGTGAGAACGAAAGACGCGA
>JAAAOI010000266.1 GCA_009908945.1 Bacteroidota bacterium
CGCCTCTACCGCCATGATTTTGGCAACACCGGCCGCACCGAGGCACTCCTGACCTTCTACAAGGCCGACGGCACGAGCTATCCCCTCTACGGGCGCGACCGCTTCGTGCAAAACATGCCGGGCCTGCGGAGCCAGTACCCCACCCACACAGACTTTGCCGATGCCCGATTAGAAGACATCTTTCCGCGGGCGGTCCTCCGACAGGCCGAGGTGAACGAGGCCCGGCAGTTCGCGTCGATGGTAGCGTACAACGCGGGCGAGGGCACCTTTGCGCTGGAGGAGCTCCCGGTGGAGGCGCAGATGGCCCCCGTGCACTCCATTATGATCGACGACCTGACCGGTACCGGCTCCCCGGAGGTGCTGCTGGCCGGCAACTTCCACGATGTGCTGCCCCTGCGGGGCCGGTACGATGCCAGCTATGGCGCCCTCCTGCAGATGCAGGACGAGACGCAGGAGGATGCCCGCCCGCCCACCCTCGCGCCCGTCCCGCTCCACGAGAGCGGGCTGGTGCTCACCGGGCAGGTGCGGTACCTCCGAGCGCTGCGCACCGCAGACGATCGGCGCCTGCTGGTGGCCGCCCGCAACGACACCACCTTGCAGGTACTTCGGCTCCGCCATGACACGGCGCATACCTTTGCAGAGCGGATGGCGCCCCGATCCCATTCCCAGATCAACCCGCCGACCGATCCTTAGTACCAATGGACTACAGCGCGCCTTGACTGTATATCAAACGCTCTCCGACTCATCATGACTTGCTCTATGCGACTGTTTGCTCTCTCCCGGGGGACGCCGCTCCTGCCGGTGCTGCTGGTAGGTCTGCTCCTGGGGAGTGGCCTCGTGGCTTGCGCCCCCGGCGACTCCGCCCCGCCCGATGGTGAAGCCGAGTGGTTGCACACGTCCATGAAAGGGATGACCGACGTGATGGTGCACGACATCCGCAACCCCCCGCAGGCGAGCCGCGTCTACGCCTATGCGTCAACGGCGGCCTATGAGGCGCTACAGCCGATGGACTCGACCTACCGGTCGATGGCCGGCCAGCTCAACGGCCTGGACGCCCCACCCGCGCCCGCATCCGACCAGGCCTACTACTTTCCGCTGGCTGGGCTGGAGGCCTTCTTCACCGTGGCGGAGGCGATGATGTACTCCCGCGACCGCCTGGCCCCCACGCGTACCTGGCTTGAGGCGCAGATCGAGGCGCTGGGGCTGCCGCGCGCGGTGCGCGAGCGCTCCGCGGCGTACGGTGTGGCGGTGGGCGAGCACGTGCTGGCCTGGGCCAACAGCGACTTCTACCGCGAGACGCGCGGCATGTCAAGCTACACCGTCCGCGAAGACGAGCCCGGGCGCTGGATGCCGACGCCTCCGGCGTACATGGACGGCATCGAGCCCAACTGGATGCACCTCCGGCCCTTCACGTTGGACTCCGCCGATCAGTTTCGACCCGAGCCGCCCGTGCCGTTCAGCATGGAGGAAGGGAGCGCCTTTTACGAAGAGCTCCAGGCGGTGATGGCCTACGACGGCCATACCGTCGAAGGCGAGAAACGCGAGATCGCCTCCTTTTGGGACTGCAACCCGTACACGCTGCATGTGCACGGGCACGCCAAGTTTGCCACCAAGCAGATGACTCCGGGCGCGCACTGGATCGGCATTGCGGCTAACGCGGCACGGCAAGACGGGCGCTCGCTGCTGGAATCCGCCGAAACGTACATGCTGACCGCCCTGGCGCTGGCCGACGGGTTCATCAGCAACTGGGATGAGAAGTACCGCAGCAGCCTGATCCGCCCCGAGACGGTCATCAATGAGCACCTCGACGAGGCCTGGATCCCGCTGTTGCAGACCCCGCCGTTTCCCGAATACACGAGCGGCCACAGCGTCATCTCACGGGCGGCCAGCGAAGTGCTGACGGCGCTCTATGGCGACACCTTCGCCTACCGGGACACCGTGGTGGTGGAGTACGGGCTACCCGCGCGGAGCTTCGACTCGTTCTTCGACGCCTCCAATGAGGCTGCCATCAGCCGGCTCTATGGGGGCATCCACTACCCGATGGCCATCGACGAAGGCATCCGGCAGGGCGCGCAGGTCGGCCGCCACCTGATCGACCGCGTAGAGACGCGGCCTGGCGTCCCGGCGGTAGCCCGGAGCATCGTACCGCCCATCTCCGACCTGGCCGTCGTCCGTAGCACCGACGCCGCCCGCCGTCCCTGATCTTCCCATCCCAGCACTTCTGTTTTGATGAACGCCCTGCTGTACTGGCGCGCTCTACCGCTCCCTCCGCTGACGAGCCCACCACCTCCGATCCTTATGCAGATGTAGAGCTGGCGGGCACGGAAAAGATGGTGCACGTGCTGGCCGACCTGAACGGGCAAGCCTTCGAGCGCCCCCAGGACTTCTTCTTGCTGAATGACCGGCGGGCCGACCTGTTGCTGGAGCAACTGGAGGAAACCGAAAACCCACGCCAGCGCCAGCAGCTCCGCCTCATGCTGGTGCAAGAGCTCATCAACGCCGGCCGCACCGAAGAGGCCATCGACCAGATTCGCCGCACCGCGCAGGAGGCCGGCGTCAGTATCGCTTCGCTGACGAGCCGCAACGCGCGCCTCATCGACTTGC
>JAAAOI010000188.1 GCA_009908945.1 Bacteroidota bacterium
AAAGGTCGAGCCTTCGCCTGGTACGCTTTCGGCCGTCATCTGCCCATCGTGCCGTTCAACGATGCGGCGGCAAATGGCCAGCCCCATCCCCGTACCTGCGTACGCGGACCTATTGTGCAGGCGTTGAAACGGGGTAAAGATGCGGTCGAGGTATTTTTCTTCAAAGCCGATGCCATTGTCGATAACCCGAATACGCACGGACCGCCCTTGTGCATCCTCGGATACCGTGGCGGGGGCCACCTCTTCAGCCTCGACACGCACCACCGGGCGGGCGTCCTCACGGTAGAACTTCAAGGCATTCCCCACAAGGTTCTGGAGCAGTTGGCGAATCTGGGTCTGGTCGCCCGCAATCGTCGGCAGGTCGTCAACGTCGATGCTGGCCTCTACATCGGAGATCCGCAGCTCAAGATCCGAGATAACATGGCGCATTACTTCATTTAGATCGACCGGTTCGAACGGCTGAGCGCGCGTCGTGATGCGGGAGTAGTCCAGCAGGTCAGAGATGAGCTGCGACATTCGCTTCGCCCCGTCTTGCATACGCTCCAAGTAGTAGCGGCCGGTGTCGTCCAGCGCGTCGTTGAAGTCCTCAATCAGTAAGTCGGCAAACGCACGAATCTTGCGGAGCGGTTCCTGTAAGTCATGCGAGGCCACATAGGCAAAGTCTTGCAGTTCCCGGTTGCGCTGCTCCAAGGCGCGGTTGGTCCGGCTCATGGCCCGCTCGGCGCGCACCCGGTCCGACACCTCACGCGAGCTGGTCAGCAGTTTATCGACGGTGCCGTCGGTAGCGCTGATCACCTTTGTGCTGGTTTCCAGCCAGATGTAGGTATCGTCGGAGGTGCGCATGCGATAGGTTACCTTTTCGGTCGGGCTGCCGGAGAACAGTTCGTCCCCGTCGTCGCTCTGGAGGCGCTCGGCATCGTCCGGATGTATGAAGGGGTAGGGCGTGCGGCCTTCCAGCGTCTGTGGCGTGTAGCCCAAGATACGCTTTACCGAAGGGCTGACGTATTCGTAGTAGCCTTGCGGATCGTGCAGGCAGACGAGGTCCATCATGTTTTCGCCCAGCATTCGGTAGCGGGCTTCGCTGTCGCGCAGCTTACGCTCGGCCTCCTTACTCTCCGAGATGTCGCGGTAGGTGACGGCCAAGCCATCGCCCACCTGGACTGCCGTGATGTGGAACCACCGCACAGCGCCTCCATCGCGCTCCACGCGGACTTCCTGTGATAGCGGGTTGCCGGTTTCCGTTACAGCTTCGAGGCCATCGAACAACGAAAGGAGGGTTGGATCCCCAACGTCCCGTTCCAGGCGCCGGCCGACGACCTCTTCGGCCGGGTAGCCCAGCATCTCTTCCGCTCGCGGGTTCACGAGCACCCATTCCAGGTCCTGCAAGCGGTGGGCTTCATCGCGTACGGCCTGGAAAACCATAATGCCATCCAGGGAGCTAATGAGCACGCTGGAGAGCAGGTTCTTGGAGACCTGCAGCGCTTCCTCGGCTTCTTTGCGCGCCGTTTTGTCTTCCAGAAAGACGATGCTCCCCCCCCGCTCGCCGTTGGCCCGGTACCACGGACGCACCTCCCACCGCACCCAGTAGCGTTGCCCTGTGGTGCGGACGAGCCGGGCCTCCTCGCCCTGCTCTACCCGCTCCTCTTTTACCGTCTTCAGCACCCGCTGCCAGTGTCCGTCCGGGTCCTCAAAGTAGTCGAAATGTGAGGCGCCGGTGAGCTCTTCGCCTCGGAGGTTAAAGTCTGCAATCCATCGACTGCTCACCATGACGTAGCGGTCTTCTGCGTCGACCATGGCTACGGCCGCAGGCATGTGCTGCACGAAGAGGCTCAGCAGCAGCTCGCTCTCCGGGATGTCTTGCCCTGGACTGCTGCCGGCGCCACCGGTGGTCGCGTGGGAGGTTGCCGAGTCGTCCGTGGAGGGTGAGGGAGAGAAAGAGGGCATGCAATAAGAGGCGATTGACACAGGGGTCCGGCGGGCCAACGGGCAGAGGCAGCGCCATTGGGTGCGGCACCTTTGAACGATTCGTACGGCGGTGTAACAAAGCTGTTCGCACGCGCCGTCCGGAAAAACTACGACCGATCAGCTTCGGGAGGTCTCCCGTTTGAAGCGGTCGCTAAGCTCAGCGAAGCTATCCCCGCCGTACTTCCGAAGCACGGCGTTGGCGATGGTGAGGGCTACGGTTGCCTCGGCAACGGTAGACGCGGCTGGCACGCTGGTCACGTCGCTCCGTTCGTAGCGTGTGGGCTGCGGCTCGCGACTGGCGATGTCCACCGTACCCAGGGGTTTGATGAGGGTAGGGATGGGCTTCATGAACCCGCGCACGATGATCGGCATGCCGTTGGACGTCCCCCCTTCGATGCCGCCGGCGTTGTTGCTCGTTCGGCGCAGGTGCCCCGCCTCATCTTCGGTGATGGGGTCGTGAATGCGTGAGCCCGGGCGGTAGGCTCCGGCGATGCCATTGCCTACCTCCACCGCCTTCTGGGCCTGAATGGACATAATGGCGTGCCCGAGTTGCCCGTCCAGGCGATGCTCCCAGTGCACGTACGAGCCGAGGCCCGGGGGCACACCGGTGACCACCACTTCGTACTGCCCGCCCAGGGAATCACCCGCTTTTTTGGTGGCTTCGATGTGCGCGATGCATTCCGCCGTGAGGTCGTCGCGCAGCATGCGCGTCTCGCTCGCGTCGGCTGCTTCGTAGAGTGCTCGCGCCCCGCCTGCATCGATGAGTTTCTGCACGGCCTCAGCCCAGTCTTCCGGCGCCTCGTACCCTACTTCCCCCAGCCGCACGACGTGGCTCCCTACCTCAATACCGAGCTCTCGCAACAGGTGCCGAGCCACAGAGCAGCAGGCCACGCGCATGGCCGTCTCGCGAGCCGAGGAGCGTTCGATGACCGGCCGGATATCATCGAATCCGTACTTTTGGGTGCCTACCAGATCCGCGTGGCCGGGGCGTGGCAGCGTCACTTTTTCGATGCCCTCACCCGTGCCCTCAACCGCCATGGTTTCCGGCCAGCCCGCCTTGTCCTTCTTGTGTGAGGCGTTTGGGAGGTGGAGCGCGATCGGGCTGCCCATGGTTTTGGAGAAGCGCACCCCTGAATCAATCCGTACCTTGTCGCGCTCAATCTTGGACCGCCCCCCGCGGCCGTAACCGAGCCACCGGCGGGCGAGATGCTCGTTGAGGTCATCGGCGGTGAGGGGGACGCCAGCGGGGACGCCCTCTACAATACCAGTAAGCGCGGGGCCATGCGACTCGCCGGCCGTGAGAAATCGGATCATGGGTGGGGATTTCCTGCGAAAAAACAAAGCAAGCAAACGATAAGAGGCGCGCCTAAATGCACCCTAAGGGCACCACGGGATAACTACATGACAAACATACACCTTCAGGCGAAGAATTGCGCCCGATCAGTCCCCCTCCACAGGAGATTCAATATCGTAGAAGGCGCTGATGCCACCGGCCCGCTCCACACGTAGCAGCACGCGCTCCGCCTCCCCGGCAGCCGCACGGAGCAGGCGCTGCGCCTCTTCAGCAGACCCAACGGATTGGTCGTCGATGGCGGTGATGACGCTACCGCGTGGCAGCCCGCCGCGAGAGGCGCGCCTGCCCCGCTCAACGAACGCCACGTAGGCACCGCTTGAGGTGAGCTCGGCCTGCTCGCGCTCCGTCAGATCGCGGAGGCCCAGCCCCCAAGCCGGCAAGTCGATGATGCGCGCATCCGGGACCTCGGCCTCTGGCTCAGCGGGCTCCTGCTGAGCGTCATTCTGCCCGTTCGAAGGGCCGTCAAACCAACTGGCATACGCCGGACTGTCGCTGCCCTGCAGCGTAAGCGTGAGGCGGCGCACGGCTCCCGCGCGGCGCACCGTCACCGGTACGGCGTCCCCTGGACGAAACTGTGCGATGGCGCTTTGCAACTCGTTAGGTTCTGCTACCTGGCGCTCCCCGATGGCCATCACCACATCCCCCGAGCGGATGCCGGCCAGGTCTGCTGCCCCGTTGCGGGTAACCCGCTGAATGTATACGCCTGCCACTTCGTCCAGGCCAAGCTCGCGAGCGATACGACTGTTGACCGGGGCAATCTCGACCCCCATAAAGCCTCGGCGCACCTCTCCATAATCGATCAGATCCTGAGCTACGCGCACCATGAGATTGGCCGGGACCGCAAAACCGTAGCCTTCATACGAGCCGCTCTCAGTAGCAATAGCCGTACTGATGCCGACCAGTTGCCCATCGAGGTTGACGAGGGCGCCGCCCGAGTTGCCCGGGTTGATGGCCGCGTCGGTCTGGATGAAGTCCTCAATCCGAAAAGCATCGTCGATGATGTTTACTTGCCGCCCGAGGGCGCTCACGATCCCCGCGGTAACGGTCGAGGTTAAGCGGAAAGGGTTGCCGACCGCAAGCACCCACTCGCCCACTTCCACGTCCGACGAATTGCCGATGGCCGCCACAGGCAGCGGCTCGTCAGCATCGACTTTGATGACCGCCAGATCAGTAGACGCATCGGTCCCGACCACATCCGCTGTGTACTGCCGCTTATCAGCCAGCGTTACGCGAATGGCCTGCGCGCGCCCCACCACATGCTGATTGGTAATGATGTGCCCCTCGGCGCTGATGACAACCCCGCTCCCCACGCTCTGCCGTCGAAACTCGCGGAAGAACCGGTCGGGGGATTCCCGGCCGTCGAACCGGAAGACCTCATCAGAAGAGCCGCCGCGAGGCGCATTCTCGACCTCGATAAACACCACCGCGGGCGTCACGTGGCTGGCAACTTTCTTGAACATCTGGTTCAAGGTCATGATGTCCGTCAGCACGGGTGCCTGCGCAGAGTCCACGACTGGCGCAGCCTGCCCCGGGGCGTCGGGGGCCGGGGCGCCCAGTTCGACCCGTTCTACGACCTGTGGCGTCGGTGGGGCCTGGTCGACGTACAGTAGCATCGCTAAAATGCCGATAAACAGCCCCACCAGCAGCAGGCCCAGGCGGAGAAGCACAGTGTAGCGGCGATCGGACATGGCGGGTAGGGAAAACCGGGAACAGACCAAAAGGGCACGCCGCGAGAGCAATGAGCGACGCTGATCAGCGCGGCGCTTCACGAATTCGTAGAGGAAGCACCGGCGTACGTTTCAAAAAGCGCGCGGACGGTAACGTGGGCACGCTTAGCTAACGCTTTACGACCCATGCAGTTAGTAGGTAGGGGCCTACCCGCACGCACCTGCATGGTTGCATGGCGGAGGCCCAGGAGCGTCCATCCGTAGGCGGCAAAGGATCGCTCACCACCGGCCCACGCGGCGACCGTTGAGCTTTCGGACGCGTCGCCACCGGCCGCGTCCGCGAGCCATAGGTACACCGGCAGCACGCGCGCATCCTCGCGGCCTGCAACGGAGAGAAAGACACCGCTCTTGAACGGGCGTACCGTCTCGCCGTGCGTCGTCGTACCCTCGGGGAACGCCACCACGGGGACGCCAGCAGCCATGCGGTCGTGCATGGCGTCGATGAGCGCGCCTACGTTACGGGCGCGGCCCCGCTCAACGAAAAGCACGCCCATCTGCCGTGCCACCCAGCCCACGACGGGCCACGCGCGGAGGCCAGCATTGGCCACAAGGGTGACCGGCCGGGTGGCGCTAAGCACGAGAGCATCTAAGGCTCCGATGTGGTTGCTGACGATGAGATCGGCGCGTACCTCTGCGATGGCCGGGTCGACGGATCGCCGGATACCCATTACCCTGCAGAGCCAGCGGCTGCCGTATTGCTGACACCGTGCGCGAAACCGGATCTGGGCCTCCGACGGTAAAAACCACGCCACCACTTGCACACCCGCGCAGTACACGACGCTGGATGCGACCAATAAAAACAGGCGACCGACGCGCCGGAGCGTGCGCATGAACGGTAAGTGCTCAGCGGGTGGAATCGCTATCGAGGATGGCTGGCGTACTGGCCTGCTGAGAGGGGGGTTCAGCTGCCGACGCGTGCGATGCCTTCGCCTGTGAGTCTGTTGGCGGCGTGTGCATGGATTCCTTTGCCCGGGGAAAGGCCACCGTAAAGGTCGTCCCCTCTCCTTTCTCGCTTTCCACCTCGATGGTACCCTCCATCATATTTACCAAGCGCGCCGTGATAGAGAGCCCCAAACCGCTGCCTTCGTGCGAACGATCCAGCCCAGAGGACTCTTGTTTGAATTCCTCAAACAGATGGGGCAGAAAGGCTTCGTCAATGCCTACACCCGTATCAGATACCTGTAGCATCACCGTATGCGCCTGCGCAACTACATCAACCTCAACGCGCCCCTCGGGCGTAAACTTGATCGCATTGCCAACCAGGTTAAACAGGATCTGCTCCAGGTACCGGCGGTCGACGAATGCTTCGGCATCGTCGGCGTCGGGCAGGACGCGCATTTCCAATCCTTTTTGCTCGGCCAGCGGCTGTAGCATCCGCGCGATGCGTTCGGATACGGCGCGCATCGCCACTGGAGCGCGCTCCATGTCCACCATCCCCGCGCGCAGCTTGGCAATGTCGAGCAGCGAGTTGACGGTGTTGAGGAGGCGCTGCCCATTCATCTCGATGAGTTCCAGGAATTCGCCGCGGTGGTCGTCCGTCTCTTCCTGCAACACCGAGGTAAATCCGAGGATCGCGGTAAGGGGCGTGCGGAGTTCATGGGAGGTGTTGGCCAGAAACTCATCTTTGAGCTTGTTGGCCTGCTTGAGGCCCTCATTGGCCTGCTGAAGGCGGCGGTTGGCCTGTTGGAGCCGCTCATTGACGACCCGCTCCCGGGCAAGCTCCTGGGCCTGCCGCTCTGCCCGCTTGCGCTCTTGTACGGCTTGCCGGTAGTTGTACCCGAGCAGCAGCAGGATACCGACACCGCCCGCGTAGAGCGCAAACGCCCACCAGGTGCGATACCAGGGCGGCAGCATTTCAAACGAGAACGCTGCCGCTTCACCGACCACCCCTTGGGCGTTCCGGGCTTCCACGTGCAGCGTATACTCACCCTCCCAGAGATTGGAAAGATGAAGGGCGCTACGATCCGTCCATGCCGACCACTCATTCTCCAGCCCCGCCAGGCGGTAGCGGAAGACGGTTTTTTCGGGCTGATTGAATGTAGGGGCTGCGAACTCGAATCGTATGCCCGTATCGGAATACGCGATGGTGGGCATCTCCTCCAGTGTCCGCGCACCACCGTAGTACACGCGCTGCCCATCGCCAGTACCAACCCGCCGCACCAGCGTGGGAAAGGGCCGGTCGTACCGCTTTGGCACGTGCGGGTCGTACCGCAGCAGTTCATCGCCGGAGCCTATCCAGAGGATACCGCTGTCCTCCACATAGAGGTTGACCGGAGTGCTTTTGCCAAAGCGCAAAGCATAGGGGGCATGGCGCGTGTAACCGTCATCGCTCTCCGGAAAAAGGTGCTCCACCGTTCCATCGCTGTAAGCTAACCAGGCATCATTGGAGGGGCCCTCCACAAGTGCAAACACGGTGTCCGAAACGGCCTTTCTACCTTCTATTAGTGATGTATCTCGTGTAAACCGCTCGGTGTCCTTGTCGTATTTGAAGAAGCCCTCGGCAATAGACAGCGCGTACAGCTCATCCCGCAACTCCACGAGCACAGTATTATCTTGCGGGAGACCATGCGACGCATCAAACGGGCGCCGTTCGCGCACGCGAACTACGGGTTCGCCAGGCCTGGTCAAGGAGAGGCGTTCGATTTGTCCACTGTCACCTTCCAACCACACGGTCACGGCGTCGGTCTCTCGCACTGTGCGTATGCTGCCAGTCGTCGCTGCAATGGAGCGATCACGCGTCCATACTTCATCTGATGTTTCTCTGAAGATGGCTAAACCATCTCTATACCCAACATACACCGTTCCTTCGCGCGCATCAGACTGCTTCAGTGCATATACATTGCCCCTCAGTTGCTCTATCACCTTTACCGCATCAGAGTTTTCCCGGAGCGAAAACAGCCCATTATCAGTAGCTATCCATAAAAGGTTCTCCGTGGCCATCAGGCTCCATACGGCGACACTCGGCACCTCATCAACTCGCTCAAACATCAGCGGGGAATCCAGGCCGGGCGAAGATGACTGATTCAGTACAAAAAGCCCCGTGCTGGTCCCCACATACAGCTTTCCGGCGAATCGGAGTACGCGATTGACAGTTCCCCGAAGGCCGTCATCGGCCGTAAACGTCGTTACCTGTGCCGGCAAATCCACGCGCACCAGCCCGCGGTTATTAAGGGCCAGCCACAGGCCTCCCTGCTGATCCTGAAAGACAAAGTTAATCCAATTATCGGGCAGGCCGTTACCCTCGTGTAGCTGGTACAGCAGGTTTCCCTCCCGGTCGATCAGCCCGACCCCGCCGCCGAGGGTAGCGAGGGCATATAGCCCCCCATCGATCTGTGTGCCGTGGTACAGGCGGCTTTCCCGGAGGAACGAATCAGCGGACGAGGACAGGGCCTCCACGCCGGCGCCATCGTGGATATACAGACCCTGACGCGTGGCAATCATAAGCTCGTCCGTATCCTCCACTGCGTCAATCATGTGGATCCCGGTTGAGGCAAACTGGGCGCCTCCGGGAAGGAGCTGCAGTTGGCCGTCCCGCACCTCCTGCAATCCGACGCCCTGCTCGTTCACAAGTACGCGTCCATTTACACTGAACGATGTGTGGAAGATGGTCTCCGTCGTGAGCACCTCCATCTCCTCGCCATCCCAGCGAAACAGGCGGTGCCGGCCTTGGAAATACGTAGCATCATCAACAACATGGGTTTTCCAGATCTCGTCGAAGTTGAGATGTCGCTCCGGTACATACTCCGCAAGGGATACGTAAGCCAGCGTGGTTAAGGAGTCAGAGTCCAGGTACCCGAGATCACCGTTGCCGCCCACAAATACGGTGTTGTCTGGAGCTACGGCCAGGGAAACCACAGCCGTGTTTGTGAGCGATGAGACACGTCGCCACGTGCTGCCATCGAACTCCAGCACACCCTCCTGGTTGGCCGCATAAATCACGCCTCGGTGGTCCTGCGTTACCGCCCAGTTCTGAGGAAAGTGCTGATACTCTTGCGGCGTAAAGTGCTTAAAAAAGAACGGCGTACCCGCTTCATTCCAGATTGGCGTCTGGCGATCCGGATCTACCGGCCTCTCTTCTACAGGCACCGGGTCTGCAACCGCAGAAGCAGCAGGTACGAGCAGGAGCGCAACCACCAGCGCGACCGCGACCCTCCACAGGGTCCACGGTTGATCTTGAGGGCCATCGGAAAGAAAACGTGGCGTACCTGGCATGACGGGCGATAGACCTCTTTCGATGAGTCGGTTAAACGTAGGGACTCTCGAGCTGAGATGCCACTTCGACCAAGGCTGCCGGTAGTATCGGCAGCGATATATATGGATTAATCTTAAGGAGTATAAATATTACTCGTTTTAATCTCAAAGATTGTGTCGGCGTCAATCAAAGGCAACAGTGTCTTGGGTACGAAGGCGCCCCCGTGCGTAATGACTGTTTACCATCTTAGTGTGTGGATAGCATACCCATCACACCACCTATCACCTAAGCCACCATCGCTCCCATGGCCAAGTTTTTTACCTCCGTAGCATCTGCACTCGCGCTCGTGTTTATGATTGGTCTGACCGGCTGCTCCTCCGATGTAATGGGGCCCGACCTCGACCCTGCCGCGAACGAAATCACCATTGAAACGCAGGATGCCTCTGCTCTCACAGCCGATAGCGATAACGGTGGTGGTAGCGTGCATCGCGGCGGCAGCCACAATGAAGTGGAAGGAATGGATTAACACCATCACCGCGCGCCTCAGACAGCCCTGATCGGTCCTGTACCGGTCGGGGCTTTTTCTTTTACACGGGGGCTTTCGCGGTTTTCGCTGGCATGCGAAACCTATGGGTTAGCCGGGGCATCTATCCTCCCGCGTGTCCGCTTCATAACCAGCCCCTGCCTGTGCCTCACCTTATCGGGTTTGCATCCACACTGCTATTGCTTTTTGTGCTCGCACCTCCTGTGCACGGGCAGGCCTTTTCCGATCCAGATCTTTCTGCCCCTGCGTGGCAGGCCTTTGAGGAAGCACAGGCGCAGGCTGCGGAAGACGATCAGTTCTTCTTAGTCGATGTCTATGCCGAGTGGTGCGGCTGGTGTCGTCGGTTGGAGCGTGAGGTGTATGCGGACGACGAGGTGCAAGCCTATCTCGAACAGCACTTTGCCGCCACACGCTTAGACTTTGACGCTACAGACCGCGACGTCACGTTTGCGGGCGAGCGTTTTACCATGCAGCGCATGGCCTATCTGCTGGGCGCGCAGGGCGTCCCCACCGTCGCCTTCCTTACCCCGGAGGGCGACTACATCACCCACGTGCCCGGGTTTGTGGAGCGCGATGACTTTCTGAATGTGCTGCGCTACATCGCAACGGAAGCATATACGGAGCAGTCGTGGGAAGAATTCGTAGCGCCCGAGGAGTAGCCGTATAGGGAGTAGCCGGTTCTTAACGGATTTGCGGGTAGGGGATGCGCGTCAGTTACGCTGAGGGATATGTAGTGCCGCTTCCGGAGCGTCATCCGTTCCCGATGACCAAGTTTGCCCTTTTGCACGACTTGCTGCTGCGGGAAGGGCTCTTGCGGCCCTCCGACGTCATCGCCCCACGGCAGGTCGACTGGTCGGACTTGCTGTATGTACACACGCCGGACTATCTTTCGCGGCTGGCCGCGGGCACCCTGGACCGGCAGGAGGTTCGCAAGATGGGCTTTCCGTGGTCGAAAACGCTGGTGGTCCGGTCGCGGCTGGCTGTGCAAGGCACCATCAACGCAGCGCTGATGGCGCTGGAGGATGGCGTCGCCGGCAACCTGGCGGGGGGCACGCATCACGCCTTTCCCGGGCATGGCGAGGGGTTCTGCGTGCTGAACGACGTGGCGGTAGCCATCCGGGTGCTGGAGCGGGCCCGGTGGATTCGGCGCGCGCTCGTCATTGACCTGGACGTGCATCAGGGCAACGGCACTGCAGCAATCTTCGAAGGCGACGATGTAGCCTACACGCTCTCGATGCACGGCGCCAAAAACTATCCATTTCGGAAGCCTCCATCGACGGTCGACATCGGGTTGCCCGATGCAACAGAAGACGCAGCCTACCTTGCGAAGCTCAACGAGCGGTTGTCGGGCGTTATCGCTGATGCCATGCCCGACATTGTGTTTTACCTGGCGGGCATCGACGTCGTGCGGGGGGATCGGTTTGGCCGCCTGGCGCTCTCGGAGGCGGGGCTGTATGCCCGCGATCGCTGCGTGGTGCAGGCCGTTCGTGAGGCCAACCTCCCCCTCACCATGCTACTGTCCGGGGGATACGCCCACTCCCCAGCCGAAACGGCCCGGTTGCACGCCATGAGTCATCGCGCAGTGGCGGAGGTGTATGGTTGAGCGGGTGCTCCACCGGAGCGCCGTGCGGCAACGAACCGGTCGCGCCCCGCATAATCCTGTTGCAGCAGCACCTCGGAGAGGCCGTGATCCCGAAAACAGGCCATCACGGCCGCCCCGTAGGCCTCGTTGATTTCCACCAGCACCTGCCCTGCCGGACGGAGCAGGCGCCCGGCCTGCTGCGCCAGCGCGCGATAATACTGCAGGGGCTCATCTTCGGCAAAGAGCGCCACCGCAGGCTCATGCGCCCGCACCCGATCCGGCAGGCTCGGCGCCTCATCCATCGTCACGTACGGGGGGTTGGAAATCACCATATCAAACGGCCCGTCCGTACGCTCGTGCATATCGGGCTGGCGCATATCGGCTTGCACAAACGTAACCGGGAGGCCGCACTGATCCGCGTTCGACCGCGCCACACGGAGGGCTGCCTGACTGACGTCGCAGCCAACGACCGTGGCCTCCGGCCGCTCGTGCTTCAGGGCCAGCGCAATGCAGCCGCTGCCGGTGCCTACGTCAAGCACGCGCACGCTTGGCGTCGCCGGTAGCCGCTCCAGCGCCTGCTCGACCAGTTGTTCGGTCTCGGGGCGCGGAATGAGCACATCGGGCGTCACCGAAAGGCGCAGGCCCCGAAAGTTAGCGTAGCCGACCACGTACTGCAACGGCTCGCCGGATAGGGTGCGCTGGAGCATCGCCTCGAGCTGGGCTCGCGCCGGCGCCCGGATGGGGCGTTTGGGATGCACGACGCGTTGCATGCGCGAAATGCCGGTCGCCTCTTCCAACAGCCACTGCGCCATGAGGCGTGCCTCACCGGGATAGACGCGGTGCAGCGCCCGCACCAGTTGCGCCCAGAGCACGTCCACGGTCTGCGCCCCGCGCACACCGGTATCCTGCTTACGATCGGCCATGGCGTACGCTGACTGGGCAAAAAGATGTGAGACGGTGGCGGGCCGACGACCTTTCCCGTGGCTCCCGTATTGAAAGGGGTACCCGGCGGCGCTCTGCCGGCCCCGGGTGCACAGACGCTTTACGCTACCCCCCGCGCTTTCGTTCAGCTTACCTCTACGTATGGATACGCTAAAGCACCAGACCATCCTTTTGACGGGCGCCTCACGGGGTATCGGGGCTGCTATGGCCGAGCAACTCGCGGATTACCTCTACGTATGGATACGCTAAAGCACCAGACCATCCTTTTGACGGGCGCCTCACGGGGTATCGGGGCTGCTATGGCCGAGCAGCTCGCGGATCCTACCGTCACCCTCTTACTTACGGCACGCGCTGAAGACCGTTTGCAGAACGTCGCGCAGGCCGCCAGCGCGCACGGGGCGCACACCGTCATTTACCCGCAGGACCTCGCGCAGCCCGGCGCAGCCACCGTGCTCTTCGACCGGGTACAGGCCGATGGCTTCGCGCCTACCGTACTCATCAACAATGCGGGATTCGGAAAAAAGGGGGCATTTGAGGCCGAGGACGTAGCTACCTACGAGGCCATGCTTACGCTCAACGTCACCAACCTTGTGAGCCTTACCCGGCTCTGCCTGCCTGCCATGTTGGACGCTGGCCGGGGTGGCATTCTCAACGTAGCCTCTACGGCAGCGTATCAGCCGCTGCCCTTCTTTGCTGCGTATGGCGCAAGCAAAGCGTTTGTCCTAAACTTTTCCGAAGCGCTGCACGAGGAGTATGCCCCAAGGGGTATTACGGTTACCTGTCTCTCCCCTGGAAGCACGCAAACCGCGTTTCATGAGCGCTCCGGCGCACCAACGGACATCCTCGGCCCGCAATCCACCCCGGAGGACGTCGCGCAGGATGGACTGCGCGCCCTGCGTAGCGGCAAGCGCAGCCACATCAGCGGATGGCGTAACGCCGTCGGCGGTATCGTCGGGCGCATCGCCCCCCGGGCCGCGGCGCTCAAGGTGAGCCGCTTTCTGTTCGGGCCGAAGCGATAAACCACGCGTGTATACGGGAATTTCATAGAAGCGCTACCACCGCGCTCAAATCGATGCAGCACCGGCAATCAGGCCGCTGCAGGACCTACTTTCGCCAGGATGTTTGCTTCTGAAGTGTCGGTACACGACCTTTCTGTGCTATATGTCATCCCTTTTCCTTATCCGGACGCCCTGCAATGACGACCCGCACTAAACTTGAAGCTCTGGCCGCCAACCTCTGGTGGAGCTGGAATCCGGAAGCACAAGACCTCTTCCGGCGGCTCAATGCTGACGTCTTTACTGCCCACCGCCGCAACCCCAAAGCCGCCCTGAGTGCTGCCGACGAGGCGGTTCTTAAGGACCCCAGCTTCGTGCGTGATGTGGATGAGGTGTACGATACATTTACGCAGTATATGGAAGGTACGCCAGAGGCCCAGGACGCCCCCCGTACCAGCTATTTCTGTATGGAGTTTGGCCTGCACGAAAGCTTGCCGTTGTACTCGGGCGGTCTCGGCATCCTGGCGGGCGACCATGCCAAAACCGCATCCGACCTCGGGATTCCCTTCACCGCGGTGGGGCTGCTCCTCCGGGATGGCTACTTCCGGCAGTCCTTCGACGACCAAGGGTGGCAGCAGGACGAACACGTAGCCATCGATCCTGACGAGCACCCGCTGACGCGGGCTACCGATGCCGCGGGCGATCCGCTCACGGTGACGGTACACCTGGGCGAGCAACCGCTGGAGCTACAAGCCTGGCATCTCCCCCTCGGCCGTACCGACCTCTACCTCCTTGATTCAGATCTCGAGGCCAACCCAGAAGAGCTGCGCGGCCTGACGCGGAGGTTGTACCAGGGCGGCAACTTCGTGCGCTTGCAGCAAGAGATTATCCTCGGTATCGGTGGCCTTCGGCTCCTGCGGGCGCTGGACGTGGAGACGGATGTGTACCATCTAAACGAAGGCCACTGTGCGTTCCTGACGCTCGAGTTGCTGCGCGAAGAGCTCGTGCAGGGGCGGACGCGTGCCGATGCGGAGGCCAGGGTACGGCAGCGCTGCGTGTTTACCACGCACACCCCCGTCCCGGCTGGGCACGACCGCTTCAAGGCCCAACCCTTTAACCGGCAGATGCGGCATTTTCGCCAGCAACTGGGCCTTTCAACGGACGAGCTTCTGGCGTACGGCCGGGCCAACCCCGACCAAGCCGACAGCCCGTTTACCATGACGGTGCTGGGACTGAAGCTGGCGCGCGAGGCCAACGGGGTCTCCAAGCTCAACGGCCATGTGGCCCGGCAGCAGTGGCACGAGATGTACCCGAAGCGGCCGCTGGAGGAGGTCCCCATCGGCCATGTCACCAACGGCGTTCATCTCCCAACCTGGACGGCCCCGCACGCGCGGGCCTTTCTTTCCCAGCGCCTCGGCAACTGGCTGGCCCGACGCGATGACCCAGCATTTTGGGCACAGCTTGACGACATCTCGGATGAGGGATTGTGGCACTACCGCAGCACGCTACGCGGGCTCCTGCTTGACTTCGCAGCACAATACAATGCCTCGCAGTCGCTTACTCAGCCCTTCACACCCAACCCAGACGCGCTTACGATTGGGTTCGCACGTCGCTTTGCTACGTACAAGCGGGCGCCCCTCCTCTTCACCGATGTCGACCGCGCGGCCCAACTCTTTGCCGATAGCGACCGGCCGCTGCAAATTCTTTACGCCGGCAAAGCCCACCCAGAGGACGAAGGCGGCAAGCGGTTCATCCAGCAAATCATCGAGATGACCGAACATCCGGACATCCAGGGCCACCTGCTCTTTCTGGAAAACTACAACATGGAGATCGGGCGCATGCTCGTCTCCGGTTGCGATATCTGGCTGAATAACCCTCGCCGGCCGTACGAAGCCAGCGGCACCAGCGGTCAAAAGATTTCTGCACACGGCGGCTTAAACCTGTCCATCGCTGATGGATGGTGGCCCGAGGGCTACAACGGGAACAACGGCTGGGTGATTGGCCCCGAGGCGACGGGCGACCTCAAGGATGCGCGCCCCCCGGAGGAGCAAGACCGGGCGGACGCCGAGGCCCTGTACACAACACTGGAAGAACACGTCATCCCCGAGTTCTACGACCGCGACGCCACAGGCTATCCTCGCGCTTGGATTGCCCGCATGCGCGAGGCCATGAAGACGCTCCCCCACGCCTTCAGCGCTAAGCGCATGGTGAAGGATTACCTGCGGGACGTGTACCGGCTGAAGACC
>JAAAOI010000160.1 GCA_009908945.1 Bacteroidota bacterium
CAATTGCCTCAGCTACCCCATTGCAGCGTTCGGCGTGTTTAAGGCCGGCGGCGTGCTCGTCAACACAAACCCCCTCTACACCGCCTCGGAGATGACCCACCAGTACGCCGATTCCGGTGCGCGGGTGCTCGTCATCATCGACATGTTTGCCGATCGCCTCCCGGAGGTTCTCCCCAAAACAGACATCAAGCAGGTCATCACCGTCAAGATCGAGGCCTTCTTCCCGTCGCTCATTGCAGGCATCATCCGGATCGTGCAGCGCTACTGGGACCGCTCGATTCCTACCATCGCTATCGAGCACACGCCCTTCAAGCAGGCGCTTGCGGTCGGGCGGAAAGCCATCGACCGCGGCGTAAACGTAGCGGCCTACACGGACGAGCTTGGCCACGATGCGCTGGCCGCGCTCCAGTACACCGGCGGTACGACGGGCGTCTCGAAAGGGGCTACGCTGACGCACGGCAACCTGCTGTCGAACACGCGGCAGATGATCGACATGATCGGCGAGGCCAACATCCGCCCGGGTCAGGAGGTCGTCCTGACGGCATTGCCGCTGTACCACGTCTTCGCCTTCACCGTTAACCTGCTCGGCTTCTTCGACGTCGGCGCGCGCAACATCCTTATTCCCTCCCCCCGCCCTCCGAGCAACCTCAAGCGGGCGTTTGAGAACTACCGCATCACCTGGATGACCGGCGTCAATACCCTCTTCAGCGCGTTGTTGAAGGAGCGCTGGTTTCTGGAATACCCGCCGGACCACCTGCGAGCGTCCGCCGCCGGTGGCATGGCCCTTCACACCGCGGTGGCCGAGCGGTGGCGCGCGGTGACCGGCACCGAGATCGTCGAGGGCTACGGCCTTACCGAGGCGTCTCCGGTGCTCTCCTTCAACCCACTGGCTGGGGAGATTCGCGATGGCACCATCGGCATTCCCGTCCCTTCCACCGAGATGCGGATCGTAGACGAAACCGGCGCGCCCGTCCCACCCGGCACACCGGGCGAGATCGTCGCCCGCGGACCGCAGGTCATGAAGGGCTACTGGCAACGCCCTGAGGCCAACGAGGGCGTCCTGCGAAACGGGTGGCTCCACACGGGCGACATCGGGGTGATGGATGCGGATGGCTACTTCACCATCGTCGACCGCAAGAAGGACATGATTCTGGTCTCCGGCTTCAACGTCTTCCCAAACGAAGTGGAAGATGTTATGACGCAGTTGGAGGGCATCGCGGAGGCTGCCGTCATTGGCGTGCCCGACGCAAAGAGCGGCGAGCAGGTCCGCGCCTACGTCGTGGCCGAAGACCCCGCCCCGACCGCCGAGGAGATCATCGCCCACTGCCGCACGCACCTGGCCGCCTACAAAGTCCCGAAGAGCGTCGAGTACCGGGACGACCTGCCGAAGAGCCTCGTTGGCAAGATCCTCCGCAAGGACCTCCGCGCCGAGCTGCCCGACGAACAGTTTGGCTTCACCCCTGAATCCGTCGTCGGCGACCCGAGGAAGTAGCCCATGAGCAATACATTCGATGAGATCGTTGTAGCCACCCTCCAGGACGTACCGGAGTTGGCGGACGTGCCCGACGCTGCGGTGGTGACGGAGTTTGAGCAGATCATGCTCGTGGCGCTGCTCTTCCTGATCATGTTCGGGATGGGCGCCTCGCTAACCCCGCGCGACTTCCTCTCGGCCATCAAGAAGCCGACAGGCCTGGTCATCGGTTTTGTGACCCAGTTCGCCATCATGCCGCTGATCGCCTTCCTCATGGTGCTGACGTTGAACCTTCCGGCGTGGGTGGCCGTGGGGGCGCTTTTGATGGGCTCCGTGCCGGGTGGCACCACCTCCAACATCTTCACCTACTTCTCGAAGGGCAACCTCGCGCTGAGCGTGTTGATGACCACCAACTCGACGCTCTTCGCGCTTGTGATGACGCCATTGGCGCTGAGCATCTACGGCGCAGGGCTGGTAGCCGAGGGGGCGGAGATCCCCATCCAGAACATCATCGTGACGCTGGTTATCCTGCTTGTGCCGGTGACCATCGCCATGTGGGTCCGCAGCAAGAACGCCAACGTGGGCGCGGTGCTGGAGCTGATGGGGGGTGTCTTCGGTGTTTTTGTGATCCTCTTCCTGATTGTCACCTGGGTGCCGCGCAACTGGGAGTTGCTGCTCACCACGCCGTGGAACGTCTACTTCGTCCCGATCATGCTCGGGCCCATTGGCATTTTCATCGCGTATGGGATCGCGAAGCTGCTCCGCCTGCACCCGATGAACGCTCGCACCGTGGGGCTCGAGACGGGCATCCAGAACGGTCCGCTGGCCATTGGTATCGTGATCCTCAGTTTCTCTGGCGCGGCACTCGACCAGGCGATCTTGATTCCGGTCCTCTACTCGCTGTTCATCGTGGTCATCGCTGCCTTCATCACCCTCTACTTCCGCCGCGCCAACCTGGCGGAGGAGCAGGACATCCCCAGCCTGCTGTGATGGGGAGGGGCGTCAAGGATCGGTCGCCTCACACCCGCCCCACTGGTCCTCGTCACGTCCGTCCCCACTGGTCCTCGTCGCGTCCGTCCC
>JAAAOI010000013.1 GCA_009908945.1 Bacteroidota bacterium
TGTGTTATCATGCTGCCATTCGCATCCGATCCAGCCGGCAGTGCATGTAGCTCAACCTCCGTTGTCCCCACCCAGTCATCCTCGACTTGATCGAGGATCCATACGGGGTCTCGGGTTGAATCAGAAGTTGGCCCCAAATAGGGCCTCCGCTTTCATGCCGTGTACCTGAACCACGCCGAGACGGGACGGCCCTGGGCGTGCGTTGCGCCCGAGACGGACGGAACGAGAAACCAAACAGCGTGCGGCAAAAACCGCCAGCGGTTCTTAGACCCTGCCAGAAACGAACAAAGCCCCACTTCCCGTAATGGGAAGCGAGGCGTTGAAAGCGTGCCCGGGAGGACTCGAACCCCCGACCTGCTGATCCGTAGTCAGCCGCTCTGATCCATCTGAGCTACGGGCACGTCGTGCGGAAATAGGAAAACCAACGTAGCCCCGGTAGGATTCCAGCGCACGTGAACATGCGGTTAATCTGTTGCGGGCGTCGGCCGGCGGGAGTCGAGGAAGTAAAAGTGGTCGGTCGGGCCATGGCCCTGCCCGAGGTCCAGGCCATCGCGAATGGCGTCGGTAACGTACGCCTTGGCAGCTTCCACGGCAGCCGGTAGTTCAGCGTTCTGCGCCAGGTGCGCTGCAATAGCCGAGGCATAGGTACACCCTGTCCCGTGCGTATGCGGCGTGTCGATGCGTTCGGCAGTAAACACCCGAAATACATCGCCATCGAACAGTACATCGACCGCCTCATCGCCGTCCTTCAGGTGCCCGCCCTTGACCAGCACCGCCGCCGGGCCCAGCGCGTAGATGCGGCGCGCGGCTTCCTTCGCCTCTGCCATTGTGGTCACGTGCTCCATGTCGGCCAATCGCGCCGCCTCGTGGGCATTGGGCGTCACCAGCGTGGCCAGCGGCAGCAGGCGCTCCTTCACAGCGGTAATGGCCTCGTCTTGCAAGAGCGTGTGGCCCGACTTCGAGATCATCACGGGGTCCACCACCAGCGGGTGAAACCCGTGCTCCTCCACCTTTGCCGCCACCAGCTCTACAATTTCCCGAGAGAAGAGCATGCCTGTTTTGACGGCGTCCGGGAAGAGGTCTTCCGCGATGGCATCCAGCTGGGCTGTGATGTGCGTCAGCGGGAAGGCATGGACGTCCGATACGGTGTGGGTGTTTTGGGCGGTAGAGGCCACCAGTACCGACGTCGCAAAGATGCCGGTGGCCTGCATAGCTTTGAGGTCGGCCTGAATGCCAGCACCGCCGCCCGAGTCGCTGGAGGCAATGGTGAGTCCGATAGGAAGCGTGGCCATAGTGCACGTGCGGTGGTGTAAGAACAGCGGGGTGAGAACAGGGGCGTCAGGACGCCATGGGGGAGGCGTCGGCAAGTGCCTGCAGGTAGCGGCGTGCAGCGGCCGCGGCATCGTTGGCGTGCAGGATGCCCGATAGCACCGCGACGCCGTACGCCCCGGCCTCCAGGCAAGTTGCGATGCGCGCCGGGGTGATCCCACCGAGAGCATACACGGGCGCAGGAGCCACATGCGCTACCACATCGGCCAGCGCCTGCAGGCCGACCCCGGGATGCCCGGGCTTGGACGATGTGGGGAAGATAGGGCTGAGGAACACGTAGGTGGCGCCTGCGCGCACCGCCGTGGAGGCTTCCGCAGCAGCGTGGGCGGAGTAGCCCAGCGGCGGGGCCGCCCCCAGACGCAGCCGCGCCACGCGCAGCGAGGGGCCCTCGGCGCCGGTGTGAAACCCCGTGCGCAACTCACGCGCTACCGGCAAGCGGCTGTTGATGGATACGAGCACCGAAGGGGAAGCTGCCCGCAGCCACGGCACAAGTCCGCGCGCTGCGCGCCGGAAGCGATCCGTTGACGCCTCGTGCGCCCGCAGATGTACCCAGTTGATGCCTGCGCCCACCGCCGCCAGGAGGCGGTCCGCCTGTGCCGGCGTGGTGAAGGCCTCGCCAATGAGCACCAGGCGCGGTAGCGATGGCGTCACGGGTCGATTCATGGCGATCGGGTACCTACGCGTCCAGTGGCGGGAGAGGAGGCGTCGGCGTACAAGCGCCGCGGAATACGGCCCGCGGCATGGGCCAACCGCCCGGCCTGCACGGCGTGCCGGATGGCCCGGGCCATGGCCACTGGGTGCTTCGCCTTCGACACGGCCGTGTTCAGCAGGATACCATCGTAGCCCAACTCCATGGCCAAGGCAGCATCGCTGGCCGTGCCAATGCCAGCGTCGACCAGCAGCGGCGTGTCGGGGACGAGCTCGCGGATGAGGCGCAGGTTGTACGGGTTTACGAGGCCCATGCCGCTGCCGATAGGCGAGCCCAGCGGCATCACGGCCGCACAGCCCATCCCGGCCAGCTTCTGACAGGTGATGGGGTCGTCGTTAGCATAGGCCAGCACCTGAAAGCCATCGTCCACCAGCGTCTTGGCGGCCTTGAGCAGCTGCTCGACGTCAGGAATCAAGGTTTCATCATCCCCAATAACCTCAAGCTTGATGTAATCGGTACCGAGGGCCTCGCGGGCGAGTTGCGCGACCAGCACCGCCTCGCGGGCGGTGTAGCAGCCGGCGGTATTCGGCAGGAGCTGATACCCCTGCTGCTGCAGCAGGCCGAGGAGGCTTTCCTCTGATGCATCCCGCACGTTGACCCGCCGGATGGCTACGGTCACCAACTCGGTGCCTGAGGCCTCCATCGCATCCAGCATGACCTGCGGGTTGGGGTAGCCGCTGGTACCGAGCAGCACCCGGGAGGAAAGCGTCAGATCACCAATGACGAGGGGTTCGGGAGCCTCGGGAGCGTCGGATGCCGGTTTGCGGGTAGCGGTAGCAGAAGCAGAGCGAGCAGCCATCTACACAGGGACACAGAAAGGAGAAGAGGGGCGAGCGGCTTGGGCCTCAGGGATGGGCCTCAGGGATGGGCCTTTAGCCGCCCTGCGAGGCCGTCACGATCTCGACGTCATCACCGGCGTCGAGCGCCGTGGTCGTCCAGGCTTCTTTGCGGATCACTTCGGCATTGACGGCCACCGCAATGCCGCGGGCGTCGTTCGGATCGAGGCCCTCGGCCCGCAGCGCATCGGCTACGGTAGCACCTTCAGGAAGCGTGGTGGCGTCGCCGTTGAGGATGAGTGCGATTTCTGCTTCGGATACGCTCATGCAGAGGCCGCGGTTGATGAAGTAAAACGCTGAGGAGAAAACGGCTCGATCCAGGGGGAGGTTTCTCCAGTACGCAGCAGATGTGCCACCTCCTCGGCTGTGATGGGCGTCAGGAGCACGCCGTGCCGGTAATGCCCCGTAGCAAAGACAACGCCCGGGGCTGCCGAGCGCCCGATAAGGGGCGCATGGTCCCGCGTGCTGGGCCGCAGTCCCGCCCATGTTTCTGTGACGGGCAGGTCGTAGATGCCAGGCACGATGTCCCACCCGCCTTCCAGGACATCGTACAGGCCCCCAGCGGTGACCTGGGTATCAAACCCCATCTCTTCGCTGGTGGCGCCGACCAGCAGGCGGCCGTTAGATTTGGGCGCGAGGTAGGCATCAGGCCCCCGCACCACATGCTGTAGGTCAAACGGAAGCTCCATTTGCAACTGCAGCATTTGCCCTTTCACCGGGCGGACGGGTGGGCGATGGGCGCGCTCCAGCCCCTTCACCCCGCGCGACCAGGGCCCGGCGGCCAGCACCACCGCCGATCCGTCGACGCGGGTGCCGTCGCCCAACACCACCGCCGGCGCCTCCTCGTCCGGCGCGATCCGTTCAACCGGCGTGTGCTCGCGCAGCGTACCCCCGGCGTTTTGCAGGGCCACCTTCAGCGCTTCAATGAGCTTGCGGTTGTCCACCTGATGATCAAACGGCGCATGGATCGCCGCCGACAGGCGGGGCGCCAGAAAGGGCTCAATCTCGCGGGCTTCCTCGCCGGTCAGCCAGTCGACGTTCAGGTCGTGCTCGCGCTGGAAATCGTAGAGCCGACGGAGCGCCTCAGCGCTGTCGCGGTCGTCGGCCACGATGAG
Organism: Bacteroidota bacterium; assembly: GCA_009908945.1. Taxonomy (GTDB): domain Bacteria; phylum Bacteroidota; class Rhodothermia; order Rhodothermales; family Salinibacteraceae; genus Tc-Br11-B2g6-7. The sequence continues at coordinate 3,990 of JAAAOI010000013.1, forward strand.
GGTGCCCTCGTCGCGGTAGTCCACCGACTGCCCGGCATCGGCCTCCAACTCCTCCGCAAACCGAGGCCACCGGTCGAGGCTCTCTCGGTTAAAAGCGTACAGCTCCAGCTCTTCAAACTGCAGCTCGGCATCCGGGGCCAGCATGCCGGCCGCCAGCCACGAGGTGCCGCGCCCGGCTTCGGCGCGGTCGAACACGACCACCGCACGTCCGGTGCGCGCCAGCCGCCAGCCGATCGACAGCCCGATGGTGCCGCCACCTACAATCAGTACAGGAGCCATGGGCGATGAGAATCAAGAACGGAGAACACGAATGACTGTAATGGGGTAGCGTCGCATTACACAATATGCCAGGCCCGTCGTTAGTTTCTGCACGCCCCACACCTTACACGAACCCCACAGTCCGCTCCACATGTCTACGTCGCCTGAGGTTGTCATCGTTGGCGCCGGTCTGGCCGGTGCGTGCGCAGCACTGGAGCTGAGCCGCAGCCGTGAGGTCCTGGTGATCGATGCGGTAGGCGCCGCCGCGGGGGCCTCTGGGGCAGCGGCCGGCCTCGTCAATCCGTTCATGGGACGCAAGGCCCGCCCGGTCTGGCAGCTGGCGGACGCGCTGGCTGCCGTTCGAGCGGCCGTTGCACGGGCCGAGGCTGAAGACCTGTTTGACGACCGCGGTGTGCTGCGCCCGGTGGTGGAGGATGGGCAGGCGGCGGTGTTTCGGGAGCGGGCGGCGGAATTCCCCGAGCATCTGATGTTTCTATCGCCCGAGGCGGTCGCGGGGCAGTACCCGTCCGTCGCCGCCCCGGCCGGCGCGCTCTGGGTCCGTACCGGCGGCGCCGTGATGGTGCCTTCCTTCGTGCAGCGCGTGCTGGATGCGGCGGCCCGGCAGGGCGCCACCGTTATTTCGGGGCAACACGTCTCGGCCTGGCGCAGCACCGATACGCACGCTTCGGTCACGCTCGACCATGGCGAGCAGCTGCAGGCCGGGCATGTGGTGCTGGCCCTGGGGTACGGCGGGGTCGGCCATCCGGCGCTGGATGCGCTGGACCTGCGGGGCGTGAAGGGCCAGACCCTCCGCGTGCGCCTTCCTGCTGGCCCCACCACCGACCAGTTGCCCCCCGTCGCCGGGTCGGGCTACGCGGTGCCCGTTTCCACCGACGACGCGCGCCGCACCCTCATCCTCGGCAGCTCCTACGAGCACCAGTTCACTACGCTGGACCCGACCGGCGACGCCACCCAGCAGATTCTCCGGAAGACCCAACGCCTGGTGCCGGCCCTCGCCGAGGCCACCATCCGCGATGCCGTGACCGGCGTGCGGGTCTACGCCGGGCAGCACAACCGGCCGGTTCTGGCGCCCCTCCCCGATGCGCCCCGGGTGTGGGCGTTCACCGGGTTGGGGTCGAAGGGGCTGTTGATGGCGCCGCTGCTGGCGCGCCTGCTGGGGGACCATCTGCATGACCCCGCCGGTGTGCCCGAGGCGCTGGGAGTACCGGCGGGGACGTAATGGAGGCTGGCGCTGGTTGTGTTTCTTGAAAGGATCGAAATCGTCCGCGTAGCATCGTTACGGCACACATCGGTCCGGCCCCTATTTCATGAAAGAATCTTTTGTATGTTACAGGTATAATCAATCTACTGAACGGTATGGAGCCCGTTACCTTTACCGCAGATCACGGAGGAACTACTTATGGCTGAGGTTGCCACGTCACGTACTGTCGATATTTTGGGCGATGAGGCAGGAAAACTGCTGGAGCACACCTGTCAGACCATCCCCAAAGAACACTTGCACCTGCCCGGCCCCGACTTTGTGGATCGCGTGTGGCGGGACTCCGACCGGAGCCCCCGCGTGCTGCGCGCCATGCAATCGCTCTTCAATCATGGGCGCCTCGGGGGCACGGGCTACCTCTCGATTTTGCCGGTGGACCAGGGCATCGAGCACTCCGCCGGGGCCTCGTTTGCCAAGAACCCACGCTACTTCGACCCCGAGCACATCGTGGAGCTTGCCATTGAAGGCGGCTGCAACGCCATTGCCAGCACCTACGGCGTCCTGGGATCGGTCGCGCGGAAATACGCCCACAAGATCCCCTTCTTGCTGAAGTTTAACCACAACGAGCTGCTCTCCTACCCCAACACGTACGACCAGATTCTCTTCGCCCGTATCGAAGACGCCTTCGACATGGGCTGCCTGGGCGTAGGCGCTACGGTGTACTTCGGGGCAGAAAACTCGAACCGTCAGCTGCAGGAAGTCTCCGAGGCTTTTGCCCTGGCCCACGAACTGGGCATGTTTACCGTGCTCTGGTGCTACGTGCGCAACTCGGACTTCACCATCGACGGCAAGAACTACGAAGCCAGCGCAGACCTGACCGGGCAGGCCAACCACCTCGGCGTAACCATCGAGGCGGATATCATCAAGCAGAAGCAGCCGACGCTGAACGGCGGCTACCGCGCGCTCAACACGGGCGACTCCAGCTATGGCAAGCTCGATGAGCGCATCTATACGGAGCTGGCCACGGACCATCCCATCGACCTGACGCGCTACCAGGTGGCCAACTGCTACATGGGCCGCGCCGGGCTGATCAACTCCGGCGGCGCTTCCGGCAAGAACGACAAGCAGCAAGCCGTGCGCACCGCGGTCATTAACAAGCGCGCCGGCGGCACGGGCCTCATCTCGGGCCGCAAGGCGTTCCAGCGCCCGCTGAAGGACGGCGTGGAGATCCTGAACGCGATCCAGGATGTGTACCTGGATAATGCGATCACGATTGCGTAAGGCTGAGCAAGTCGCGGTCATACCAAAAGGGTGGTCCCTGATACCGGGGCCACCCTTTTTTTCTGCGCATCTCTCCTGTTCGGGCCTTGGCGCACGCCGGGCACCACATGGGCCTTGTAGCCCTGACCCATGTACAACTCCGGAAAAAGCCTATTCCAACCGTCAACGCTACTGACAGCTTACTTCCGCCGGAGGCCAGCGCTCGGAGCGGGCTCGCCAGCCATGCGGACCGCGCCTGGCGATTTATCGGTGGGCGTGCTACCTTTGGTTTGTGACCTGGCGGTTCTTTGCTGTATGAGACGTTTGGTGTGGTGAATCATTGAAAAGGTGCCCTTGCCCCGTTTCTAATTTCAACCAAGGCTGCATGGGGCCCATGGCGTGCGCTTGCAATCTACAGGTGACGTACGGCCTATCTTGGAAAGCTGCATGAAGGCGGCGCCTCCACTTTCGCACCATTTTAGCCGGTCGCCGGTGGCGATTGTCGCGGCCAACTGCTTCCTTATAGGGTGATCTCACTGCCTCATCGGCCTGTTTGCTTTATGACTGCTTCGCGTTCGATCCTCATCACGCGACAGCCCCTCGCGCTGGTGCTGGGCCTGGTGCTGGGCCTGGTGCTGGCCACCTGCCTTGTAGCGCCCGCCGCTGCGCAGGAGGTCCCTTTTCGCCTGGTTCACCAGGGCAACCTGCTGCCGGAAGGCACGGCGGTGGTGGTGCTGGAAGAGGCCGTTGACCCCAGCGTAACAGGACGCATCCAGCCACGGTTTATCGACCGCGATGAATACCCGCGCGATCCGGCGGCGATATCCTTTCGGGATACCCTGAGCGCCCGAGGCCGCACCGACATCACCTTTCCCCGTACGCAATCGGCCCGGGTGCTGTACTTCTTGTACGCGAGCACGCCAGACGACGCCATCTACTGGAGCTACAGCGCACAGGAAGGCCAGCTCAAGTTTGATGTGGTACAGACGGGCGCGATGTCAGTGGCCCCCGCCCCCGACGATGCCGCTGCGGAGCTACGCAGGCTGTTTTTCGACCCCGCGCCGGAGGCCTCCATCGCGGATGCAGCACCGGCAGAGACGGGGGCCGCCCCGGACACCAGCCCGGACGAAGCGCCGGCAACGCCAGAGACGTCCCCGCCTCCATCGGATGATGCCCTCGAAGCCCCCACGGATGTAGCGCCCAGCACAGATGCCGCCCCCGCTGAGGACCCCTCCGATGCAGCCGCTGAGCCGGCCGCTCCGGGCACAACCCCCGACGGCCTCACCCTCGCGCTGGCGCTCCTCTCCGCCGTGCTGCTGGGGGCACTGCTCCTCCTCTACCGCCGCTACCGCGCCTTAAAAGACGGCGTCAGCGACGCGGACGTGATGCAGGCTGAGCTGGCCGCTGCGCGCGAGCAGTTGCAGGAGTACCGCCACCTGGAGGCCGAGCACAAGGTGCTGCAGGATAAGTACGACACTGTGCGCCAGCACTGCGACACGCTGCTGGAGCAGCACGACCGACTACGGGCACAGCTGCAGGAGGCTCAGAAGGCCTCCCCCGAGGCTCCAGACCAGTCGCCACGCGCATGATCCATCGGCTCCACCACCTGATTCGTACCCTATCGCCGGAGGCGTACCTCTGGGCGACTGCGCTCGCTGTGCTCGCCGCTACCGATCCTACGGCCCCTCCGCTGCTCCGCCTCTGCCCGCTTGACCTCATGGGCGCGACCTTCTGCCCGGGCTGTGGGCTGGGCCGCGCTGTGGCGCACGTTCTGCAAGGAGCCTGGGCGGCCTCCTGGGCCCTGCATCCGTTAGCAGGCCCAACCGTGGTAATCCTGGGCGCACGCATCGGCCAGCTGGTCCATGAAGCTGCACGCACGCCCCCGTCACCCACCGCCTAATCTGCTTCCCTATGTCGCGCGTGCTTAAATTCATCCCCGAGCTGGAAGGTGAAGAGCAGGTTTATGTGGCCCGCCTTATGAAGGAGATGAGCGACGAGCAGGCAGAGCAGTTTGCCCACATCTACCGGCAGCGCCGGCGCAACCCAAACCTGACCCTCGGCCTGGCGCTCATCGGGTTTGCTGGGTTTGCCGGTATTCATCGGTTTGCACTGGAGCAGATCCTGATAGGCCTGGTCTACCTCCTCACCGCTGGCCTCTGCTTCATCGGCACGATCGTCGACCTCTTTCGCTACCAGGGCTTGACGTTCGAATACAATCGCAAAAAAGCAGATGCGGCAGCACTGCTGGTAGCGCGTACCTTTCCCAAGTCTACCGGCGACAGCGGCAGCCTTCCCCCTGCGGAGGATACACCGTAGCCGACCGCCGCCAGTCGCTTCAGTGGCATCCCGTGATGGACGGTGTACGCTAAGCAGACGGTGTACGCTAAGCAGACGGTGTACGCTAAGAAGCACGCGACACTATCTACGGGTAAGTTTGGGCAAATAGACCAAGTGCGGGATACCACTCTTTCCCTACCCATTCTTTCCCCATAGTTTACACAGGAGTGTTTACTACAGCCGGGGGATTTTGTAGGATGCAACGGTTATCTCATCTCACCCACCCGGTTTCTATTCATGGCTGAGCACCCCCTGTGAGTACGGATCGCGCTGACCCGTAGGGCTCTTTGCGATTCTTTATTAAGTATATCTGAATATAAAAAATGAGAGATTTGGTAGCAAACTTTTTCGACAGGTATGGACTGTCGTTCGTTATGGTCGCGAGTTATTTTGGCTCGGGGTCTATTTTCATTGCGACGCAGGCGGGGGTTGAGTATGGCTATGTGTTGATCTGGGCCGTAATCGGCGCCGTGCTGCTGGGTTTTATGGCCCAGGACATGAGCGCGCGCCTCGGCATCTTTGGGGACACCTTGATGGCCTTCATCCGGCGCAAGTTGGGTAAGAACGGCGCCCTTATTATTGCCCTCTTCCTGTCGATTGGGTGTATCGCCTGGACGCTTGCGCTGACGGCTGCTGTAGGGAAAAGCATTGAGGTACTGACTGATGGGGCGCTCACGTGGCAGCCCCTTGCGGTGGTTACGGGCCTGTGTGCCATCTTTGTCGGCATATTGAATTACGACCACGTGGAGAAGGTGATGACGGCCATGATGTTCTTGCTGCTGATCCTTTACCTGATTGTGGCGGGCGCAAGCGGCCCCTCTGTACCTGACATTGCCGCTGGGTTTATCCCCGCGATCCCTGACGTAGGTGCGATGGTGCTGGGCGCGGCCATCCTGGGCACGACGGCTTTGTGGCCCAACTTCTTTCTGGAGTCTATTCTCGTACGACGCAAGGGGTGGAACGACCAGAAGCACGTGCGCATGATGCGGACCGACCTGGCGATGGGGTACACGGTGGGAGGCTTAATCACCCTGGCCATCATCATTGTGGCAGCCGCTGTGCTGCGCCCAGCCGGTTACACGGAGCTGTCGTCGTTTGTCGCCCCCGGCGAGGCCCTGGAGATTGTCCTTGGGCAGTGGGCCATGATCGTGTTCTTGCTGGGCGTGATCGCGGCAGCCTTCAACAGCATCGTGCCGATCATGTGGACGGTGCCATTCATGATTCTGGAGGCGCTGGATATTGACCATGAAGACGGCTCCAGCTCGGCGTTCAAGCTGATCTTCGCCGGCAGTATCGGCATCGGTATGTTCTCTCCGCTTGTCGCTTACGTCACCGGGTTGAGCGTCGTGGAAATGGTTACGCTGTTTCCCGCCTACAATGGCGTCTTTGGGCTACCTGTTACTGCAGCCTTGCTCTTCTGGGCGGTGAACGACCAGAAGGTGATGGGGCCACAGACCAACACATGGAAGCTGAACCTGGCCAACATCATCCTTGTGCTGTTCTCTGCTTATATCGCCATCAACTCGGGCCGTGGCGTGCTGGAGGCCATCTTCGGTGGGATGCTCTCGTAATGCATGCCTGCTTTCCCTCATGGGCTGGAGACCAACATGGGACTGGAAATTGGCCTTGGCCTTGCGCTGCTCTTAATTGCCATTGCGCTCGTAGGGGGGGTGTGCATCACCACTATTGGGCCCGGCGGTATCTTCGTGACCATCGCACTGTTTGCCCTGCTGCCGCTGGACCCATCGACAGTAGCGGGCACAGCCAGCGCTACGTTCATCGCAACGGGCGTAGTCGGGAGCCTGGGCTACCTGCGCTCAGGGCAACTGAGCGGGACGGTCGCCGGGCAGGCCGCGCTGGTGCTCAGCCTCTCGTCCGTGGTAGGGGCCTTTAGCGGCGCGCAGATCAACACGTGGCTGGACGCCGGCACGTTTGCCGTCCTGCTTGGGCTCTTTGTGCTCCTCACCGGAGGCCTCATCCTTTACCGGCAACGGCGGGCGTTGGCGCCAGACCAACGGCTACACCTGGCCACTTGGCGTGGCTGGGGCGTGTTAGCGCTCGTGGGCCTGGGCGTAGGGCTCCCAGGCGGCCTGCTGGGCGTAGGCGGCCCGGTGCTGGCCGTCCCCCTCCTGGTGGTGCTGGGCGTACCTATGCTGATGGCCGTGGCCCTGGCGCAGGTGCAGTCCATCTTCATCTCGGGGATGGCCACGGCAGGGTACGCGCTGCACGGTGCCATCGACTGGGGGCTCGCCGTACTCGTGGGCGTGCCGCTGCTCATCGGTACGATAGCGGGATGGTACGCGGCGCAGCGCATCGCCCCCGAGCGGTTACAAGTGGGGCTGGCCCTGGTGCTGATCGGGCTGGGCCTCTACCTGATGGGGGGAGGCGCAACGCCGGGCGGCTAAGGACTTCCTCTGATGCCCGGCTACGGGGTGCTCACAGGAACATCCGTTTGCCATAGTTCATTCGCGAACCGACAGTATTGCGCGGTGCTATTCGTGCCCCTTCCTGCTGACGCTCCTCCCTGGTTTCTATGCTGCGTGCGGCCACAGCCTCCCTTCATACGCACCTCTTAGCAGCATTTCCTGCGGAACAAGCGTATCGCCCCAGCGCCCTCGCTGCTGAAGGAATGCCGGCGGCCATCTGCCACTTCTTGGAGCAGACGCTGACGCACCGGGCAGAGATGGAGACGCGGCAGTTGAGCCTGCCCTGGTTTGATGCGCAGCACCCCGATGTGCAGCCGGCCCGGAAGGCGTTCGTCCATGCACTGGCCGCCCACGGGCAGGTCCCGGAGGACAAGTGGAGCCCCACCACGCAACAGGTGATCCGGCAACTGCTCTCCTACCTTATCCGGCCGGTGCCGACCCTGCTCAACTTCGTGTTTCAGGGGACGCGCACCACCCTTTCGGCAGGCACCGTGCTGCAGCGCATGGCCTACTTTGCACCGTATGCCTACCTGCGTGATGCGCTGCGTGATGAGGTGGACGGCGACCTGCAGCAGGGCGTCGACCGCGAGCGGCTGGCGGCCGTCCTGCGCCCGGCCGACCGCATCCAGACCGAGACCTACGCCCCCGGGGACTGGGCCGATCACTTTGCCCCGCTGTTTGCGCTGTACGCGCTGGTGAACCAGGACCATCCGCCGGTGCCCACGGCCCTGCTCTGTGCAGCCTTTGAGGACAAGACGATGGAGCACCTGGCCGAGCGCCTCCGCGGCACGGAACGGGAGCACTTTACCCAGGAGGGGTTACGCGCTGTACTGGAGCAGCCCCGCCGGATGCCCCCTCTCCCTCCCACAGACGACGCGCTTTTTTCCTCCGAGGCCGATCTCCCCGAAGAGGCCGCCCCCTCTTCCCCTCCTCCCTCATCTGCTCCTGAAGAGGTGACGGAGGTGTCACCTGCCCCACAGCCGTCCCGCGACGAGCAGCAGCCGACCGCGCCGCAAGCGCCCCGGGCGCCTCGCCTCGGGCCTGCAGCGGATGACCCCGGGCCTGCAGCGGATGACGCGCGCGCTGCTGCAGAGCCAACCTCCGAAACCACGGTTCCTGCAGCCGCTGATACGCATGGCCGTATAGAGCCGCCAGCTCCAGATGGCCCCTCAGCCGACGACCCCGTGGAAGCCCCAGCACAAGAGACGTCGGCCGAAGCGGCCCCGGACAGCGGCGTTCCAGCCTCGGACGCGCCCCCGCAGGGTCCAGAGCCGAAGCCGAGCCCTGCGCCACCAGAAGATACCGAGCCAACACCACTCTGGCAGCGCTTTCAGCGGAGCACCGCCACCAAAAACGCAGAGGCCTTGCCTCAAGAGGAAAAGAGCGAGCGGCCGCGCTGGCAGCAGTTTGCCCCGGCCCGCGGTGACGCCTCGCGCGCCGCATCGGCGCAGCGGGACGCCGAGACCGAGCGCACCGAGCCCATCGCCCCCCTGGAGCGTCGCCTCTTGGGCAAGAAAGCCGCCAAGCACCGCGACTTTTTTGTGGAGACCCTCTTTCAGGGCTCTCCCGAAACGTACCACACCGTCCTGCAGCGGCTGGACGACGTAGACTCCTGGGCGGAGGCCTCGCAGATTATTGCAAGCGATGTCTTCCGCGCCCACAGCGTCAACATCTACAGCGACCCGGCCGTGCTCTTCACAGATCTGATTGAAGCGCGTTTTCGGCAGAACACATAGCTTGTAAGCGCCAGAGACGTTCTGCCCATACGCGGCAGAGGGGCTGCGTTTGAATGAGTCAGCGGGCGGCTGCCGCTGGACTTATGCGTCTCGGGCCTCACCCAGTCCGATCTCCTCAAGCGCTTCGGCCATTTCCCCAAGGATCGCTGGGTTCCCAATGGTGGCCGGGACGTTGTAGGCTTGGTTGTTGGCGATCTTCCGAATGGTTCCGCGTAGCGTCTTACCCGAGCGGGTTTTGGGCAGCCGATCCACCACGGCAGCCTTCTTGAAGGAAACCACAGGGCCGATGCGGTCGCGCACCATCTGGATCACCTCGGCGATAATCTCCTGGGCATCACGCTCGCTGCCGGCATTGAGCACCAGGAAGCCCACCGGCACCTCGCCCTTGAGTTTATCCGCGACCCCCACCACAGCGCACTCGGCCACGTCCGGATGATCGGCCAGGACTTCTTCGATGGCGCCTGTAGACAACCGGTGACCAGCAACATTGATGATGTCGTCGGTCCGTGCCATAACATAGATGTAGCCCTCCTCGTCGATATAGCCAGCGTCTCCCGTTTTGTAGAAGCCCGGAAACTCCTCCAGGTAGGCTTCCTTGAAGCGCCCGTCTGCTTTGTACAAGGTGAGCAGGGTACCCGGGGGGAGCGGCAGTTTCACCACCAGCGCACCGATCTGCCCCGGCGCCCTCTCCTGGCCATGGGGATCCAAGACCCGGACGTCTGACCCCGGGGCCGCCTTGGTGGCAGAGCCATACTTGACCGGGAAGTGATGCAGCCCCATGCAGTTGGCGGCCGTAGCCCAGCCAGTTTCGGTCTGCCAGTAGTTATCAATGACAGGGACACCGAGGTTTCTTTCTGACCACTGAATCGTATCGGGATCCGACCGCTCGCCCGCCAAGAAGAGGATCTCGAAATGCGACAGGTCATAGTCCTTGATCAACGCACCTTGCGGGTCTTCCCGCTTGATGGCCCGATAAGCCGTTGGGGCGGTGAACATGCACTTCACGTCATGTGCGGCAATGACCCGCCAGAACACACCGGCGTCGGGCGTACCCACCGGCTTGCCTTCAAACATGATGGTGGTGCAGCCCTTGAGTAGCGGCCCATATACGATGTAGGAATGGCCTACGACCCAGCCCACATCCGAAGCCGTCCACCAGACGTCGTCTTCGTCGATGTCGTAGATGGCCTTCATCGTCCACTTCAGCGCCACCGCATGCCCGCCGTTATCCCGAACCACGCCCTTTGGCTCCCCGGTGGTGCCCGAGGTGTACAGGATGTACAGCGGATCCGTCGCTGCCAGGGGAACGCAGGCTACGGGTTCTGCCGAGGCCATCAGGGTGGTCCACTCCGCGTCGCGGCCTTCGACAAGGGAAGCCGTCCCCTGAGGGCGTTGAAAAATGATGCATTTCTCCGGCTTGGCGTCGGATAAGGCGATGGCCTCATCCAGCAACGGCTTGTACTCGATGATCCGAGAGCGTTCGATGCCACAAGACGCAGAGACGATAACTTTCGGTTCGGCATCGTCGATGCGGGTGGCCAGTTCCTTGGCGGCGAACCCCCCGAAGACCACCGAGTGGATGGCCCCGATGCGGGCGCAGGCGAGCATCGCAATGGCAGCCTCAGGGATCATGGGCATGTAGATGATAACCCGGTCGCCCTTCGTTACCCCTTGCCCGGCCAGTACGCCGGCGAAAGTAGCGACCTCGTCGCGGAGCTCCGCATAGCTGTACTTTTTGATGGTGCCGGTCACGGGGCTGTCGTAGATCAGGGCGAGCTTATCGCCTCGTCCCCGATCGACGTGGAGGTCCAGGGCATTGTAACAGGTGTTGAGTTTGCCGCCCACAAACCAGCGGTAGAAGGGCTTATGGGAATCGTCAAGGACCGTGTCCCATTTTTCATACCAATGCACATTGGCTGCCACCTTGCCCCAAAACCCTTCAGGATCTTCGATCGACTGTCGGTAGGCTTCCTCGTACGTGTTGGCCATTGCTTACCTCTCGGTTTCGGTTGAAATGAAGGACGCCAACCGTGCGCCCGAGAATGGGGCCGGGTCGACCGTGCGTCGCTTGAGCGCGTCGAGGCTGTGCAGCTGCAGGCGTGGCGTCCTCTATTGCACGCACGGTTAGCAGCATAACGTTTAGCAAAACAATAGAGGGCGCCTCGGGCGAGAGAATCTACGTAGGGGCGGCAACCACTTTTTTGCCATTAATATGCACAGATAATTCACTACCTAAGCATAGGGCGTAACGAGGCCCTTGTCAAGGGCTGGACTTACGGCAGGAAATTGAGCATCTTAGGGGGTCCGTTCAATCTCCCGAATCTCGCTGTATCTATGCCTGATACCCCTGAGCCCCTCACCGCGCTGGAAGCCTTACGTGAAGAGGCCCGCCTCGGCGGCGGCCAGCAACGTATCGATCGCCAGCACGAGAAAGACAAGCTGACGGCCCGTGAGCGCCTCGACATCCTTCTGGACGATGACTCCTTTGAGGAGATTGGCATGTTCGTCCGCCATCAGGCCACCGACTTTGGCCTGGATGAGCGGCGGCCCTACGGCGACGGGGTCGTGACGGGTTACGGTACCATTGACGACCGCCTGGTATACGTTTTCAGCCAGGACTTCACTGTGTTTGGCGGTTCCCTCGGGCAGGCGCACGCCGAGAAGATCGTCAAGATCATGGAGCTGGCCATGGAGAACGGCGCCCCGCTCATCGGGCTGAACGACTCCGGCGGCGCGCGCATTCAGGAGGGCGTGGTGTCGCTCGGCGGCTATGCAGACATCTTTCACCTCAACACGATGGCCTCCGGCGTCATCCCGCAGATCTCGGCCGTCATGGGGCCCTGTGCGGGCGGCGCCGTGTATAGCCCGGCCATCACCGACTTCGTGTATATGGTGCAGGGCTCCAGCTACATGTTCGTGACGGGGCCGCATGTGGTGAAGACGGTAACGCAAGAGGAGGTGACCAGTGAAGACCTGGGCGGCGCGCTCACCCACGCCTCCAAAAGCGGTGTCTCGCACGTCACCTGCCAGAACGACGTCGACTGCCTGCTGCGCATCCGCGAGCTGCTCCAGTACATCCCCCAGAACTGCGAGGACCCCCCGCCGCGGGTCGCCGTCCCTGACGCGGACCCGGATCCCGACGACACCCTCAATACCATCGTCCCGGACAATCCCAACAAACCCTACGATATGCGTGCGGTAGTAAACCGCGTGGTCGACCCCGACTCGTTCTACGAGATCCACGCTGACTATGCTGCCAACATTCTCGTGGGGTTTGCGCACCTCGGCGGGCGCTCGGTGGGTATCGTGGCGAATCAGCCCGCTGTGCTGGCTGGTGTGCTCGACATCGACTCCTCCCTGAAGGGTGCTCGGTTTGTGCGCTTCTGCGACGCCTTCAACATTCCCCTGGTGGTGTTTGAAGACGTCCCCGGCTTCCTTCCCGGCACCGAGCAGGAGTGGCGCGGCATCATCAAGCATGGGGCCAAGCTGCTGTATGCCTTTGCTGAAGCCACGGTGCCTAAGATGACGGTCATTACCCGGAAGGCCTACGGTGGCGCCTACGACGTGATGAACTCCAAGCATATCGGCGGCGACTTAAACTTCGCCTGGCCGATGGCAGAAATTGCCGTCATGGGACCGAAAGGTGCGGTGGAGATCATCTACCGCAAGCAACTGGCCGAGGCCGACGACCCAGAGGCGAAAAAGGAGAAGTTCATTGACTACTACCGGGAGAAGTTTGCCAACCCGTACATTGCGGCCGAACGGGGCTATGTGGACGACGTCGTGGCCCCCGGGCAGACGCGCCAGAAGCTCATTCGAGGGCTGGAGATGCTCAAAAACAAGGTCGTGAACAACCCGCGGAAGAAGCACGGCAACATCCCGCTGTAGGTACAGCGGGGCATGCCCCGTACCGACCAGCGGTCGAATCGTAACGGCCGAGCGGATAGTCCTCCTGTCGAGGACCCGGCGAAGCGCGAATCGCCGTCCTGCAGGGCGTTGGTCTGGTTTGTGCATGGTTGCACAATACCCCTGCAGTCCCTATCGTTAAGTGATGCGTAAAGTAACGCTTTGCGTAGTCCATCTCTTCATCAGCCCTGCCCTCCTGTGTCGCGCTTCCTCCCCCTTGCCGTTGCCGCCTGCCTGGCGGCTGGCTTGCTGTGGGCCGCCCCTCCTGCAGCCGGTCAATCGCTCTCTTCGCCAACTATTGACCGGGCGCAACACCTTCCGCCAGCGCCCATACCGCTGACCATGCTGGACGAGGAGCGGTTGGCCATGCTCGACCGCTCCCGCAGCGATTCCTTGAGCGAGCAACAGTTGGTGCGGCGCATCGCCGATCTGTACCGGCAGCAGTCGAACATCCTGATCGCACAGCTGCGCGACGACGAAGCCGCAACCGATACGCTGCTGCAGGAAGCGATGGACGAACTCCGCCGCCTCTCCAAACGCCCCGAAGCCCTGGCCCACCGCCGCTTTCGGGAGCTCTACCGTACCCTCGTGCACGAGCATGAAGCGTTCTACGGCACCCCAGATCCCGAACTGAGCCTCCCCCGCGGTGGCATTTTCGCCCTGCGGGAGGATATGTTTGCTGCGCTTGACCTCCTGGAGGATCCCCTCTTGAACAACGTGGAGTTTCCCGAGGGGCTGCTCCGCGAAGCGTCGGTCCCTATGACGCAAAACCGCCTGACGCAGCGCTCGACTCAGTTTCTGCTGGATCGCAAAGATACGCTCGTCCCAGCCTGGCTGGAGCGGGCCGACACCTACTTTCCCATGATTGAGCAGATCCTGGCAGAGGAAGGCGTGCCAGACGAGATGAAGTACCTGTCGCTGGTAGAGAGCGCCCTGAACCCTCGCGCCCGCAGCTGGGCTGGAGCCGTGGGGATGTGGCAGTTCATGCCGGGCACGGGGCGGCTGTACGACCTGGACATCAACCCCTGGGTGGATGAACGCATGGACCCCGAGAAGGCTACGTACGCCGCAGCGCGCCACCTGCGCGACCTTTACGATACCTTTGGAGACTGGCATCTGGTGCTGGCGGCGTACAACGCGGGAACTGGTCGGGTGCGGGGAGCCATGCGCCGGGCCGGGTATGCGGGCCGTGATGCGCAGCCTACGTACTGGGACATTTACGACTACCTGCCGCGCGAGACGCGCAACTACGTGCCCATGTTTATCGCCACGTCAATGGTTGCGTCCAACCCCGAAGCCTTTGATGTGCCTCCTCACCCCCCCGGTGCGCGCTACGCCTACGACCATGTGCCCGTGCAAGGCATGCTATCGCTGCGCGAAATCGCTGAGATGGCTGGCACACAGCCCGCGGTGGTGCGCGCACTGAACCCCGAGCTGCGCCGGGCCACGCTGCCGCCTACCGAAAACGGCTACATGGTACGCCTTCCGCAGGGCACGTACGCCACGTTTGCTGCGGCCTACGAAGCCCTGCCCGATGCGAAGAAGAAGCCCGTCAGTGAGCATGTGGTACGGCGTGGGGACGTGCTGGGGCGTATCGCCAATCGTTACGGGGTGTCGGTGCGGCAACTGATGCGCGTCAACAACCTGAACGCCACGACCATCCACCCAGGGCAGCGCCTCGTGGTACCAGTACAGAACTACGACGGCCCCGGCATTGCCGATGCATCCCCCCTATCCGTGCAATATGGTTCACGGCTCGTACGTCCCATCGCACCCTATCGAGGCGCGCGCGAGGCACAGCAGCGCAGCGAGCAACAGCCGCCCGTGGTTCGCGCAGCGGATGAGCGCTCGGTGCGCCCTACGCCCCCCGAAGCCCCCGAGGGCTCTGGCGGCGAGACGACCCGTTCCACAGACGCCTCGGATGCAGGAGCAGCCCCAGCAGAAGAGGACTCCCGGTCCACCGCCGAAACTGCAGCGTCTGAACCTGCGACGTCCGAAACGCGCATCGTGTACCACGTCCGGCGAGGCGACACCCTCGGAGGGATCGCGCAGCGGCACGGCGTATCGGTGGCCAGTCTTCGGTCATGGAATAGCCTCTCGGGCAATCGCATCCGCGCCGGGCAACAGCTGGAGCTCTACACCGACACCCCCCCTGCCGAACCGCTCCAGTATACCGTACGCCGCGGGGATACCCTGGGGCAGATCGCCAACCGGCACGGCGTCTCCGTCAGCGCGCTGCAGCAGTGGAACAGCCTTGCCGGCACCCGCATCCGGCCGGGACAGACCCTGACCATCCACCGCGATGGCAGCGCTCCTGATTACATCGTGTACCGCGTGCGCAGCGGCGACACGCTGGGTGGCATTGCCAACCGCCACGGGGTAAGCGTGCGTAACCTGCAGCAGTGGAATGGAATATCCGGTACTCGCATCCGGCCCGGGCAACGCCTCACGGTGCGTCCGTGACCCCGCCCCTGCTACGCGAAATGTTTGATGGATCCGTCCCGCTGATTGGCTTCTGGCCGAGCGCTTCGTTGGTTTACGGGAGTGCTTAAAAAGCAACGGGTTAGTGAACGGAGCAGCCGGTGTAGTGGAAGCCCCCACCACGGGATCGGGAGGCTACGGGTAGGCCCAGGCGCGCACCTGTTGTTTCTTGGAGCATGACCCCCCGCGCCCCTCACGCGGATTCCTGTTCATCGCCCACCGCCACGGAGTCCATTATGCGCACGTCTTCTTCTCTTTCTACCAACGGGACGCCCCCCACGCGCCTTCTCGACGCCGAAGATGCAGGAGAAGCCGTGCAACGCCTCAGGCAGCGGAGCTCGGCCGTTGACTTTGGGCAAGGCGACTTCATTTTTCATCAAGGCCAGGGAGCCGCCGGGGTCTACGAGTTGTGCAGCGGTACCGTCAAGGTGTTCAAAACCACCGATGAGGGAGGCGTGCACATCGTCCGCTTGGTACAGCCGGGCCAGCTGCTCGGCCACCACGCGGTGCTCGGCCGTGCCCCCCATGGGGCCACGGCCGAAGCGCTTGCCCACGTCCGCACCCGCTTCATTCCGCGCGATGACTTCGTAGCCGTGCTACGCCAGGCCCCCAACCTGTCGCTCCGCTTGCTCCGTGCCCTCAGCTCCCAGGTGCGCGGGCACGAGCATCAACTGCTGAGCCTTTCCCAGCATACCGTTGCCCAGCGCGTGGCCGATACGCTCCTTACGCTGGAGGCCCGCCATGGGAGAGATGCCGACGGGGCGGTCGCGCTCTCCCTCAGCCGCCAGGATCTGGCCTCGCACGTTGGAGCAGCCACCGAGACGACCGTACGGACGCTGACCGACCTGAAAACCCGCAACCTCATCCGTACCAGCGGGCGCCGCATCTGGCTGCGCGACCGCAAGCGCCTGCGCCGCATGCTCAGCGGCCCAGCACGAGCCTGACGCCAAAAGTTGAGCTGGGGCGTTTTAGGCTTGTTTCATTTCATACAGGTTTATACCTTGGTTGATACACATCAGCGCAGGAGCCGCCCGATGTAACTATCTTTACACCGTTTACCTTTCCCTCCGTGCACGTACGCCTTCTTGCTATGGAAACGCAAACGCCAACGGATGAGACGGTCGAGGAGATTGACGATGCATCCTTCGTTCCGAGGGGTGCCACCGCTTTCTTTGTTCTGCTGATCCTCTTCTTCGCAACTCTCTGGTTCTCCATGTATTTCGAAGTCCTTTCGAGGCAGTAACCTATGGATAAAAGTGAAGCCCTGGCACTGGGCCTAAGTGCCGTACTGTTGCTTGTCTTTTTCGTCGCCATCGTGTTCGCCTCAGCGGCCCGCGGCATCGACGTGCCAACGTGTATCACCGACCCGGACCCGTTCGAACGGGGCCAGCTCATCGAACACGCCGAGGACCGCTACGAACTGCAGATGGTCGCCCAGATGTGGTCCTTCCAACCCCGCCGTATCGAGATTCCGGCCGGGAGCCAACTGGAGATCTACCTCCGCTCGGGAGACATCATGCATGGCTTTAAGGTCGAGGGCACCAACGTCAACATGATGGCCGCCCCGGGAGCAATCAACTACATGAGCCTGACGCTGCATGAGCCCGGGACCTATGCGCTGGTCTGCCACGAGTACTGTGGGGTAGGCCATCACAACATGCGCGGCGAAATCGTTGTCACCGAAAGCTAACCAGTCGCTATGAACCTTGACACGCTGGATTTAAGCAAAAGTATGCGGCGGCTGCTCCTGCTGCTGCTCATTCTGCCCATGGGGCTGCTCGTTATGGGCGTCTACGGGGGCCTGATGCAGGCGCTCTTCCGCGCCGGCATCATCACGAGCGACCCCTTTGTCGGAGGGGAGTATTACCGCGGCCTTACGCTGCACGGCGTCATCAACGCGCTGGTGTTTACTACCTTCTTTTCCGTTGCCTTCGGGCATGCGGTGATCAGCAAGACGCTTAACAAAGCGCTCAACGCCAAAGCTGCCTGGACGTCAGGTATCTTGATGATCGTGGGGACCGTGATGGCGGCGCTGACCATCTTTGCTGGCCAGGCCGACGTGCTCTATACCTTTTACCCCCCACTGCAGGCCAATTTTTTCTTCTACCTGGGGCTGGTCTTGGTCGTGGTAGGCTCCTGGATCGCCTTCTTTACCTGGATCCCGCCGTACCTGGAATGGCGCCGTGAGAATCCCGGGACGAAGACCCCACTGGCAGCCGTCGGTATCTTCGTGACCTTCATCGTCTGGTTTATCGCCTCCATTGCTGTAGCCGTAGAGATCATTGCGCTGATCATGCCCTGGGTGCTGGGCTGGGTGGATGGCATTAACGCGATGCTGGCCCGTACGCTTTTCTGGATGTTTGGCCACCCGCTGGTCTATTTCTGGCTGCTGCCGGTGTACGTAATGTACTACACGATGCTGCCCCGCCTGGCCGGAGGCAAGCTCTACTCGGACACCGCCGGGCGGCTGGTCTTTTTCATGTTCATCGTGTTCTCGATTCCCGTCGGGACGCACCACCAGTACATGGATCCGGGCATTAGCGCGGAGTGGAAGCTCATCCAGGGCTTCTTCACGTTTATGGTGGCGTTGCCGAGTCTCATCACGGCCTTTACGCTGGCCGCTTCGCTGGAGTATGCCGGGCGCAAGCGTGGCGGCACCGGGCTCTTCGGGTGGGTCACGAAGCTACCCTACTTCGACTCAAGCCGCTGGCTCTTTGCGTACTTCATCTCCGGGCTGGTGCTGTTCATCTTTGGCGGCATCTCAGGGATCATCAACGCTTCGTACCAGATGAATGCCATCGTGCACAACACAGCCTGGCTACCAGGGCACTTCCATATGACGGTGGCCGGCCCCGTCATCCTGGGAATGCTGGGCATGAGCCTGTACATGGTCGCCAAGCTGACGGGCAAGAAGATTCGCCTGCGGAAAATGGTGATGGCCGTGCCCTACGTCTACTCGGTGGGCCTGCTGATGATGTCATGGGGCCTGATGCGCGGTGGCCTGCAAGGCATGCCCCGCCGCACCAACACGGGCCTGACGTACAGCAACCCGGACAGTGCGCTCTACCGCGCCGACTGGCAACTCTTCACCGACGTGGTGGTCGTGGGCGCCAGCATCATGTTTCTGGCGATGGTAGTCTATTTCGCCGCGTTCTTCCTGACCCTGGTGTACCGCCAGGCAGAAGAGCCGGCGATGAGCTTTCAATGGACGGACTCCGTCCACGAAAGCCCCACCCCTGTGCGATGGCTGCATAACTTCCGGCCGTGGGTCATCACTGCGGTGGTGCTGATCGTGCTGACGTACGCACCCGTGATCTACGACGTGACCACCAGCGGCTACGACACCTCGCCCCGCTATGGACCGGATAGCCCCGCCCCGCGTGTAAACCCTGGTCCACAATCGGAGGATATTCCCCCGCCCTCCACTTCTGACCCAGAAGCTGGTGACGAGCGGGCGGAGCGACTGGATTTACTCATCGAGTAGGTCCGTTGTCAATCGGGAGGGCGGCCTTTCCCTATGAGGCCTCCCTCCCGTCTCTGGTTGGTCTGCCCTGGTGGATCTTCCCCTGGTGTTTTATTTCGTCCTCTCGGTATGGATGCCTGATGCTATGCGACGCGTATCCTCCACGCTGCTCACCCTACTCCTCCTCGCCAGCGCAGCCGCTCTGACCGGCTGCAGCGATGACCTGCGCGATGATGACTTCACGCTGCTCGATCAGCACGGCAATGCGGTTGACTTCCCTGCGGCGTTTGACGACCGGCCCATGGTGATGAGCTTTGTCTACACGAACTGCCCCGACATCTGCCCGATGATCACGGCCCGGCTCAAACAGGTAGAATCGCAGCTTACCGACGTCGATGACGTAGCCTTCGTGCTCGTTTCCTTCGACCCAGAGCGGGATACGCCGGAGGTCCTTGACGCGTATGCCCGCTCGTTCGGCCTCAATGGGGAGCGGTGGACGCTGCTCACGGGGGAGGACGTAACCGTGGAGACCTTCATGGAGCGCCTTGGGATTGTGGTGCAGCGCTCTTTCACGCGGCAGGACGACCGCGGCAATCCGTATTACTTCATCGACCATACGGATCGCGTCACCGTTATCGACCGCGAGCAGCGCATCCGGCACGAGTTCGTCGGCAGTGAGGTGGACCCGGAGCGGTTGGCCGAGGCTGTGCGCACGTTGTAGCCCTCTCTCGGCGCCTGCTACTTCCCCGCAGGCTCCAACTCCTCCCTTGAGCCATCTGGATGCTCCAGGCGCAGCCCCTCGCGCGTGTAATATATCTGGAGCGTATCTTCACCGCGCAGCAGGGTAGCCTGCGAGGGCTGACTGGAGAGCACATCGAAAGCGACGGTATCTACCGTGCCGTTGTACGTGTGGATGTACGCGCGGCCCTGTGAGGAAAACCAGTACTGCCCCCGGTCTCCCTCGTACTGGCCATCCATCTGTGCCAGGTACGAAAGGTCTTCCATGGCGTCCCGCGCCTCCTGGAAGGGGTCGCGGTCTTCGTCTTCGCTACATGCCGTACACAGCAGAAGGCTCAGTACACACAGGCTAAGCAGCGCGGAAAGGGAACGTGGCAACATGAAGGCTGGAGAGATGATTACGGGGATACGTGGTCGTGCAAGTGCCCTCCTTTATGAACCGCATCCGCGGGTGGTCCGTTCGCGCTTCCCTGCGTTTTTTACGAATCACGCTTTTACGAACCTACTGATCCTGCTATGGCTGCGTACCTCTTCGTTTATGGAACGCTTCGCCCGGTCCTGCGGCATCCAGCGTTCGACAAGCACTTGGCGGGCCACATTCAATACATTGACCAAGCCCGATGCCCCGGGCGCCTGCTGGACCTCGGGGCCTTTCCTGGGCTGTTGCCCCCTGCTGATGCAGGCGACCAAGTTGTGGGCGACCTGCTTGAGCTCCCGGAGGATGACGAGGAAGCCCTGCTACAGACGCTGGACACCTACGAAGGGCCCGGATTTGAGCGCACAACCAAAGTCGTCACCCTACCGCAGGGGACGGAGGTCGAGGCGTTCGTGTATACCTATGAAGGCCCACCTGGCAAAGGCGTAGCCATTCAGAGCGGCGACTGGGTGCGGCATCAGCGGGCACGGCAGTCGTCCTGAATCTGCAGGCTGCTGGGTCACACATCACCCTCTTGCGGACGCAGCACCACTTCCTCCACCACGGTGCGATCACTCAACCCGTAGATGGCGCAGACGGTATCGGCGATGTCTTCCGGTGTCATGAAGCGCTCCTCCGGTAGGTCCACCCCTTCCCAACTGGGGGTGTAGGTGGCCCCAGGCAGCAGCGAGGTGACGCGCAAGCCGCGGTCCTTCGTCTCTTCGCGCACCGTGCGGGCCAGCCCCAGCAGACCATGCTTGGCGGCCCCGTAAGCGGCTCCGTTGGGATAGGCCATGATAGAGGCGACGGACGCCATGTAGAAGACGTGCCCACGGCCAGCGGCCAGCATGGCATCCAGAAACGCCTTGGTGACGACGAACGCGCTGGTGAGGTTGACGGCCACTTGGCTTCTGAACTGGGCCGCGGTCAGCTCTTCCAGAGGGGCCGGCGTAAACGCTCCGGCATTATTGACCAGCACATCGGCAGCGCCCCACGCGTTGTGCACGGCGGCGGCGGCCTCCGCTACCGCGGCATCGTCGGTAACATCGGTGGGTAGCACCAGCGCATCCGCACCAGCCGCGCGGCAAGTGTCAGCTACATCATTCAGCTTACCTTCGGTACGGGCAAGCAGGGCCAAGCGGGCATGGGGCTTAGCCGCAAACGCTTCCGCCACGGCGCGGCCGATGCCTTGACTGGCACCGGTAATTACAACAGTAGGCATGGGGGACAGAGGAATCTATGCAGCAAAAACGCGAGGCGTGGCTTAGCTGGTCGCCGACACCAACCGCATAAATTCGGCACGGGTGCTGTGGTTCATGAACTCCCCGCTCATGGCACTCGTGCTCGTCAGTGAGTTTTGCTTCTCCGCGCCGCGCATCATCATGCAGAGGTGCTGCGCCTCAACGACCACCGCTACACCCTGCGGCTCCAGCACCTTGTCGATCGCGTTGCGTACCTGGATGGTAAGACGCTCCTGCACCTGCAGCCGGCGCGCAAATACGTCCACCGTGCGGGGGATCTTGCTGAGGCCTACGATCTTGCCATTGGGGATGTAGGCTACGTGCGCCTTGCCGAAAAACGGCAGCATGTGGTGCTCGCAGAGGGAGTATACCTCGATGTCTTTCACCAGGATCATCTGGTCGTACTCCTCCTCAAACAGCGCCCCCCGGAGGATGGCCTCGGGGTCCATCTCGTATCCCTGCGTCAGAAACTGATAGGCCTTGGCCACCCGCTCGGGGGTGTTGAGCAACCCCTCGCGGTCCGGGTCTTCTCCTACCAGCTGCAGAATCTCGTGTACATGACCTGCAAGGTCAGCGGTTGTCTCGCCGTCGTACACGTCTTTTCGCTCATACTTCCGGAGCGGGTCCGGCGCCAGCGTCTTGGTCGTGCCAGGGTGGGAATCTCCGTTACTCATGTACATGATGCGCCTGTGTATGATAGTAGCTATTCGCCGTAGTAGGTGGCGAAATTGCGCTCCGTCTCGTAGAGGGTGACCTGATAAAGCCGCCCACTCGGCAGGTGGCCCTCAAGCTCGTTCCAGATGGCTACGACGAAGTTTTCGGTGGAGGGAATAATGCCCTCCATAAAACCTACATCGATGTTCAGGTTGCGGTGGTCTACCTTGTCCACGATACGGGTATGGAGGACGTGCTTCAACTCCCCGAGGTCGATGACGTAACCTGTTTCGGGATCCGGCTCACCGGCCACGGTCACTTCCAACACGTAATTGTGCCCATGCCAGTTGGGGTGGTTGCAGGCCCCGAATGTGTCCGCATTCCAGGCATCTGATTTTTCAGGATTGTGGAGCCGGTGGGCCGCGTTAAAATGTACTTTGCGCGTGACGTAAACAGTTGCCATGCCAATAACAAAACGGTTGATGCAAAGGGACGAGCGCCTACCAGAGGCCCGTTCGCGCGTTCCGTGAGAGAAACTTGTTGCCACAGCTTTTGCGCGATAGAACGACTTCCTCACAAGCCTGTAACGGACTGCTGAAGGGCCCTTCAGGGCTTGCGCTTATGCGCCCAGACCCCGATGCTACAAGTCGTATGTTCTCTTCATTTACCTCTTCGCCATGGCCGACGACCGTACACTCTTCCAGAAGATCATCGCCGGTGATGTGCCAGCAGACATCGTGCACGAGGACGAGCAGTGTATGGCGTTCCGGGACATCAACCCGCAAGCCCCCACGCACCTCCTGATTGTGCCGCGCAAGCCCATTCCTACACTCGACGATCTGGAGCCGGAGGATGCGGACCTGGTGGGGCATCTCTTCCTGGTTGCCCAGCAGTTGGCTGCCGACGAAGGGCTGACCGAGGGCTACCGCACCGTCTTCAACTGTGGCGACCACGGCCAACAATCGGTCCACCACCTGCACCTCCATCTCCTGGGAGGCCGCCAGCTCTCCTGGCCTCCGGGATGAGCCTTCCCCGTACGGAGTAGCTCGCCCGCGTTCCCATCACGTCCCTCCCTCTCGTGACTACCCTCGGCGTAACTGGCGGTATCGGCAGCGGTAAGTCAACGGCTTGCCGCTTCCTGGAAGACTTGGGCGCTCGCGTGTTTTACGCCGACGCAGAGGCGAAACGGCTGATGCAGGAGGATGACGCGCTGCGAACGGCTATTGCGGAGGCCTTTGGTGCGGACACCTACGATGCAGACGGTACGCTTAACCGGGCTCATCTGGCCGCTCTGGTGTTTTCGGATGACGACAAATTGCACCAGCTGAACGCGCTGGTGCATCCGAAGGTGTTTGAAGCGTTCGGGCAGGCGAAGGAGCAGGCGGAAGCGGAGGAGGTGGAGGTGCTCGTCCACGAAGCGGCCTTGATCTTCGAGTCGGGGGGCGACGCCCACCTGGATGCTGTGGCCGTGGTGGACGCCCCAGTGGACGTCCGCATCCGGCGCGTGCGGGCGCGCGACGGAGCATCGGAGGCGGAGGTGCGCGCGCGCATGGCCCATCAGCTCCCTCCTGCCGAGCTACGCGAGCGGGCCGACTACGTGCTCGACAATAGTGGGTCGACAGAAGCGTTGCGCCGGCAGGTACAGGCGCTGTACGCGCAGGTGACCGGGCCGGAGGCCGCCCAATAACCTCAGCCCTGCCGACTGATGACGTCTTGCAGCAGCTTACGCGCCGCGGTCAGCTCGTCATCATTGATTGTATGGGCCATCCCGGGGTAGATGCGCTCGTCCACCGCGGCCCCCAGCGCCTCCAGCGCCTTCGACGTTTGCCGCACGCGCGCCACCGGGATGTGCGGATCCACGTCGCTACAGCCCAGCAGGACGGGCGTGCCGTCGAGCGCCCCCTCGTACGCGAATGCCTTGTCGTGCGGCGGCGTCTCCTCTCCCTTGTCGGCGGTCCCGATGAGGCCTCCAGAAAAGCCCACCACCCCGCCGTACCGCTGTGGTTTTCGGGCAGCCGCTTCCGTAGCCAGGCACGCGCCCTGTGAGAAACCCAGCACCACAAGGTTCGTCGGCGCTATCCCCTCTCCCTGCAAAACCTGCAGGAGGTGATGTACCACCGCCAGGGCCGAATCGAGCCAGGGCTGATTTGCTTCTATTGGGGCCAAGAACGACCGGGGATACCAGGTGTGGCCGGCCGCCTGTGGCGCCACGTAGGCGACATCGGCGGTGCCGAGTGCCTCCGCAAGCGGTTGCATGCTCTGCGCAGAGGCGCCGCGCCCATGGAGCAGGATGACAGCGGCTGTAGCGTCGGCCAGCGCCGCACCGAAGGTCTGCAGCGGCTGTCCACCATGAGGACCGCCGACGGTACGGGTAGTGAGGTTGGGCATAGGAGCGGGGCCGGATGAAGGAGGATAGAGGGGAAGGCTGGGAGGCGATGCTTCTACCCCTGCTCTTCCTCAACAATCTCGCCCAGCGCTTCGCAGTCGTGCGGCGAGAGGTCTTGGAGCAGGGCGTGCCCCATGCGATCGCGCTTCGTGCGCAGGTAGCGCTCGTTGACCTCGTTGGCGGTTACTTCGATGGGGACGCGCTCAACGATCTCCAGTCCGTACCCTGTGATGCCTACCCGCTTGGTTGGGTTATTGGTCATCAGGCGCAGCTTCCGGATGCCAAGGCTGCGCAGCATCTGGCAGCCAATGCCGTAGTCCCGGTGGTCCATGTCGAAGCCCAGTGCTTCATTGGCCTCTACGGTGTCCATGCCCTCCTCTTCCTGCAGCTTGTAGGCGCGCAGTTTGTTGAGCAGTCCGATGCCGCGGCCCTCCTGCTTCATGTACAGCACAGCGCCCTGGCCTTCCGCTTCGACCTGCACCATAGCCCGAGCCAGCTGCTCCCCGCAGTCGCACCGTTTCGAGCCAAAGATGTCGCCGGTTACGCATTGGGAATGCACGCGCACGAGCACAGGCTCGTCTTCTTTCCAGGTGCCTTTGGTCAACGCCAGGTGCACGTCGCCCGTGATGCGCTCTTCGAAGGCTACGAGATCGAACGTGCCAAAGCGCGTCGGCAGCGCCACCTCTACAGCGCGGTTGACAAGCCGCTCGTGCCGCATGCGATAGGCAATAAGGTCCTTGATGGTGATGATCGCCATGTCGAAGCGGTCGGCAATCGCCATGAGCTCCGGCACCCGGGCCATGGTGCCATCTTCGTTCATGATCTCCACCAGCACACCCACGGGCGGTTTCCCGGCCATCCGGGCGAGGTCTACGGAGGCCTCCGTATGCCCTGCCCGCCGCAGCACGCCGCCGTGCTGGGCCCGCAGCGGAAAGACATGCCCCGGCTTGCCCAGGTCCGACGGCTTGGTTTGCGGAGCGGCCAGCGCACGGATCGTCTTTGCACGGTCGGAGGCTGAGATGCCCGTGCTTGTGCCGTGCCGGTAGTCTACCGATACCGTAAAGGGCGTGTCGTAAAGGGCGGAGTTGCTATCCACCATCATATCGAGTTGTAGCGCATCCGCGCGCTCGACCGTCAGCGGCACGCAGATGAGCCCCCGCCCATGCGTGGCCATAAAATTGACCAGCTCAGGCGTAATGTCTGCCGCCGCCCCCACGAAGTCTCCCTCGTTCTCGCGGTCTTCATCGTCTACAACGATGATGAGGTTGCCCGCACGCAGGTCGGCGATGGCATCTTCTACGGGGTCGAAACTAAACGCTTGCGTAGCGTCGGTAGCGCGTGACATAACGGACGGATGAACAAACATAGACAACGGTTGCGGCACGTTGGAAGCCCTTCTTCCTCGCGCCGGGTCGTACCCGTGCGTCTGACGACAAGTTCGCGCGCTGTCCTGTACCGCACAGGGACAGAACATGCGGTCTCAGCAGCGGCTACTCGGCCTTCTCTTTGGCCTCGTCCACCTGCGGCCCACTGCTGATAGCCGACTTTTGCACGCGCAGCTTGGTGTTGTTGTCCACCTTCAGCAGCAGGCTATCGTCGTCGATCTGAGTGACTTCGCCGTGGATGCCGCCAGCGGTTACCACCTTGTCTCCTTTATTGAGCGCCGAGATCATGTCCTCGCGTTCTTGCTCACGCTTTTTTTGCGGGCGAATGATGAAGAACCAGAAGACCGCAAAGATGAGAATGAGCGGGAGCAGCGTCATCAGGAGGCCACCTCCGTCTCCCGATTGGGGGGCGGCCAGCAACAGGTGAAGCATGAACATGGGACCTACGGCTTTTCGTCAAGGCGGGCGGGGCTTCGGCAAATACTGCGAAGCGCACCGCGTAGAAATTCCGTCCGCGCGTACGCCATGGGGGGCGCAGGGTTCGCCCGGGCATGCGCGCGCGGGCCCGACCGTGCGAATCGGGCAAAAAAAGATGGGCAAGCTACCCGTATCGCGCCGCTACAACCTCCTACCGCTGCTGCCTTCCGGCCCTGACGGAGTTCAAAGGGAGCTGGCCGTACGGGACTTGCCCATGTTGGATTAGCTCTGAATGACCACATCGCTCAACGGTTCCAGGAGGGGCGGACGAAGAACGTGTGAGGGGACTCAGCGGCGGCTCCCGTGCTGCTTTAGCACACGGGCCGCCGCCGCCTGCACGGCGGGCCGTTTGCGGATGGCAGTAAGCCGCTCCCGCGCCTCGCGTACTGCGGGCAAATGCTGCACAACCGGCATCGGGTAGTCCTGCCCGATGTGGCAGTCAACTTCCTCCTGCACCAAGGGCGGGGTCTTCCAAGGCTCTGCCAGATAGCCCTTTGGCAAGGCGCGAAGTTCGGGCACCCACCGGCGAATAAACGTGCCGTCTGGGTCATGGTCTTTCACCTGCTTGGTAGGGTTGTAGATGCGCATTGTATTGATACCCGTAGTGCCCGACTGCATCTGCACCTGCGGATAGTGAATCCCAGGCTCGTAGTCCAGCATCCAACGCGCCATGATGGGCGCAAAGGCGCGCCAATCGAGCCACAGGTCGTAGGAAGCAAAGGAGGTAATCATCGCGCGCATCCGGAAGTTCAGATAGCCGGTGGCGCGAAAAGCCCGAACGCTGGCATCCACCAGCGGGTACCCGGTCTGCCCCGTCCGCCAGGCCCGTAGGTGGGCGTCGGGGGCGACATCGGCGCGGGCGGCATCGAACGCTGGGATGTAACTCTGGCGCTGGATGTGCGGGGCATCGTCGAGCTTCTGAATGAAATGCCCGTTCCAGTGAAGCCGGCTCTCAAAGGCCTGCAAGGCCCGCCGCCAGTCCCCGCCGGCCGGCTGTGCCGTGAGGGCCTGCTGCCGTTGCTGCAGCAGGTGCAGCACGGTCTTCAGGCTGAGGGTGCCCCATGTGAGGTGGGGACTCAGGCGCGAGCAGTTCGCAAAGGCGCGCGCCGGACTGGAAATGGACGCCCGGTATTGCGCCGCGCGATGGTGCAAAAAGTCCTGCAGGCACCGATGGGCCGCTCCCTCGCCCGGCGCCTGCATCTCTTCCGGAACGAAGCCTTCGTCACGTAGCGGCAGGTCCTCGACGGTAGGAAGCGGGCCCGGCGTGAGATCAGCCAGGGCCGGGACCTGACCCGGCGACGGGATCAGCGGTTGCGCCATGCGGGCCTCCCAGCGGTCCGACCAGTCGTCCCGGCTCTCAAGGCCTGGGAACGCGCCGCGGTGAAAGCGCTCATGGAGCGGCACGTCGGCAGCCTTGCACCAGTTGCGCACCCGCACATCGCGGGCCCGGACGGGGGCCGTCTCGGTCTCGTAGTGGCGCCACAGGGCCATCTGCGGGAAGCGCTCGTGCAGGCGCTTCAACACTGCTACCGCCGGCCCCTGGCGCACCACCAGCGGGGCGCCGCGCTGGGCCAGCCGGTGCCGCAGCTCCTGCAGGCAGGGCCGCACAAAGTGCCAGTAGCGGGCAGCGTAATCCTCAGCCTGCGTGCGGGCTGGGTCGATGATGTACAACGGAAGCACCGTACTGCCCGTCTGCTGCGCCTGCTGCAGCGCCTCCGTCAGCGGCGCGTGGTCGCACAGGCGCAGGTCACGAACAAACCAGACCACATGGAGGGTGCGCGCCTGTGACATGAAGAAACCGACCGTATGGAGTGCCCGGTGAACAAGACGTACCCACCGCATCGCGGGAGCGCTCCATGTGGGGCTTGACGATCTCGGCACAACCGGTGCAGTGCCGCTTGCCTGATGCCATGTGCCCGGCACCACGCGCCTGCGCCAGCGCGGCACCGTCAGGCCTTATCCGGGGCTCCCTGACGCGCCATCCGTACCATTTCCACCAGCACCTGACGTGCCTCGGTGGCGTCGCGCACATCGTCAATAAGCTGCAGCGGCACCGTTTCCACCCCGGTCGGCGTGGTCACCTCCAGCTCCATAAAGTCCTCGCCCAGATCAACCAGGCGCGCAGCGGTAGCCTCCTCAATACCCCCAAAGTGTTGCGCGTAGAGCAGCACAGCGTCGCCATGATCGTCATTCATATGATCTATGATACGAGCTATATCGGCCGTGGACAGGGACGGGGCATCGTGAGGAGCCATGGGCACGTGACGGTCGTGTTGATGGGATGAAACACACGGCCTGCTACGGGTTATCGCACCCGCCGTTCGTCAGCATTTTGATCGTCCAAACGCCATCCGTACGCTGTTGCCGTGGTTACGCTCGATAACGTTTCAAAGACGTATGGGCCCGAGACGGCCGTGGCGCCACTCTCGCTGGCGGTAACGCCGGAGCAGACGACCGTGCTCATCGGGCCCTCGGGCAGCGGCAAGTCGACCCTCCTGCGGCTCATGATCGGTCTCCTTGTGCCGGATGCGGGCGCGGTCATGTTCGATGGAGAGCCGCTCACGTCCGCCACCGTGCAGGAGGCCCGTCATCGCATGGGCTACGTGATTCAGGAAGGCGGGCTGTTTCCGCATCTGAGCGCCCGTCGCAACGTGACCCTGCTGGCGCGGCACCTCGGCTGGGCGGAGCGCCGCATCGACGCGCGGGTAGAGGAGCTCACGGATCTGGTGCAGCTCGCGCCTGGCCGCCTCGCGCAACGCCCCGACGACCTCTCTGGCGGGCAGCGGCAGCGCGTCAGCCTGATGCGCGCCCTGATGCTGGACCCGGCGGTGTTGCTCCTCGACGAGCCCCTCGGCGCCCTGGACCCCCTCATCCGCGCCGACCTGCAGAGCGACCTGCGCGCCATCTTTCAGGAGCTGCAGAAAACGGTGGTGCTGGTGACGCACAACATGCACGAGGCGGCATACTTTGGGGATGAGATCGTACTGCTCCGCCAGGGGCAGATCGTGCAGCAGGGTCCGCTCCAGGCCCTCCTCGAAACCCCCAGCGAGCCGTTCGTCACGGACTTTATCCGTGCCCAGCGGCAAACCCTCTTCTCGTCTGATGGCGCCTCCTAAGCCATGGCTGCTCGCTACACGTCCTTCCTTTCCCTGAGCCGCCGCCCGAGGGTATGCCGTCTGCGCGCGATCGCCCTGGGGCACCTCCTGCTGCTTCTGCTACTTATCGCACCGCAGACGGGCGCAGCGCAGACGGGCGCAGCGCAGGACGACAGCGGCCCTGTGACGGTGGGGTCCAAGCAGTTCACGGAGAACGTCATCCTTGGCCACATGGCTACGCTGCTTCTTGAAGACGCCGGCCTTACCGCACAGCACCGCGCCGAGTTGGGCGGCTCCCGGTTTCTGTGGGAAGCTCTCCAGCGCGGCGACATCGATCTGTATCCGGAGTACACCGGGACGCTGACGGAGGAAATCCTCACCGATGACGAGGTCACGCCCGAGACGCTCCCCGACGTGCTGGCCACCTACAACGTGCAGATGACCGCACCACTCGGCTTCAACAACACGTACGCCCTCGGCATGCGCCCTGCCCAGGCCGAGAGGCTGGGCATCGAGACGATCTCCGACCTGCGGGACCACCCGTCGCTACGGCTGGCCTTCTCCAACGAATTCATGGAGCGGGGCGACGGGTGGCCGGCACTTCAACAGGCCTATCGCTTGCCACACCAAGAGGTGCGTGGCGTGGATCATGACATCAGCTATCAGGGCCTCCGCAGCGGCGCAGCAGACGTGATTGACCTCTACTCTACCGATGCCGAGATCGATGCCTACGACCTGCAGGTGCTGGAGGATGACCGGGACTTCTTCACGGAATACAGAGCCGTGTTTGTGTACCGGGCAGACCTGAGCAGCCGGGTCCCGGAAGCGCCGACCGCGCTTGAACCACTGGAGGGGGCGATCTCGGAGAGGCGCATGATGACGTTGAACCGGCGTAGCAAGATCGACGGGGCCCATGAAGCGCAGGTGGCAGCCTCCTTTCTGACGGAAGACCTGGAGCTGACCGGTATCGCGCCGGTCGGCACGGCAGGGCGTGCCACGCGCGTGTGGCAGCGCACGGTGGAGCACGGCCTGCTGGTCTTCCTCTCGCTGCTGGCCGCCGTGGGGGCTGCCCTTCCCCTGGGCGTGCTGGCGGCCAAGCGCCGGGCACTGGGCAGCGGTGTGCTGCTGCTGATCGGCCTCACATACACGACGCCCTCGCTGGCCCTCTTGGCCCTGATGGTGCCCCCCCTCGGGCTGGGTTTCGCACCCGCCGCGGTGGCGCTGTTCATCTACAGCCTGCTCCCTATCGTCTGGAACACGTACACGGGCCTGCGCGACATCCCGGAGCCGCTGCTGGAGTCGGCGGAGGCCCTTGGGCTTTCAGCGGCGGCTAAGCTCCGCCTGGTGGAGCTGCCGCTGGCACTGCCTTCCATCATGGCCGGCGTGAAGGTGGCGGCCGTGATCAACATAGGCACCGCCACACTCGGCGCCCTGATTGGCGCCGGCGGGTACGGGCAGCCTATTCTCACGGGCATCCGCCGCGCCGACATCAGTCTTATTCTGGAAGGCACTGTTCCCGCTGCGGTTATGACGGTGGCCGCCCTTCTTCTGCTGGAGGGCATCGAGCGCCTGATGACAAGGCATCGCCCGGGGATGTAAGCGGTTCAATAACAGAGCTGGATGTAATGCACCCGCAGTGGCTCGCCTGGTTATGCCCGTTCATACAGCCCCAGCCCCCCTTCATAAGCACACACTTAATGATCCATAAGTACAAGCGCTATGCGCTGACCTCTTACAAGAACTGTCCAGCAAATGCGTAGATAGGGGGCGTGTTACAAAAGCCCTACTCCTTACAACGTGTGCTGGCACCTTCCGATGTCCCCACCGTCAGCCAGCCTGCGTGTTTTATCATGGACTTGTGCACTTAATATTATGCTGATTATCCCCTCATTTGCTCGCACCGCTGGCCTCATAGCGCTCCTCGGGGTGTTTTGCTCGTTATCGTTGGGGGTGCTCCTGCCGGATGTGGCAAGCGCCCAAGACCAAACCGTTGCACCGCGGGATACGGTACACAACATCCGTATCGACCGCGGCCAAGACATCGTGCAACCGCCCAGCCTGTGGTACCAGGAAGGCGATGCCGCGCCAGACAGCCTCGGCATCATCCGGGTGCCCCGCACGGACGACCCGGACGCCATTCGCTATCCGGATGCGAATCGGGGGTATCCCGTCTACCTGCAGCACGCAACCTTTGTGCGCGATGGCCAAGTCTCGGAGGTATCGCTTAGCGACCAGGTGCTGAGCGGCGAGGTGCAGGGTCGCATCATTATTCGCCCGCCGGCCGACGATTTTTACGATATCGCCGAGCCGTTCGGCGTGGAGACCATCCGGCAGGAGCCGGGGGTGGAGACCATCGTAGATGCCCGCGAATGGTACCGCGCCTCGCTCATGAACCGCCGCACGGGAGTAGAGGCTGCAGCGGATGCCTTTCAGGCCACCCGGGAGTTGCGCGGGCGGTTGCGCAGCACCGCCACCGGAGGGGAAAGCGTGCTCTTCTACCTCGTGGCCAGCCGTCCGACAGCACGCCAGATACAGCAGATTCAAATCGTCGGCGCCCCTCGTAGCATCATCGAACGCCCGGTACCCGTGACGCGCTTCCTCACCATTCGCGAAACGCCGCCGCCTCAGGCGGAATGGATCACCCGGGTGGGGGTGTTTGCCGGGCCCAACTCGGCCGGGCTGCCCGCACTTCAGCAGGATCGCTACACCGCCCTCCGTATCCGCGGGGATGTGGTCAGCACCCTGCGCTTGAATGTGGGCGATAGGCGCTCGTTCGATGTGTCTATCTACGGCGCCACCCAACCCACGCTCAGCCCCGATGGCAACCACCACGACGTACCCTACGGCGTCGGGCTTGCGGCGCGCTTTGGGGTCGACCTGAGCTTCGTCCTGCAGGCTATTGCCACGTACGAGGACTCCCCGTTCCAGACCCAGGGGTTTGAAGAGGGCGACCAGCGCCTGCGCCTGCTGTTAGGACTGGACAACAACCGGGAGCGTAGTCGCTATCAACTGCGCCTGGGGCCCACCTACTTCCGCGATCAAGCCACCGTGCTGGATGAGGCCGTGCGCGGCCCTGCCCGCGAGCTTGGGTACAGCGTCTACGGACGCTACATCGCGCAGCGGCGGGTGGCGGACCGGCCGTTTGTGTGGGAGTCCGACCTGCGCGTCGATCAGTCGTGGGGCTACGTGCAGGACACCGGCAATAGCAACTTTACCGCCGAGGGGCGGACGGCGTTCAAGCGGGAGTTCACGCTCGGGGCCGGCACCTTCTCCATCGGCCCGGCGCTCTTCGGGCAGTACATCAACAACATCTACAGCGAAACCGCTGGCTTTGACGAGTTCAGCCTCCTCTTTGGCTTCGAGATGACGAGCCGGGCGATCCTGTAGCAGGGGCAGAACCAAGCGGGCGCCACGGGCAGCTACGGCTCCTGTTGGCGCTCCAGTACCAAGCCGCTCCGCGCCGGGACCTCCAGCAGCAGCGCCTCGGCCTCCTGCTGCACGCGGTAGCCCTCCGAGGCAGTCGTGAAGATTGCCTCATAGGGCTGCGTTTCGGTGCGCCCGAGCGGAATGCGCGCACTGTGGGCCTCATCGGAGCGGTTGAGCGCCACCACAAGGGAGGCGCCCTCGTGCGCGCGCTCGAAGGTCAGCATGGAGCGCTCATCATCAGCCTGCAACACCCTGAAGGTGCCCCGGCGGAGGGCGTCGTGCGCGCGGCGCAGATGGATGAGCGTGCGGTAGGCCTCAAACAGGTCGTGGTCGAACGCCACGGGGTTGCGCGTGCGCTCCCGGCCTAAGGGATCCTCCGTTTCATCGGCGTAGGTGAGGTCAGGCCATACCATCGGCTTGCGGTCGTCCGGATCGTCGGCGCCCCACATACCGGCCTCCGTGCCGTAATAGAGCATCGGAGCGCCGATGTAGGTAAACTGGAAGAGGGCCACCAGCTGTTGGATGGCGCGCTCCTGCGCGTCTGGTGCGTGGACGTCGTACGTCTGGCTGAAGCGTGGCGAGACGTGCGGGCCTACGTCGTAGTCGAACCGGGACGGCGCCTCGTACGGCGGCTCCTGCGCGTTTACGATCATAGAGGCAACGCGCTCTGTATCGTGCGAGTCGATGAGGTTTTGCAGCGCCGGCTGTACGGCACGCGGGTACGCCGTACGGCGCGCTTCCAGCATCTCGATAAAGGCCGTCGGGCCGATGGCATGATCCACCAGAAACCCCTTTACGGGGAAGGCAAAGGCGTGATAGTTCATCGTGGCTGAAAACCCGCCGTCCGCGATGAAATCCGACGCCTCCTGCCAGATTTCCGGCACCGTGTAGGCCTCCGGGTTCAGCTCTCGCACGAACGCATTCCAGTCCTGCCAAAAGCCCGTGGGCACTTCGTTGGCCACATCCAGCCGCCAGCCGTCTATGCCGGCCCGCGCCGCGCCCTCCACCACGGGGGCCATCCAGCGTTCGGTGGCGTCGAAGATATACTGCCGGGGCCCCGCGTGCAGGTCGGTGCCGTCTTCATTTTCTGCAAACTCGGGCAAGTGCTCGTAGCCCCACCAGCCCTCGTAAGCGAAGGACACCTCGGGGTCGTCGGGGTCATCAAATGCACGCACCACGTACCAATCGGCAAACGGGGAGTCTTGCTGCTGCTCTTGTAGATCAGCAAACGCAAAGAAGTCGCGGCCGGTGTGATTCCAGACACCGTCCATCACGACGCGGATTTCGCGGGCGTGTGCGGCTTCCACCACGTCCAGGAAGAGCCGGTCGGCCGCGGTCCATACCCACGTGTCGGGGTTGGTGGGGTCTTCCTGGGCGATGAGCGCGAAATCTCCTTCGGGATCGGGCCCAAAGTGGGGGTCGATGTGATGAAACGAGTTGCCGTCGTACTTGTGGAGCGAGCGCGCCCAGAACACCGGGTTGAAGTAGAGGGCGTTGACGCCGAGGCTATCCAGGTAGGGCAGGTGGTCCAGGACGCCCTGCAGGTCGCCTCCGTAGCGGCGGTCGAAAATCGGGCCGTAGAAGTCCGCGCTCATCTCCTCTTCCCACGCCGCGCGGGCATACCAGTCGCTGGTCCACGAGCGCGTCGCCCACGAGGCTGGCACGCGATCTACCGGGCGCTCCAGCGTTTCCCGCGTAGGATTATTGGACGGGTCGCCATCGCGAAAGCGCTCCGGGAAGATCTGGTAGAAGATGGCGTCCTGCGCCCAGTCGGGCACCTGCGGCCCGGGGGCCTCCGCCTGCGCGCCGGCATCGGCGGGGGCATCAGGCGGACCGGCGCAGGCAGCCACCCACAGGCAGCCGACCAGCAGGAGCAGGGCAACACGGACACGAGAACGCATGGGACGCGTCAGCTATGCAGCGTGATCAATCCGGACGGTCGGGCGGATCGGGGATGCCCGTGCCTTCCCCTGTCAAGGCTACATCCACCGGACTGTCATTGCTGCCGTCATGGGTGATGGACACCGTTCCCTCGTGTGTTTCCACGGACTGCGGGGCGTACGTGATCGTAATGCTTTGGGAGGCGCCGGGATCGAGCGTAAAACCGCCTTCCCCATCGTCGATAGTGAAGTGTTCATCGCCGGCCACAAGCCCTACGGACCCGGCCAGCACCGCGTCGCCATCGTTTTCGATCGTGAAGGTCTCCGTCGCGCTCTCCTCTACGGCGGCTACCTCACCAAAATCAACCGACGTTACGCCGGCCGACAGCTGCCCCTCGGGGTCGTTCATCCCGTTTACCGGGTCATCGTCATCGCCGCAGGCCAGCAACGTTACAGAGAGGAGCAGGACGGCTATCCCTACCAATGGATAGCGCAGGAAGCGCGTAGCAGATGCGTACATCAGAACGTGAAGTCGTTTGAGAGGAAGAAAGCGTAACGGCTGCGGTTGGCGCGTACGGCCCGGGCCGCCTGCACCGTGTGTACTGTACGCCCAAACGGGGTACGGCCCCTAAAGGTACAAATATTTTATCGGACAAGCGTGATGCGTTTCACCTTGGTCTCGGAGCCGGCCGTGAGGCGCACGAGGTACACGCCGCTGGCCGCCCGGCCGCCGCTCCCGTCGCGCCCATCCCAGCGCACCTCGTGGGTGCCGGCCCGGTGATAGCCGTCGGTGAGGGTGGCCACCTGGCGCCCCAGCACGTCAAACACCTCTATGCGGACGCGCATGTCCTCCGGTACCGCATATTCGATGGTGGTCGTCTCGGTGAAGGGGTTTGGATAGTTGCGCTTGAGGGTCAGCTGGTCGGGGGCCGCCGGTTGCTCTACGTAGTCGCGCGAGCCCACCAGCAGCTGCAGCGGCATTGTGCGGCCGTCCGGCTGCAGGCGGAGGGCCCCTTCGGTGCGGAGGTCGTACATGCGCTCGGTCCTGGGGTCGAAGAGCCGCACCTCAGCGCTGCCGAAGGCCTCCAAGCCCTCAGCCGTCAGCACGACGTCCTGCCCCGCGGGCCCCTTCAACGAGAGGTCGAACGTGTGCCCGTCGAAGGCTTCAGGAACGAGCCGGGTGACGGCTGCGGGCTGTCCTTCGGTCGCGTCGATGGAGAAGGCCAGCGAGGCAAACGACGCCCGAGGCGCCGCATCGGACAGAGCGGTCTCGCCTTCCCGCAGCCCCATCCGGACGGACGCCTCCCCGTGCCCATCCGCGCGGGCGGTCAGGTCGAGCGTGGGGGTGGTACGCAGGGCCTGCAGGGGTGCGGTAAGGGCTGCGCTGCCAGCGGCCTGGGCGGCCAGGCTACCCGGGTACGGCACCGTGAGCTGCGTCGTGGTAAAGTCGTGGCGGTAGTAATAGGCCGTTCCGCTCGCAGCCGCACTCTCGAAGGTGTCCGCCGGCTCGTAGCCGGTGCCGGTCCAGGCCCAGAGCGTCTGGCTGATGCCATTGGCCGCCTGCACCAGCGCCCAGTCGATGTCGGCGTCCATGGGATTGCTGATGATGTTCCAGCCCTCGTGCACCTCGATAGTGGTGGCACCCTCGGTGTCGAAGGCCGGTGCGGGCAGGTTCTCCTCGGCAGCCGTCCACGGGGCTTCGCTGACGACCCAGAAGCCGCGCCCCGGCGCAAACGTGAGCGGCGCCTCGGGGGTGTACTCTTCGAGGAAGTCAGCCGCTTGTCCGTTGTCTCGGAAGGCGCGCCAGTTCTCACCGGGGTCGCCTTCCAGCGTCGCGGCCACATCCAGGGCGACCTGTCCCGGCAGCCCCACGAGTTGGTAGCTGCGCTGATCGCCCACGTCGCCAAACGAGCGGCTGAGGTCGAACGAGAGCTCCGCGGGCGGCCCGAGCGTTTCATCCGGGGCGATCACCAGGCCGGGCTCCGGCGCTTCTTGTGGTGCTGTCGTGAACACGCGAAACTCGCCGGGTTGCAGCCACAGCGACTGTTCGGTGTTGTCCACCTCCAGCGACGTGTCGTTAAAGAAGTCGTACCACGTACCGGTCTGCGTGAACGTGACGCCCGCCTGCCGCGCCGTCAGTCCAAAGTTGCCGACCACGACGGCATCCTGCGTTTCGTGCTCCAGGCGGATGTCGCGGATCGCGCGGCTGCCGGTTACCCGGAGCGATACGCTGGTCTCGGGGTTACGGAAGACCGCGTTCTCGGCGCGCAGGCGGAGCAGCGCCGCCCACGCCTTCCGCAGGCGGGTGCGCTCGGGAGAGGCCACGTCGTCCCGGTACTCCGTGCGAACAGGCTTAGGAGCGGTGCGCCCGGGCGTGCCTTCCGGGCAGTCGCCAAAGCCGCCGTCGCCGGGGCGGAGGCATTCGCTCTCGTTCCAGCCGTAGCCCACCTCCCCCAGCTGCCACAGCATCCGCGGCCCGGGCACGGTCAGGAAGAAAGCACCGGCCAGCTTGGAGCGATGCAGCGCCGTGTCGAAGGTCTGAATATCATACCCATCGGCGGAAGCACCCTCCTGCAGCATCTCCCGCATCAGCCACTGCTCGTCGTGGCTTTCCATGTAGGTGACGTGGTTGAGCCGTTCGAAGCTGCCGTTGCGCCGGGGCGAGTAGGTGCTCGTCAGCCCGGCTCCACTGCCCAGGTTGCCGGCCGCAGCCTGCCGATAATTGAAGTTCTGCCCGTTCCACAGCAGCATGCCGCCGGTGTCGTCCGCGCGGTGGTTGGCCAGTTGTGCTTCCTCGTCGTCGGTCCCAAAGTGCTCCAGGATGACGATCGCGTCCTCATCCACGGCCCAGATTTCGTCGGCCATACGCTGCAAATTCTCAATGCGGCGCGGCTGCGTGCCGTTGGGGTCCGACGGCTGCCCGCCGATGAAGCCTTTCGTGAGGTCGAAGCGGTAGCCGTCGATATTGAACTCCTCCAGCCAGTGGCGATTGGCGCGATCCAGCCAGTATTGGATGTACGGATGGTCGTGGTTGACCTGCTGAAACACGCTGAAGGGCGTGCTGGCCGGGATGTTAAGGAAAGGATTATCCGCATTGGCGCCATACAGCAACACGAACGGCCCACGCTCGGTGACGTGGTTGTACACCACATCAAGCAGCACCGCAATGCCTCGCTGATGAGCCGCTTCTACAAATTGCTTAAACGCCTGCCGCGTGCCGTACGACTTCTCCAGGGCCAGGTGGAAATTCGGATTGTAACCCCAACTGATGGTGCCATCGAAGTTGGCGACCGGCATCAGCTCAATGGCGTTGATGCCGAGGCTCTCCAGGTAGTCCAGTTCATCAATAAGCGACGCGTAGGTCTTCGCCTCGTTGAAATCGCGCAGCAGGAGTTCATAGACGACCAGCTCCTCTTTGTCCGGGCGCTGAAAATCGCTAAATGTGAAGTCTGGCTGTCCCGTCTCAAACACCGACACGAGGTTGGTGGTCACATCGCCCGGGTACGGCTTCAGCCCCGGGTACACCTCCTCCGGGATGAACGAGTCGAAGGGCGTCAGCACTTTGTGGCTGAAGGGATCGCCGGTACGGATTTCGCCGTCAATGAAATACTGAAAGGCATATTCCTCGCCCGGGGTCAGGCCGTCGATTTCGATCCACCAGTGCGCGCCGTCGGGATCGCCAAAGGCCGTGGTTGATTCGCGCTTCATGAAGAAATCGTTGTTGACCTGCCAGTCGGTGAAGTCGCCGATGGCGTAGGCAAACTCCTTCTCCGGCGCATAAATCGACAGGATCACACGGGAGTCGGAGCGTTCGGTGATGCCATCTTCCACCCCATCGGGGCGCGCTTCCTCCACCACCTCGGGGGCACGCAGCAGAAACGTCTCGACCGCATCGTCCAGTGCGGTGCCATCCGGCTGTTCGCCCTCTACTTCCACCCGCAGATCCACCGGGCCGGGCGCGTTGAGGGTGGCGCTAAACCGCAGCGTGTCGTTCACGCTGGTGATGGTGTCCTGCAGGCTATCATTCACAAACAGACGCCCCTCTGACAGGGTAGCTCCGTTGAAGGCCCGGCCGATGGCCGTCACCTCCACGGTCGTGTCGCGCGCTGCAATAAACGGGTTGAGAGGTGGATCCACATCCGGCGAGAGGAGCGTCGCCAGCACCGCCGGGTCGCCGCCGAGGTCCAGCACATCCACAAACAGGTCCTCGCTCTGCTGCGTGCCGTCCGCGTTGCGGAAGACGAAGTTCATTGAGGTGATCTCTTCATCCGGGGCCAGCGTGCAGCCTGTTTCGTTGGCGTTGTAGTAGGCCCGGATGTCGTCGATGGTGAGCTCGTACACGTCGTCAGCGACGCGCGTTAGGAGCATATCGTCCCGGTTTTGCGGCCAATCGGTTTTCACACACTTCCATTGTGAAGGGCTCTGGTCCGTAAAGACGCCCGTGTGGGCGTACACGTCACCGGTAAACCCTTCGAGTCCGCCGTCGCCGCGGTCGGCGAAGAAGGTCAGCGTGACGGATTCATCGGTCGGCACGGGCTGCGGCGGCTCCGTCTCGATAACCGACTGCCCTACCGCTGGCCACGCCGCCAGCGATAGGCTCAGCAGGCCCACCAGCAGTATCGCGATGAGGTGCTGTAGCGTTTGCTTCATGCGGAAGAATACGGTTCAGGCGGGGGGAGGTCAGCGGGTAATGCGCGTCGGCGGGTGCGCTGGAGGAGGCACACCATCCTACAGCGCGATCGCAGCCGCCGTGGCTTCAGACGACGCCGCGGTGCCGCAGGTACTGCGGGCGATGTATTCGGGGGCAAACACCGTCTTCGATGGTGTACGGGCGGGTTGGGCGATGCGTTGCAGCAGCTTCTGCACGGCCAGCTTGCCCATCTCGCGCATGGGCTGGCGCAGGGTGGAGAGGCCCACGTGGCGGCTGGTGTGGATGTCGTCGAAGCCCACGATGGCCACATCGTCGGGGGCGCGCAGGCCGTGGTCGCGCAGGGCCTGCAGGGCGCCGAGGGCCTGCACGTCCGAGCAGGCAAACACAGCATCGGGGAGCTCGGGCAGCGCCAGCAAGTGCTGCATCGCCTCGTAGCCGGCTTCTTCCATAAAGCCAAACGGGTAGCTGGTGCTGTACACCACGAGCTCCGGATCGACGGGCTGCCCGGCTTCCCGCAGTGCCTGCTCATACCCGAGGCGCCGGTTCCGGGCGGGGGCGGGCGCCTCGGGCGCGACGGTGATGTGGGCGATCCGCTGGTAGCCATGCGCCAGCAGGCGCTGCACCGCATCGTAGGCGCCCTCGTCGTTGTCTACCGAGATGGAGTCAAAGAACGAGTGGTGGGTATCCACCAGCACGAGCGGTTGCCCGCTGGCCCGCACCATCTCGGCCTGGGCATCGGACAACTCGGCCGAGAGCAGCACCACCCCATCGGCACGCCCGGGCTGCAGGGCACGTTCCAGCTGGCCCTTGGTCTCCCGTTTCTCCGGAGCCAGGTAGATGGTCAGATCAAAATCACTATCGAACAGGGCATCCTGCATGCCGCGCATTACCTGGGCATAAAAGAAATCCGTTTCAAACGGTACGACGGCGGCCAGCAGGCTGGTTTTCTGCAGCGCCAGGTTCTGCGCCGAAATGTGGGGGCTGTACCCCAGCGCGTCTGCCACCTTCAGCACGCGCTCCCGGGTTGCGTTGGCTACACGGGTCTGGTTATTGAATACGCGGGATACGGTCGCCGTTGACACGTTGGCGCGCTCCGCGACATCATAGATCGTGGGAGGCACAGGAGAGGTATGGGATCGGTTAATGAGTGGAACGCGCATAGTTGATTTGCACTGCAGTGCGCCCCAGGTGTAGTGAAAACCCGGCACAGGCACCGGCACTGCGCGCAGCATAGGGGCGTAGCGCCCCGCTGGCCTACGGGCACCACACCGCCGTCGGTGGGACGCTGTTTCCCTGCAGGACACACGCTGCTCTCGTACACACATGCTGCGTGACGCGGAGGAGCGCGCCACGCAGCCGGTTCGTGCGAGCTATTGTATCACCCGATGCCGCCTTAGTTACCGCGACGGATGACGATGTCGTCGAGGGCAAAGGTGACTTCGTCATTGGCGTTGCGGATTTCGAAGCCGACGTTGCTCAGGGCGCCGTCGCCGTTGGTCTCCACGAGCGTCGATGGGTCGTCCCCAAAGTCCGATAGCGGCACCTCGATCGTTTGCCAATCGGCCCCGGCTACAACGCCGGTTTCAATGCCGTTATCGAAGTTAAATCCACCCACGAAGCCTCGCGTCTCCAAGAAGATGAAGAGCGTAAAGTCTTCCGAGATGTCACCGATGCGCAATTGCAGGACATCGTTGGCCAGATCGGCCTCGGGGAGGCGGAGGACGTCGTAGTTGAACCCAAAGCCACCGCCCTCGCCGGTGTAGGTGCGGGCCCGCGTGCCGGCTGATTCCGTAGCCACGCCGGTGGTGAAGTCATTCGAGACGCCGCCAAACGTGTACGGGTTGGTGGTGTCATCGAAGTCGAAGAAGGAGACGATCGTTCCATCGGCATCGCCGAAGCTGAGGTCGTCCAGGAACACCTCGACCGACGTTCCGGCGGCGGGGCGTTGAATTTCTACGTCAACCTCCGCGAGCGTGCCATTTAGGGCGTCGAGGCCCGCGTCCGCGGCCGGCACCTCAAAGAAGAGCCAGGGCTGCCCCCGCTCCAGGCTCTGGGTGAACTCGGCCTCGGCACCGGCATCGTCGCGGAAGGTCCACACGAGGTCAACAATGGCTCCGGCATCGCCGCGCGCGTAGAAGGTGAAGCGGTCGGCTCCATCGAGCGCTATGGTGTTGGCCAACGTAACGCCACTGCCGGTTTCGCCCGCAAGCGATAGCGACTTGGAGCCGCTGGCGACCGTGGGCGCGTCAGTCACGATTTGGCTCGTGGCCGTACCGAGGTCTGTGATGGTGCGCTCTTCGTAGTCCGCCACGTTCAAGAAACCCGTGAGGACGCCCGCCTGGCCATCAACGCCGAAGAGCTCACCGCTGCCCGTCAGGCCGACGGTGAGGCTCTCCTCCAGCTCGAGCAGGGCGTTGGCGCCTTCAAACACCAGATCAGCGGTGGTTTCAACGGTCACGTCCGCTGACTCATACGTGATCTCGAAGGTGGTGCTGCCATCGGCCGGTGAGCCTTCCGTGGCTCCCTCTGTAATCACAAATGCGCCCGGGCCTTCAACGTTAGCGAGCGCAAAGCTGGGGGCTTCATCCAACGCCCGATACGAGATGACCAGCTCGCGCGTCTCACTTGTCGTCTGGTCTTCGGGGATTTCAAGGGTCACGCTCTCAGCAGACGCCGAGAGTTCAGGTAGGACTTTCTGCGCGTCCACATTGATGGTCTGGCTGGCCGTGCGGTTGAGTTCCGCGCTCCCCCCTGATATCGTAATCGTCGCCTGGGAGGGATCGATGGTGCTGGCTTCGGGATACGTAAACGCGAGAGCAAAGGTAGTCGTCCCTCCGTCGAACGGGTCGCCGCTGTTGGAGCGGTTGGTGACCTCAAGGCTCCCGGGCCCGTCAACCGTAGCGTCGATGTCCGGCGGCCCATCCAGCCCGCGGTATTCCACCGTGATTTCTTCACTGGTTGCGCCAGCTTCATCTGTTGGGACTTCGAGCAGCACCTCGGCCGGTTGGGGTTCGTCAATCTCGGGCACGGTTACGCGCGGGGCTACCGTGTCGTCGTCGCAGGCCGTTAGCAGGAGCAACATCCCCAGCAGGACAAGGCCCGCCAGCGTGGAGGCGAAAGGGCGTGGTAGTAGATTCATCATGGAGGGGTGCGTCGTAAGGTTGGTGTACACGCAGATGGAAGGAGCGCCCGTGAGTCAGCACGAGGAATTACCGAGAGGCTGCGTCGCGGGCGCTCTATAGGAGGCTATTTGTGCCCCTGCTACAGGCGCTCTAAAATGGTGTGCAGCTGTAAGCGCTTACATACTTCATATAGTATAATTACGCCGGGAGTAAAGGGCAAAAGGAATCTGCTGCTTTAGGGCATTTTGTATGCGCTTCCATTGCGTGGGCAGCCACGTGCGGCGGCCGATGCCTCCCCTGCTCACAGAAGCGCTTCCAGTATCTTCAAGATTTCCATGGGCCTGCTGCCATTGCCCGCATACGCCCTGGCGGATATCCCCCCGTCGCACAAGGGAAGGCAGGCGTCCAGCCCTCTCCCCCAATTCACACGCAACCGCCGCGCGCGGCGCCGAAACCGGTTGCCATTCCGC
The DNA here is from genome assembly GCA_009908945.1 of Bacteroidota bacterium. Taxonomy (GTDB): domain Bacteria; phylum Bacteroidota; class Rhodothermia; order Rhodothermales; family Salinibacteraceae; genus Tc-Br11-B2g6-7. The sequence goes on from JAAAOI010000013.1 coordinate 47,016, forward strand.
GGTCGGGCCCTTGGGCACCGGCGCTGCTCGGCGCCATGGGCGCGGTGCTACGCACTGGCCTTGCGCTTTTCCAGGAGCGGGGGGCGGCCGTCACGTACCACAGGCGCGGTGATGCGGCACGTGCTGATGTCGCCGTGCTGATGCACCTCGAACATGATGTCGAGCATGACTTCCTCCATTACCGCGCGGAGGCCGCGGGCGCCGGTGCCGCGTACACGGGCGCGCTCCACGATAGCGTCCAGCGCCTCGTCGTCCACCTGCAGCCGGATACCGTCCAGCGCCAACAGCTTCTGGTATTGCTTCACGAGCGCGTTGCGCGGCTCGGTAAGAATAGTCTTGAGGGCAGCGTCGTTCAGCGGGTCGAGCGTCGCCATGAGGGGCAGGCGGCCCACGAGCTCAGGGATCAGCCCGAACTGCAGCAGGTCGCTGGGCTCGGCGTAGCGCAGGAGGGCGGGGTCGCGCTTGTCAACTTTCTGCTTGTGCTTGGCGGTGAAGCCCATCGTGCCCCGGCTCATCCGCTGGGCCACCAGCTCCGGCAGGCCCTGAAACGCCCCGCCACAGATAAACAAGATGTGCTGTGTGTTGACGTTCACCAGGCTCTGCTCCGGGTGCTTCCGCCCGCCCTTGGGCGGCACGCCGGCGGTGGTTCCTTCCAGCATCTTAAGCAGCGCCTGCTGCACCCCCTCGCCCGATACGTCGCGCGTGATGGACGCGTTGTCGGCTTTGCGGGCCACCTTGTCGATCTCGTCGATGTAGATGATGCCCTGCTCGGCCTGCTCCACGTTGAAGTCGGCCGCATGCAGAAGGCTCGACAGGATGCTTTCCACATCCTCGCCCACGTAGCCTGCTTCGGTAAGTGCCGTCGCATCGGAAATGGAGAACGGGACATCCAGCACGCGCGCCAGTGTGCGGGCAAGCAGCGTTTTGCCGGTACCCGTGGGGCCCAGCAGTAGGATGTTCGACTTCTCCAGCTCGACGTCGGCATAATCGTAGTCGTAGTCCGACGACTCGATGCGCTTGTAGTGGTTGTAGACCGCTACGGAAAGGGCTTTTTTAGCCGCGTCCTGTCCGACCACGTAAGCATCCAGGGCCTCCTTGATCTTGTGGGGCGGCATCTGCCGGCGATGGCGTTTAGGCCGATCGGATTCGCTGCTGTAGGCGCGGAGGTCGTTGCGCACGATGCCCGAGGCGTCGTGGATGCACCGGTCGCAGATGTACACGTCGGGGCCCGCCACCATGGAGCTTACTTCGTGGGCGGTGCGCCCGCAGAAGGAGCAGGTAATGTTGTCGTCTTGCGGTTGGTCACTCATGGAGCCATCGGATTATGGCGGCGCGGGGCGGGCATCCCAATAAAGGAATATAGCATACGACAGGCACAGAAGTAAGGTGCCACTCAGAAGAAGCCAACACGGGGGCGCTCCCCAAAGACCTCATACCGGAGGCTACCCGGTTATCGGCCAAAACACGCCAAACCGAAGGCGCTGCTCGGGCAGCGGATAGATCGGC
>JAAAOI010000076.1 GCA_009908945.1 Bacteroidota bacterium
TTGGCTTCGAGACCACGCAGGACGAGGGCACCACCTTCTGGATCCAACTCCCGCAAGCAGAGGAGTCCTGATGCGTGAGGTAGGAGGCTGCGGGCTAATCGCGTGCCTGCATAGGAGCTTCGCTTCGGCGCGCTATCCTTTCCCCGAGCCCTCTCTGTCTCCAATGTCGTCCTCGCGCTGGAAAGGATCTATACCGCATCCGCGCGTGGGAGGCAGAATTACGCGGACGCGGAGGGGTCTTCCCCGAAGTTGCACTCTTCAATCGTCTCAGCGGAGTGCTCACCGGCCGCCCCTATGCCCTACAACGTATCGCTCACACCGTAGAGTTGCGGCTCAGGTACGCCAACGCGCCCAGCAGCACCGCCGGGACGATGATGCTGGCATACACCATCCACTCCGCACCCGTCGGCTGTGAAACGTACACGGTGCTTTCCTGGGCCAGCAGTAGGACAGAAAGTATGGACATGAAGGCTTGCGGTTGGGCGAAAATCGGTGACGTGATAAAAGGCCTACGCCGGCGCGCTTCTCGGGTTCGTCACATCGCGTCGCATCTCCATCGGTGGCCTCTCATACAACAGGTAGGACGTTTCTCGGACAAACTGTTGGGCTTATGACCGACCGTGTAGTAACGATCGATTTTTGGAATACGATGGTCGTGGCACGTACCGGCGGTACGGTGCGCCAGGAAGCGCGCATGAAGCAACTGCGCACCGCCGTGGCCGTCGCCTCAGCCTCCGCCATCCCTGAGGAGGCGCTCCTCACCGCGTATCGGGGGGCCAACCAACGCCTGGACACGCTGTGGCAGGAAGAGCACGTGACCCCAACGGTCGACCGCGCGCTGCATTTTGTGTGGGAAGCGCTGGACCTGAGCGTGCCGGACACCGTGCACCAGGAAACGGTCACAGCCTTTGAGGAAGGGCTACTCGTGGGGCCGCCCGACCTGGCCGACGGGTTGCCGGAAGCCCTCGCAGCGCTTCCCAAGGGGGTTCGCCTGGGCATTATTTCAGATACACGCTTCTCGCCGGGTCGAGTGATCCGGCAGTACCTCGATAGGAAAGGCATCCGGCAGCACTTCGACGGCTTTGTGTTTTCCGATGAAACCGGCGTGGCAAAGCCGGAACGGGCGGCGTTTGAAGCTGCGGCAGAGCAATTAGGAACCGCCCTCGGCAGCCTCGTCCACATTGGCGACCTCCGGCGGACCGATGTGGCAGGTGCGCAGCGAGCTGGCGGCACCGCCATCCTGTACACCGGCGTTGAAGCAGACGCCACCGACACCCCCGAGCCCCACCATGTGCTGCCGCACTGGAACGAGTTGCCCGCTCTGCTCCGACAGCTGCCGTAACCGCGGCTGGGACTGCCCGGCCCACCCGCGCGCCTACCGGAAGTCCAGCGACACCCCCCGGTTCAGGGATATCCGCACGCCGACCTCCAGCAGCCCGATGAACCGGGTGCGCCGCTGCCCCTCCTCGTGCGCTTCGTTCCAGCCGTGGTTGAGGCCAACGTCGAAACGCACGAAGAATCGCGGATCAGGTTGAACGAAGCCCTGCAGCCCCCACCGCAGCGTCTGCTCGGTAGTGCCGGTGAGTAGCGTTTCGATGATGGAGCCATCCGGGCGGTTGCGCACAAAGGCCTGCGTCAGTCGCTGCTCGCCCTGCGCCAGAAAGGTGACGCGCGGGGTGAGCGTGAGCCCGGGGATAACATCGTCGAGATAGACGTCCGCGAAGCCGCTGACATCGAAGTAATCCGTGAACTGGTTCGCCAGGCCGCGATTCAGGTAGACGTACCGCATGATGGCGCGGCGGTTGTTGTACACCTGATAGCTCGCCAGCCCACTTTCCAGGCCCAGATCCAGCCGGTCCGTCACCCCGCCAAGGCGCAAGGACCCATAGAGCGCAAACAGCGACGGCTGAATCTCCTGGTCTGCGATGAGCTCCGCACGGTTTTCGATGACAATATCATCCACAACGCCCTGCAGGTGCACCGTCGCCTGCCCCACCTGTGCCCACACCGACGCGCTCACCAGCAGTTGATCGAGCGCATTGGCCGGGGCGTTATCGCCTGCGATGAAGAGGACGTAGGATGGGGCCAGGGCCAGTGGCGTAATCCCCGTTCGCGTGCCTTCATAGATGAGCGACTCCTGCAGGGAAAAGGCCAGGCGAGGCGACGGCCGCCAGTCCAGCCGGGAGGCCGTAAGGAAGCGGGAGCGGCTGTCCGGGCCACGCGCGTCACCGGTGAAACGGTCGTCCGCCGTGATATTATCTAACTCCACCACCAGCCCCTGCACCGAGAGGCGCTCGCCCCCGATGCGGAAGTTGATCTGGTCGTAGGGGCGCGGGTTGCTACTGAGCACCCCGGCTTGCTCCCCGTGCATCGCCCAGTGGTTGCTGAAGCGCCCCACGTAGAGCCGTGCGTACCGGCTGCGCACGCCCACATAGCTGTTCTCGTTGCGCGCCTTCAGCCGACGCACCGGCGAGATGCCGTCGGGGTCCTGGTCGTAATACAGGTCGTGCCGCAGCCCCACCTGCGCG
>JAAAOI010000020.1 GCA_009908945.1 Bacteroidota bacterium
CGTGGATCTGCTGGCGGTAAGTGGAGGTCGTCTCGTCCATCACCGCTTTCCGCACCACGTACGCGACGTGCGCGCCGTCTGGCGCCATGGCAGTTTCCGTGATCGCAGGATACTGCATCGCCAGTTCAGGCGTCCACGTCGTAGTGTCGGCCGGTGCGGTGGCCGTTGCAGGCCCGGCAACCGACAGCAGGGTGAGCACCAGTACGAGCAGGGCCGTGCAAGAGGGCTTCATCATGACGTGCGGTGGGGTAAGTTAAGCAGGGGAGCGAGGCGATCGTAGCGCTTGAGGGATCTCTTGCATGATAGGCAGGAGCGGACTACGATGCCAGCGGACTACGATGCCAGCGGCGCGGGGCGCACATCGGGCTTGGCAACCAGGGCCTGACCGTGGTGCGGTGTATATTCTCCAGTGGAAGCAGCCTTCATTATCGCGCAACGAGTAACAAACATGCTCCTGTGGAGACCTCGACGCAGCCATAGCCGTTATGTGGCTCCTTGTATATATTGCACACCAGGTGACCCACGTAATGAAAGCCCATTGGAATGACACCGTTATCGCCGAAAGCGACGCCACCGTGGTGGTGGAAGGCAACCACTACTTCCCGCCAGAAGCCATCCGCGAGGGGTGTTTCACGCCGAGCGACCACCGGACCCGCTGCCCGTGGAAAGGGGAGGCCCACTATTTTGACGTGACGGTGGACGGGGAGACCAACAAAAACGCCGCCTGGACCTATCCCAGCCCCAAAGAGGCGGCGGCAGAGATCAAAGACCATGTGGCGTTTTGGAGTGGGGTTGTGGTGTCCCAGACGTAAGCATCCCGGCATCCGCCCCGTGTGCAATATAATCCGAGGACGGCCGGGTGCGCCTGTTCTTACGGTTGCTCCTTCCGCGTGCCGATGGTAGGTTAAGCAGCGCACGAGGGCGGCGGAGACACCGGCGCGGCGTACGGTCAGTCATGAATCTTTTTCCTGCATGTCGGTCGTAGAGCTCGGCATCCTCGGTACCGTCATTGCGGCCAACAACATGGCGGTCGCGCTGGCCCTCGGGGCGCTCGGTCAGTATCCGCGGCGCTGGCGCATTATGGGCATGTTTGGCGTTTTTGAGTTTTCTGTGCCGCTGCTCGGGCTGTGGGTCGGGCGCACCACCGCCGTGTGGATTGAGCAGGAAGTGGCGTGGGTTGGCACCCTGTTGCTGCTGGTATTGGGCCTGTGGACATTTGCCACGAGCTTGCGGCAGGCGCCTCCAGAGGAAACGTACGCCCCGTACCTGACCACTTGGACGGGGTTGGCGGCGCTGGCTGCAGGCTTGAGCGTGGACAACCTGATCATCGGGTTCAGCCTGGGGCTCGGGGAGGCCACCGCTCTCCTCATCGCGACGACGATTTGCGGCTTTTCGGTGACGTTCACGTGGGTAGGACTTGCGGTCGGTAACTACGCAGGCAGCGCCTATCGGCATTACCTTTCCATGCTGGCCGGGTTGGTGCTCATCGCACTGGCACTCTTACAGGCACTCCACTGGATCTGACGTGTGGCCAAGGCCCGTACGTGGAAGTTGAGGTAGGAGGCGGAGCCCGCTGTGTTCTGGCAGATGTGCAGTTCGCTTCACGCGTCTGTTTGCATCGTATCGGAGACCGGATCGGACGGGTTGGAGGAGGGCGGTGCGGGCTCTGCGCCCGACGGTGGCCCCTCAGCGGAGCGCCAGAAGGCCATGGAGCGGACGACGCGCGCACCCGTGTCGGACGCCTGCTGCCGGAGGTCCGAGGCCTTGGCGTGCATCGACGCCTTTGCCTTCCTCCCAATCAGGCGCGCCAGGTGCTGGGCGTTTTCCTTCACGATCGGGCGGACCATGGCGAGCGCTTCCAGCGAGGCCTTCCGACGGAGCTTGCCCGCGGGCTCGTGGCTAAGCAGTCGCGTGTAGCGCTTGGCAATCAGGCCCACGCGTAGGGTCAGCAGGGCGTTGGCTGTGCCGGAGAGCAGGCTGTTGACCAGGAGCGTCGACGCCGCCGCCATCCCCGGCACGGCGCCCATCACGCTGGAGGTCGCGGCGCCCACGATGGGCTCCAGCTGCTCGTCCACATCGATCTCCTCAATCGCATAGGCGATAACCGCGGCATAAGCCACGTTGGTGTACAGCCGGATCATCTCGCGCGGGGCGGTGCGCTGATAGTAGGTATGCGCCACGCGCCACACCAGGCGCAGCTGCAATGCCGTCACGACGAGGGCATCCAGCTTGCCAAACTGAGAGATCGCGGTCATCAAAAAGATGCGCGTGGCTTCCTGCTGCACGACGCGGTCGGCGGCGGTGTCCAGCGTTGCCAGCGCGGCCTTGAGGTCGGCCTCGGTGGAGAGCGCGTGATCCTGCAGGAGGGCATGCTGGCGGAGGCGCGTGCGGAGCGCTGCCAGGTGCTGCTCATAGGCCGGCCCTGAGGCCTCGGCGGGCGGGCGTAGCGGAGCGGGCAACCGCAGCACGGCGACCACCGGGTACGCCAGCAGCCCGACGAATAGCATCCCCAGGCCGATGGCTACCCCTTGCCCAAAGGTGGGATGGATGCGTGCCGCAAAGTCGGCGAGCACCAGCACCTGCGCAATCACAAATACAAGAAAACCTACGGCCAACAGCAGACCTACGGCCACAAGAGCGCGGGTAGACATCGAAGAAGGCGTAGAGATACAAGGGTAACGCAGCGTTATGATACGGCGCCACATGGTTCTCCAAAAGAGCACAGGCCCCCACCGGTTCCTGTCGGCGCGCCGGAAGATGAGGAAAAAGATGGTCAACAAGCCATTCCTACTCAGCGCAGAGCGCCGCCGCTACGCCCCAAGAGTGCGCCTTTCTGCCCGAATGTGCAGGTCGCATGTGCATCGCAAGTAGACTGTGCAGATACAGCAGCATTCGGTCCTTTTATGCGGCGGCGCTATTGACTTCGTCTGGCCCCGTAGCGTATTATGCGTCTTCATTAAGGTAGTACAGCACCTTTATACACGCTCGGCGAACGACAGACCGGGTTTCCAGACGTGCACGCGACAGGGGGATTCTGGAGCACTCCAGACCCCGCGGTAGATGCCCACCAAGGAACATGAAGACCGCTTCACTACCGCGTAACCAGTATCACTTTACACCTGTTGGAATTATGGAAGCTCGTGAACAAGGAACCGTTAAGTGGTTCAGCGACGACAAAGGATTTGGCTTTATCACCCCCGACCACGGCGGTAAGGACCTGTTTGTCCATTTCAGTGAAATCAACGCCGAGGGCTTTAAGAGCCTCGAAGAAGGCGACCACGTAGAGTACGAAGTTGCCGAGGGTCCGAAGGGACTCAACGCGAAGGACGTACACCTCGTGTAGCAGCTTTTGTAGCGCGTCGCATGGCGCGCTACCGGCAGCACGACAGACGCCCCGTTTCCCCTTGGGAGGCGGGGCGTCTTTTATGTCTACTGGGATGTTCAGGCATGAACGTCATGCTGGGGGTGACCAAGTCATCGCTTTTCTGTAAGTTGGCCCTGCCCGCCGCATCGCTCGTTGTAGTGGCGGGGTCGCTGCTCTCCGACCCGGTTTAGGTGTGCGTACGCCTCATGCTCGACATCCAAAAACGCCTGTCCAATTCGTTCTACGCGCTGCTGGCCTTGCCGGCCACGGCCATGGGGTTCGCCCTCACCGTGCAGATCGCGGCGCTCAGTTGGATTCTGAGCACGCAGTACGGACTCAACATCTCCGAAGTGGGCATCGTCTGGGCCACGGGCCCTATCGCCGGTATCATCGGGCAGGTGGTGATCGGCATCATCAGCGACAAGGTGTGGTTCTGGAACGGGCGCCGCCGGCCCTTCATCCTGATCGGCGGCGTGCTGGCCTCCCTCATGATCCTGGCGCTGCCCAACATCGGCATCATTCAGGAAGGCCTGGGAATGGACGGCGTCTTTGGCATCGCCATCGTCGTGTCGATGACCCTTGACCTCTCCATCAATCTGTCCTTCAACCCCACGCGCGCCATCATCGCGGACGTGACGCCGGAGGGCCGGGAGCGCACAAAGGGCTACACGTGGATGCAGACGGTCTCGGGCACGTTTGGCGTGCTGGCCTACCTCATCGGCGCGGTGTTCGACAACTTCGTGCTGCTCTATTTTGGCGTGGGACTGGTGTTTTTCTTCTCCGTCATCCCGCCGCTGTTTGTAAAGGAGCCCAAGTACCTGGGGCGCTACGGCGAAGATGAGGATGAACTCGACCGTGCCGCACACGAGGCCGCCACCGAAGGGGCTACCGACAGCCTCGGCGACCTCAGCATCCTGGAGATCATCCACAGCATCCGCCCGCTCTGGGGCTTTCTGGTGTACGCCGCGTACGCCATCGTCATGCGGCTCTCCGGCTTTGAATTTGCGGGCTACTACTTTGAGGGGGCGCTGCTGGCCATCACGCTCTTCTTCATCGCGGAAGCGCTGCTGAAAAGTGAGGCTGGAAAGCCGAAGGAGGAAGCCGGGCTGATTGGCTTTCGGAAGGTGCTGGCCGCGCATTCCTTCACGTGGATCGGCGTGCAGAGCATGTTTATTTACCTGTTCGCGTACGTAGACTTCCGGCTGCCCGCGCTTACCGATGCGCAGCTGGGCGATGTCATCAACTGGAGCTTTTTCTCGCTCAGCGTGGTGGCAGCTATCCTGCCCGTGGTGGCCCTGGAGCCACTGGCCGACCGGTTTGGCCGCGTTAAGGTGCATGCCGTAGCGCTCGCCTGCAGCGCGGCCGGGTACGTGGGCATCTTGCTGCTTGGGATTTCGCCGTGGGCCCTCTACTTGTGGATGGCGGTGATCGGTATCGGCTGGGCATCCACCATCAGCCTGCCGTTTGCGATCATGTCACAAAAAATCCCACAGGAGAAAATGGGACTCTACATGGGCCTGTTTAACCTGTCGGTCGTGCTGCCGCAGCTCGTGGCCAGCTTCGGGGTGGGCGAGGTGGTCGATGCCGCCGACAACAAAGGCATCGTGTTTGTGATTTGCGCAGCGACCCTGGCCTTCTCGTCGCTGGCCTGGCTGATGGTACGGGAGCCGGTGGACGAGCAAACAGCGAACCCGGTACTGCAGGATCAGCAGGTGGAGGAGCAGCTGGGCGTAGACTGATCAGTACGTGTAGCCGGTCATCTCTTCCGGGCTGAACGGCACGCCCAGGCCCTCCGCGATGCGGTTCACGAAGTTGAAGTAGCTCGTGATCAGGTTGACGTCCAGGATGTCGCGGTCGGAGAGGCCCGCATCGCGCAGCGGGTCAACGTGGGCATCAGTGACGGCGGTAGGCGCTTCGGTGAGGAGGCGCGCGTAAGCGGCCATCGCCTGCTCGCGCTTGGTAAGGGCGGCTGCGTCGAGCTGCACGTCAACGATCGATTGCACGCGGGCCTCGTCTTTCCAGTAGGCCCGGAGGGCTTCGGCATGGTGGTGCGTACAGTACGCACAGCCGTTGATGGAGGAGACCACGGTGGCGATCAGCTCGCGCTCGGCCCGCTTCAGTCCGGAACGCCCAAAGAGAAGCGTCTGGTAGAGCTCCATGTGCCGCAGCATTGCCGCGGGATGGAGGCTGTGGATCTTCATGATATTCGCCACCTTGCCGCGCGTCTGTGCGATCGCGTCGTACGCGTCTTTCAGTGCGCCGGTAGCGTCCGCCTCGTCGATGATGTCGATGTAGGGCATAAAGGGGGAAGGGGTAAGTCAGTATCGAACACAATGCAAGCATACGCAACGGTACGGCGGGTTGCGTAGCCTGTAGGTAACGCGGCGGACGCGCGGGTTACGCACCTTTCATCCGAGCAGAGGGGCCTGTATCTTGGCGCTGCGCGCGCCGCGTTTCCCGTCGCCATTCCATTGCCGGCCCATCTCTCACGCATGTCTTCTGTTGATACCCATACGTACCCGCTCGATCAGCTACGGTCGTTCTGTGAAGCCGTCTTTCTGCACTATGGCGTGCCCGCGGCGGAGGCCCGGCAAGCCGCCGACGTGTTGCACGCCGCCGACCGGCGCGGCATCGACTCGCACGGCGTCGCCCGCCTGAAAACGTACGCCGACCTTCTGGCAGCCGGGCGCATCAACCCCACGCCAGACATCACCGTCGTGCGGGAGACGCCCAGCACGGCCACGGTGGATGGCGACAACGGCCTCGGGCTGGTGGTGGGGCCCGCAGCCAACCGCATCGCGCTGGACAAGGCCGAGGCGGTGGGCTCTGGCACGGTAAGCGTCCGCCACACCAATCACTTCGGCATTGCCGGATACTACCCCTTGCAGGCGTTGGCGCGCGGGTGTATCGGGATGGCGATGACCAACTCCACCGCCCTCGTAGCCCCGCTCTGGGGCGCCGAGCGCATGCTGGGCACCAACCCCATCGCCATTGCCTTCCCGGGCCACGAGGAGCCGCCCATCGTGATTGACCTGGCGACGAGCACGGTGGCGTACGGCAAGGTGGAGATTGCGCGGCGTGAGGGGACCTCGATGGCTGAAGGGTGGGCCATCGACGCTGAAGGGCATCCGACAACCAACCCGCAGGCGATGATCGACGGCGGCGCGCAGCTGCCGCTGGGCTCCATGCGGGCCCAGGGCGGCCACAAAGGGTACAGCTTGTCGGCCATGATCGACATCCTCACCAGTGTGCTGAGTGGCGCCAACTGGGGCCCCTTTGCTCCGCCGTTTGCGCTGCAGCAGACCACACCCGATCGGCAGGTCGGCCAGGGGATCGGCCACTACTTCAGTGCCTGGCGCCTCGATGGCTTCATCGACCCCGAGGCGTTCAAACAGCAAATCGACGATTGGATTCGCACGTTCCGTGCGACGGCGCCTGCTCCGGGCACCGACGGCCCGCTTATCCCGGGCGACCCGGAGCGCGAGGCCGCGCGCCACCGTGCCACGCATGGCGTACCGGTGCTGCAGCCGGTGGTCGACGACCTGCGCGCCATCAGCAAACGAACCGGCGTGGCGTTTGACTGAGCGGATGCCGCCTCCTTGGGCTCCGCGCCGGCAGGCCGTAACATCCTTTCGGAGAGCCACACGTAAACGATGCGCCAAGCGCCGATCTGATTCCCTCATCGCTATCTCCAGTCATGATGCAAAAGGGCTACGCCACTTGCCGTCTTTATGGAGTGCCCCTCGTGGTTGTGGCCGTCGTGCTCCTGTTGGCGTCCGGCTGTGCCCGCAAAGCCCTCGTCAGTGAGCAGTATGATCCCTCGTTTTATGAGATCCAGCGCACCCTGCCGGATACGTTGGCAGGCGAGCCTACGCGCTTTCTCATCTTAGGCGACACCCAGGCCTCGTGGCGGGCCGAGTGGAAGTTCTACCGGCGCGAAAACTGGGCCACGTGGTGGCAACTGGCCGTCCCCTTCTATCAGCTTTATCTCCTGGGCGAGGGACTGGTGGGGGGCATCAACTACCTGCGCCAGAAGCCGGACCTCGGCGCACGGGAGCGCAGGGCGGTGCGCGCGGCCATGCACCGGGCTGCTGACGAAGTGCCGCCCCGGTTCATCCTGCATGTGGGCGACATGGCCAGCCACGACGGGCGCTATGCCGAGCACTGGGCCACCTTTCTTCAGGAGTACGGCTCCGGCGAGGGCTCGCTGCTCCGCCAGCATGCCTTCCTTCCGGTGCTGGGTAACCACGACGTGGCCAACGACACCACTTACGGCTGGCCCAATTACGACGCCATCTTCGACTACCCCCGGTTCTACGTCAAGGATCTTCCCGGGGCGGCTCTTTTCGTGCTGGATTCCAACTTCCTCGTAGACCAGACCGGCACGGAGCCGGATGCCCTCATGGAGCAGCGGTTCACTGAATACTTCGTAGGCACCGCCGCTGCGCCGTCGTGGCTGGAACGCGAGCTGGCGAAGCGCGCCGACGTGCCGCTCAAAATCGTTGCCATGCACCACCCGCTGGCTACCCTCAGCTGGCACGAGCGAGATTACCATAAGCCGGAATACGGGCCTGATCTGCTGGACAAGCGCCAGAAGCTCCTCCAGCTGCTGCAAGAACATCAGGTCGATGTGCAACTGGCAGGGCACGAGCATCTCTACGAGCACAATTACGTTGCGCACTGCCAGGGGGGGCGACAGCATCCGTTGCATACTGTCATTAGCAGTGGGGGTGGGGCCCACGTGCGCAGACAGGCTACGCCAGACGAGCTGCAGACCCGCAAGGCCCGCTACCGGGCGCAGGGATTCGACATCCGGCTGGAGGCTCAGATCTCGGACTACCACTACACGTGGGCAACGATAGCGAACGATACCCTCACGCTGGAGACCTTCGCCGTGGCTACCGATCCGCCGTATGCCACAGAGCGCATTGATCGGGTCGTGGTGCCTGCTGAAGGAGGGGCCTGCGACGCTACCGCCGCCCCGATGCCGTAACCCTGCAGGCATCCGTAGCAGAACCTTGGGGCCTGAGGCGCCATGAACAGGGCCCTCCCATCGGTCGTTCGGGCCCTGTCCCTGTTGCCAGCCGCCCGTTTCGGGAGCGCTGCGCGGCAGGCACGCTCCGGCCACCACCTTTCGATCTGACCGTACATGCATCGGCTTTTACGTACCATAGCAGACGTCCGGCCTGAAGAGACGCGGCTTACGCTGCTCATGGGGGGGTATTATTTTACCTTGCTCATCACGTATTACTTGCTGAAGCCGGCGCGCGACAGCCTGTTTTTGGTGGAGCTTGGGGCCGAGCAGCTTCCGATCGTATTCATCGCCATCGCCTTTGTAGTGGCTCCGGTGGTACGGCTGCACAGCTGGGCCGCGCGCCGGCTGTCGATGGGGCAGCTGGTGGGCGTGGCCACCGGCGTGCTGGCGGCCTCGCTGGTGGCGTTGTGGGGCGTGCTGGGGCTCCCCGGGCGCTGGCTCTTCTACGTGTTTTATATCTGGGTGAGCATCTATGGCGCCCTGATCGTTTCCCAGTTCTGGCTCTTCGCTAACTATGTATTCACCGCCTCACAAGCCCGGCGGCTGTTCGTGCTGCTGAATGTGGGCGCCATGCTCGGGGCGTTTGTCGGGGGAGAGGTAGCCAATGGCCTGGTGGAGGGGCTCGGCTTTCGGACCCAAGATCTGCTGCTGGTAACCGCCGTCGTACTGGTGGCCAGCTTGGGGTTTGTTTACGTTGCCCTTCAGTGGGCAGGAGCGGGGTCGCCAGCCCACAAGGCCGCAGAAGCTGTGGCTAACGGGGACGCGCGGGCGTCCTCCCCCAAGGCGGGGCTGCTGGATACCCTGGCACAGATTCGCGCCTCTTGGCTGCTCACGTTCATCGTGGCCATCATCGCGCTGGAGATGATGACGTCCACCTTTGTCGACTATCAGTTCAAGGCTATCACCGTCCAGGCCTTTCCCGACGAAGCTGCCCTTACCGGCTTCTTAGCCACGTTTTACGGGCGCGTGAGCCTCATTGCACTGCTGTTTCAGCTGTTCGTGCTACCGCGGCTCCTCCGCACCTACGGCATTGTAAGTGCGCTGCTGCTGATGCCCGCAGGGCTCTTGGTAGGGACGATCGTGCTGTTCATTGTGCCGGGGCTGTGGGCTGCGGTTCTGCTGCGCGGCACGGACCAGAGCTTTGAGCATTCAGCCGATAAGGTGGGACGCGAGCTGCTCTTTTTGCCGATCTCCATCGAGGTGAAGGAGAAAGTGAAGGTGTTCATCGACGTGGTGGTCGACCGGGGCTTTCGTGGGCTTGCGGGCGGGCTGTTGCTGCTGCTGGTGAGCGGGTTTGGCATGGGCGTGCGGGGGCTGGCGGTCGTCACCGTTGTTTTCATCCTCGGCTGGCTCGTGTCCGCCGTTTGCGCGCGGCGCAGCTACACGGATGCTTTCGAACGGGCCCTGCATCAGGGCCAGCTCGAAATGACCACGACGTGGACCCGTACGACGGGGGTCGATCGGGCGCTTTACGTGTTGGAGGATGCCCTCCGCGATGCCGACGACTGGCGATTGCTGTATGCATTGCGCGCCCTCGAAACCCACGCGGACGAGCGCATTGTCGATGCCGTACGGCCGCTGCTGCGGTATCCCTCACGCGATGTCCGCCGGCAAGCCATCGAAACGCTGGATGCACAGGAGGAGAGCCCCGATCTGCCGGAGATGGAAGAACGCTTGTTGGATGAGGACCCCGCGATCCAGCGGGCGGCGTTCCAGTACCAGTTCTCATCTGATGAGGCCGGTGCAGAGCGGCTGCTAACCTTTTTGCGCGAGCGGGAAGCGACGGACCTGTTGGAGGCGACGGCCTCCTGCGTGGTGTACTTCGGGGATGAGGAGCAGCAGGCGTGCCTGGACTGCGACATGATCGACTACCTGATTGAACAGGGGAGCCCCTCGCTTCGCACGGCGGTGGCGGAGGTGCTGGGCGACCGGCAACGGCCGGCTACGCGCGAGCAACTGCGCCGCCTTGTGCAGGATGAGGAGGCCATCGTCCGCCGGGCAGCGGCTCAAAGCATGGGCGCCTCGGGCGACGAGGCCTTCATCGAAGACCTCATCTCGCTCCTGGGCGATGACGATGTGCACGTCTCCGCCTGGAGCGCGCTGGCACGTTACGGGGCGGCGGCCCTGGCCCCGCTGCAGCAGGCCCTCACGGCACCCAACACGCACGAGCAGGTTCGCCGTCGCCTTCCCCGCGTCCTGGGTACCATCCCGTCACAAGCCTCCGTCCGCCACCTGATGCCGTTTCTGCAGTGCAGCGACCCTGTGCTGCGCTACAACGTGACGGCAGCTCTCCTGCGGCTGCGTAACCAGACGGACGCCCTCGCTATCCCCAAAACGCCGGTAGAGGAAGCCCTGGACGAGGAGATCTCCGTTTTCTATCAGTTTGCGCAGCTCCAGCACGTGATGGAGCAGAAAACGAAAGAACCCGTGGCGAGCGCAGGCGAAGCCGCCCCAGAAGCGGACGAGACCCCCGCCCGGTTGCAGCAGGTGGTCGATCTGCTGAAGAAACGTAAGGCGCGCAGCACCGAGCGCATCTTCCAGTTGCTGGGCCTGCGGTACGCGCAGGATTCGATCCGCAAAGCGTACGATGCCTACCGGAGCGACGAAGACGACCTGCAGGCGTTGGCCGTCGAATGGCTGGATAATGCCCTGGATCCTTCACTGCGCCAGCGGCTGCGTCCCATCATCGACCCGCCCTCCCTCGCTGCGCAGGCGAAGGCTGGCGAGCGTATCGTAGGGGCGACGGTGCAGCGTGTGGATGATGCCCTGCTGCACCTGCTGGATAGCCCGGATCCTGAGATTCAAGCGCACGCCCTACGCCTGACGCCGAGTGCGCCCTCTCCCGCCCTGCGGTCGCGCATCGCAGAGGCGTGTGATGATCCCAGTCCGGACGTGCGCGCCGCCGCGTCAGAAGCTGCCGAGCAGGCACAGGCGCAGGCGTGAATCGCCGCGCGTTGGACAGACGGGGCCCGGTGCGCCGGCCCTACTTCGTGAAGAGTCTGGAAGGTGTGGCGCACCGCAGAAGCCCGACGGGGGCCGTAGAAACACCATCGGTACGGGAAGGTGCTATCGATCTACGTTTCTATTGCCGCCCATCCCTGTTGTATGCGCCAGCACGCCAAACACGAAGTCCCCGTTGACGAACGCGCGGGCTACCTGGAGCTCCTGCAGGTCAACCCGAACTACCGGCGGCTCTGGATCGGCAGTGTGATTTCTTTCCTGGGCGACTGGTTTAACCTCGTTGCGCTCTACACGCTGGTGAGCATGCTCACGGGCTCTCCGCTGGCCATCGGCGCCATCTTTATAGCGAAAATGCTCCCGTGGGCCCTGTCGGCACCCTTGGCCGGACTGATCGTGGATCGGTTCAACCGCCGCCGCTTGATGATTGGAGCGGATGTGGCCCGCGGCGTCATTGTGCTTGGCTTCCTCTTTATCTCCGACGCGGCCCACGTCCCGCTGCTCTACGTGCTGATTGCCCTCGAAATGGTGGTGGGCTCGGTCTATCAGCCGGCGAAGAGCTCGTCTATCCCGAACATCACCAAGCCCCGCGAGCTGCTGACGGCCAACGCCCTGTCCTCCGCCACGTGGTCCACCATGTTGGCGGTGGGGGCGGCCCTGGGCGGCTTTACGGTAGAGTTTCTGGGGGTTCAGGCGGTCTTTATCATCGACAGCGTCACGTACTTCATCGCCGCGTGGTTCATCTACCGGACGCGTATTCCACAGCAGACGGAGACGTCTAAGGGAGGCCCGATTGTACAGACCGCTGCACGCGAGATATGGGACGGCTGGCAGCACCTGCGCCGCCGGCCGCGCATCGGGCGCATCGCGTTGGCGAAGGCCTCGTGGGCGGCGGCGGGGGGCGGCCTGGTGTATATGCTCACCCTCCTGGGCGAGCAGGTCTCGCCGGGCGCTATTGCCGCGGGCATGGGCGTCCTGTTCATGGCGCGTGGCATTGGCACCGGCATAGGACCGGTGATTGCCCGCGCTGTGTTTACAAACGAACGCCACTGGCCCACGGTGCTGGGCAGCGCTATCGCGGTCAGTGGGGTCTTCTACGCGAGTGTGGGCCTGGTACCCTGGGACCTGGGCGGCTGGTCGCTGGCTCTGCTGATCGGGCTGGTGGTGGCCGCACACGCCTCAAGCGGGTCCAACTGGGTGCTGGCCACGGTGCTCCTGCAGAAGCGCACGGAAGACCGCTACCGCGGCCGCGTGTTTGCGACGGAGTGGCTGCTGGTGATGATCGCGGACACGCTGTCGATTCTCCTGGCCAGTCTGCTACTGGAGTTGGACGTGCTCTCGCTCAACGTGATGTTTGTGGTCTTCGCGCTTGCCCAGGTGGCCTTTGGGGTCGCGTGGCTGCTGTTCATCGTGCCGCGGGAGCGGCAGGCTGACATCGACGCCGCCGTCGAAGAGGAACGGGCAGCCTCCACCGCAGCCTCGGATGAGGTCGCCGAAGCTACCACGGAGGCATCGCAAGGGGTATAAGCTACGGCGTGTACGGTTGCGGTTGCTCGTTGAAGCCATGGTTCGTCTTCGCTCGTTTCACTCGCTGCGCTCACCATGACGGGTTGGGCTCACCATGACGGGTTGGGCTCACCATGACGAAGTGGTCGCGGATTTTACGTTTGATGCTTCTTCTACCCACCGCCAATCCCGCCCGCAACCCGGGGCGTAGGGCCGCCTACCTCCCCGTCCCCTGAGCGCAGCATCATCTCACAGGCTGTTACCAACACGTCCCCCTGAGCGCAGCATCGCTCTGCGATGCGAAGACGAAGGGCGAAGGGCGAAGGGTGTGGAGCGAGCGGCGACGACACAGGGTGGCGCCAGCGCCGCCAGGTTGCGTTTAGCGCCGGCGGTTTGTAGGCTACCGGTCAGCGAAACTGGGGGTGCCCCACGTGGGGCTGAGAGCATACCCTTTGAACCTGATCCGGCTCGTACCGGCGCAGGGAAGTACACGCACCGGCGCCCGTCTGTGGCACTGCTGGTTTCGCGCTCCGCGATTCTCGATACCAGCCACGCTGTGCCATGTCCCTGCCTGCCCGATCCCTCAACGATCAAGTCGTCCTCGTTTCCGGCGCCAGCCGTGGCCTTGGCGCCGCCATTGCCCGCGCCTTCGGGGCCGCCGGTGCGCGCGTCGTCGTGAACTACGTCCAGCGCAAGGCGGCCGCGTACGAGGTGGCCGCATCCATTGGCGACCGCGCCTTGCCCGTTCAGGCCGATGTGCGCGACGCCGACGCCGTGCAAGCCATGGTAGAGGGCGCCGCCGAACACTTCGGATCGCCCGTGACCACTGTGGTCAGTAACGCGCTCATCGACTTCCGCTTCGATCCAGCCGCAAAACCGTCAGCCAGCGCCATCACGTGGGCCGACTACCAGGCGCAGCTCGAGGGGAGCGTGCGAGGCGCGTTGCATTTGCTGCAAGCCTGCCTGCCTAGTATGCGAGACAGGGAGTATGGACGGTTTATCGCCATCGGCTCCAACCTCGTGCAGCATCCGGTGGTGCCGTACCACGATTACACCACAGGCAAGGCCGCCCTTCTCGGATTCGTGCGCAACATGGCCGTCGAGCTCGGCCCTGAGGGCATCACCGTGAACATGGTCTCCGGCGGGTTGCTCGATACCACCGACGCCAGCGCGGCGACCTCCGACGAGGTGTTCGACATCATCCGTAACGCCACGCCCCTCCGCACCGTCATTCAACCCGATGAAATGGCCGATGCGGTGCTCTTCTTTGCTTCGCCCTGGGCCCGCGCCGTGACGGGGCAAAACCTGATTGTGGATGGGGGGCTGGTGATGGGGTAGAGGCATCCGCTATCAACCAATCAGGAAGCCTCTTCCGTGCTGAAGGGAAAAGCCTCATCCACCGCGTTGTGCAGGGCGATGCGGACGTTGCGCATGAATCCCTCGAACTGAGGCCGCTGCACCGGGCTGTTCTCAAACCGCTTGCGAAACGTCTCGAGGTCGAGCTCCACCCACTCGCGCAGTTCGGTCTCGGTAGTGTGCTCACGCGGGAGAAAGCCCGGTTCGTTGGTAGCGTATTTGAATTTATTCCAGGGGCAGACGTCCTGGCACACGTCGCAGCCAAAGATCCAGCTGCCCATGTCGCCCGCCAGGTCGGCCGGGATGTCGTCGGTGCGGTGCTCGATGGTGAGGTAGGAGATGCACCGGTTGGCGTCTACCGCATACGGCTCGTAGATGGCATCGGTGGGGCAGTGGTCGATGCAGCGCGTGCAGGAGCCGCAGAAGTCTTCCACGGGGGCATCGGCAGGGAGGGGCACGTCGATGATCAGCTCGCCGATGAAGAACCACGAGCCCATGTCCCGATTCAGCAGGTTGGAGTGTTTGCCC
>JAAAOI010000099.1 GCA_009908945.1 Bacteroidota bacterium
GCGCGCCATGCAGGCTGCGCACAGAGAGGAGACAGTTAGCAGCGCTTAGTTGCTCTGCGTTATGGTGGCGGTGTTGCTGTTGCCCATCTGCGAGAGGACAGCGCTGTTCATGTCGCTGGTCTGCATGATGGTGGCGGTGTTATGACTACCTTCAATCGTTACGCCATCGGTAGTGTACCACGACGACCCGATGCGATTACCCAGGCCATGCTGCGTGATGTCCACCGTGTTGTAGTCGCCCTTGATGGAACCGGTGCTGTAGTTGTCATCACCGTCCACGTCGATGGTGAGCGTGTTGCCTTCCGGCTGATGCGGCCATCCGAGAGAGCCAATGCTCCAGCTACCGCGGTTGGCATCACCTACCATGTCCATGGTTACGGTGTTATCGGAGCCACGGAGGCTTGCACGGTAGTAGTTGTTGTCACCAACCTGGGTACCGGTCACCGAGTTGTTTAACGAGCGCACTTGCTTGGTCTCAAAGTAGTTACCGTCGCCTTCCTGTGTGAAGTCAGCTACGGTCTCGGATGCACCGCCAAATACACCCTGCTCAATCAGCACACTGTTGTCGTCGCCATCTTGTGTTACGAAGGCTTGGTTTTCATCGCCAATCTGGCTGACATCAGAAAAATTCCGAAAGCCATCCATATCTATATCTGCGTCATTGCCATTGCCATCCTGGAGTAGGTCGACGCGTGAGCTATAGGTACCAAAGGCAAATGAGTAGTTCCTCTGATAGATGTCAGCCTCGTTGTTGTCTCCCTCCTGGGTAACATTGGCAAGCGTACTGGTATTGTCTTGAAGCAGTGTCAGTTCGTTACCCGATCCGGCCTGTGAAACCTGGGCTTCATGCCATTGACCATACTGCTGAGTTACAGAAGCGTCGTTCGAGCTTCCTTCCTGATCAAGGTTGACCAGCATATTATCATTGCCCAGTATTTGAGACACATCGGCCTCGTTCTGGCTACCGACTTGATCGATTGTGATCTCCGAGTCATCCACCTCTTGAGTGGTGGATGCATCATTACTTTGCGCAAACGCCACGCCCGTCATAAAGACGAAAGCGAATGCAAGGGTGAGTAGCTTCTTCATGGTGTCCTCCGTGGACTATGTCTGTGCGATTGTGAGTGCCTCGGAGGGCGGCCGCGTCGTGTCACCTAAGCAGCACAGCCCTTCCGGGCGCATCGGGGCATCTGCCGAGGCAGGTCCGTCCGATGTCGCACGTATAGTATCTTACAGGAGGTGACTTTCTCTCATCTACTGCACCCACACGGTTGCTCTTTTGGATGAAGCCACGGAGATGGACCTCGCTACGAGACCGACCCAAGCGCTGATCGTTGGAGGGCGCAGGAGAGCTGCGCGGAGGAGAGATGGCGCCGCTACGGACGGTAGCGGCGGAAAAGGCGTAGGTAGCACCACGCACGTGGCGCCCATGGGCCGGAAACGGAACTTCCGGGGCAATGAGACATGCTATATGCGTCACCTAAGCAGCGCAGCTCTACCCAGCGGCACGGTTAGCGGTCTATCGCTTTCCGTGCCGCTGGCTTTTTTTGGACGCAGCGCGGCCTATTTCTCGTGCGCGCGGCGCTGGGGGCTTAGAAGAGGCGCGTGTAGTAGGTGATGCCGGCGCGGACATTCCAGAAGCCGTCGTTGAAGCTGCCCATGTCGCGCCCGTCGATGCCGTCGACCAGCGCCAGGTTGCCGTGCACTCCCACGCTGAGGCCCAGGCTGGGCGTGGCCATCCACTCCAGCCCACCACCGGCCATAGCATACGGAAAGGCGTTGCGGCCCACTTCAAAGCTGCCGTGACCGCGCTGCATCAGCAGTCCGCCACCCACGGTAGCGTAGGGCGTCAGGCGGCTGTGTGGCAGTGCGTAGTACAGCGTTTGGACCTCGGCCGCCACGTGCGAGCGGCTGAAGGCACGGTCGGCGGCCAGCTCGCCCGCCCCAGCCGAGAGGCCCAGCCCCCAGCGGGGCGTTAGGGTGCCCCGGAGGTGAAGGTCCGCACCACCGCGCACGAGCGGGTCCCGGAAGTCGCCCTGGTAGCGCGTTGCCGTGGCGGTCGTGCCAAAGCCTATCCCCCGGCGGTTGTTGGAGTCGCGCATCCGGTGAAAGGCGTCGAGGTTGGCTGCGCGCGCCCTCTCCCGCTCCTGTTGCTTAAAAATGGCCGACTGCAGGGCGTTCTCATCGGCCGGCGTCCACAGACCTTCCCGGGCCCCTTCGATGATAAGATTGAACACGGCTTCCTCAATGGCTTCGGTAACGGCCTGTACCGGCGGCTCGTTGAAGGTATAGCCAACCTCGGTTTCCAAAATACGCTCGGGTTCAATGAAGCGGAAAAGCCCGACGTCCACCTTCTGCGAAAGAATCGTCTTGGTGGTGTGGACGGTCTGCAGCACGCGGCCGCTCTGCGTGGATACGGCCCGCAGGTAGATGGTCACCTGGTCCTGCCGAAACTCGCCTGACCCGCCCGCCCCGAAGTAGCGCGCGCCGGCCCCGCCCGTCAAAACGTTAGAGTCGTACCCGATGATGCCGCCCTCAAGCAAGATGCCCGCAAACCGCAAGGGCGGCAGGGGGCCCGCGCCGCGGTCGCCTTCGTGCATCTGCCGCATCGAGGAAATGATCTGCCGCTCATTCATCAGGTTGGAGAGGCCTTCGCGCTCAATCACGTCGAACCATCCCGAGGTCTCCAGCGCGCGCATCAGGATCGACGTAGAGCCCTGCGTAACGGCGGTTGACCAGCTGGCAATGTTTTGTGACGGCTTGTACTGGCCCGTCTGATCGCGGAAGCGGTACACGGCGGCCACCACCTGGTCCCGCGGCTCCGGCAGCTCCGCGAACCGGTCGTGGACGCGCGTTTCGGCGCCTATCCGTGCAGGCTCCGTCTCAAATGGCGCGAGGTAATTCATGCAGCCACTCAAGCCGAGTGTAGCACCGATGAGCAAGTAAAGGAAGGGGGTAGATGCGACACGAAGCATGGATAGTCCTCAAGACGGTACGGGAAGGTAAGGCACGAGGGGCCGCCGGTTACGGACGGCCGCCTAAACCGCCGCCCAGCGACGGTACGGTGACGGTGGACTCGTCGCCCGTGAGCGCATTTACGATCTGGATCCGCAGCCCGTCGGGCCCTTCCACAACCTCCACGAAGAAGTCGCCAAACTCAAAGCGTCCCTCCTCGCTAAAGTTGATGCCGGACTCGCCAATGCGCGTGCCTACGATTTCGCGGGAGAGCTCGTTCAGGATGCGACGCTGCAGCTGGTCCTGGAAATTTTGCAGCGGATCCCGGCGAAAGTCGGGGCGATCCTCCTCAAAGTCTTTCTGCGCCTGCGCGCCCTGAAAGAGCCACGAGAAATTGACCGGCGACCCCCCAAATGCTGGATTGTGCGGGCGATACACGAAGTCCTGAGCCTGCACGGGTGTGGCGGCCAGCAGGCCGGCAAGGGCTACCGACGTGAGGGCAATCATCAAACGAGACATCATGGCGGTGTGGATTAGTAGATTTGGCGGGAAACGTCGACGCGCTGCATGAACTGCTGGGTGTAGCGCACTGCCTGGTGGGCGGTCTGCTCAATTACATCGTAGCGGGGCTGCAACTGTGCGCGAAAGGCGATCTCATCGTTTACGCGCACCTCCACCACCGACCCGCGCCCCCGTCCGGGCTGCTCGCGTACGTAGACGGTGTAGTTCATGGCGCCCTCAGGGGCTTGCCAGTTGCGATAGAAGATGTTGTAGAAATCGCGCCCCTGCGTGGAGCGCGTCTCATCAATCACCATATCCAGTGAAAACTGCGCGGGCTCGGGGTCAGCATCGGGTGTATCGGACGTCGTGGGCAGGGCGGTATTGGTATCATCGGCAAGGGACGGGGCTTCATAAGCGGCCAGCGCTTCATCCGACAGGTTTTCTACCAGGGTGTCCTGGCGGGCCGCCGTAGCCCTCACATCCGACGGTATTTTCGGGCGGGCGTCCAGCACAGCCGCGGCCTCAGCGATCAGCGCAGCCGCTTCCTCTTCGGTGTACGCCGAGGCATCCGAGGCGGCCGGGGTAGCCCGTTCATCGCCGGAGCCCTCGGCTGCCGGCTGCGAGGTGCGCGCTGCGGGCCACGCCGTATCGGCCCATGCTATCGGCTCCGTTGCGGCAATCAGTGCGGGGACGGCATCGGCCGGCGCTGCGGCGGAACGAAACGGACGTGGCGGGACGCCATCCGCCGCAGCGTCATCTGCTTTAGCAGGGTCAGGGGCAACAGCGGTGGAATCGGCCGACGTGATCGCCGGCGCCGCTGTCTCCGATGCGGGAGGCGCGGCAAACGGCGCCCAAGTGCCGTCGGACCCCATGCCGTCGCAGCCGGAAAGCAGAACGGCCACACATAAAAAGGTCATCAGCCAAAGACTCGGGAGGGGTTCCGAAGCGAAGGGTTGAGTGGAACGGAAAGCGCGCAGCATAAGATGATGCAGCCGATCGGTGACGGAGGCGGTGAACAGCAGCCGCCCGGGTCCCTTTAGCATCGTACAGCCGTACGCAAGATTAAGCGGAGCGCTCGGGGTGCTGCAGCACGGGCAGGGACGCCGGGTATTGGTGCAGCTTACGGCGCGGCCCCTCCCGCGTTGGCGGCTCCAGGATTCATCTTATGGCGCATTACGAAGCGCTTAAATCATCTTTTGGATCACACAGTCCATGATCGATCTCAACAGCGCCGCCATTGGCTACCGCCTTCTACCGCTACCTCGTCTTCTCGTAC
The DNA here is from genome assembly GCA_009908945.1 of Bacteroidota bacterium. Lineage (GTDB taxonomy): Bacteria > Bacteroidota > Rhodothermia > Rhodothermales > Salinibacteraceae > Tc-Br11-B2g6-7. The sequence continues at coordinate 4,733 of JAAAOI010000099.1, forward strand.
TTGCGGGGCTGCTGATGAGACAGGATAGCGGAATGGCGCGCTTCGGCCACTAAAAAAGCCCACCGCCATGAGGCGATGGGCTTTGTGTTACGGCCTGTGGTGAGCAGTGCTGACTAATCCAGGTTCGGATTATTGTTGCGCTCAGCATTCGTAATCGCCAGGTACCACCAGGTCTCGGGGCCAAGATGCCAGCCGTGGCGATCGAGGTCGAGCCCGAAGGAATCGAGGCCGAACTCGCTTGCTCGGCGCTGATCTGGGAGACGGATGCCCGTGCTGAACATCTCCTTATCGCGCTCAAGGAAAATGGTGTTCATGCCATCATAGTCCGCCGGATCGATCGGATCAAGATCGTTAGAGGCCCGGACTTCGTTGATGAGCTCCAGCGGGTCGCCGCTGGCTTCGCCACGCTCGGCGGCTTCCGCGCGAATCAAGTTCATCTCCTGCCACGTGATGAAGTCGATGTTGTCAGAGCGCGTCAGGTAGCGTCCCTGTGCAAACAGGTTGACCGCATCACCCGGCTCCAGGCCCAGGTCAAAGCGGACCGGTGAGCGGGAGGAACGGTTGTCAAGGTCCAGGATGTTGAACGGGGTCCCGGCCTCGATCGTGCCTGTGTCCTCGGCATCAAACAGCGGGATGCGAGCAGCCTCGGGGTTTTCGAGGTCCTGGTTGAGGTAGTCTTCGCCATAGTAGAAGCGCAGGGCAGCTGCAGCCTGTGTACGGCCGGGGCCTCCCTGGGCAAACCAGACGTTATTCTGGTTTCCAGCGCGTTCGATGTAGTCGTTCTGGAAAGGCGGATCCTCCGGCGTCAGGCCAGTGGCCGCCAGCGAAGCGGCGGACGCAGCGTCATTGCGAAACAGCGCAATACGTGCCTTCACCGAGTTGATGACGCGCTGCTCGTAGTCCGTCGCGAAAGCAGCGGCCGCATCGAGCTTACCGATGGCCAGATCGTACATCTGCGAGGAGGGAATGAAGTCGCCGCGCTCTGGGTCAGCCGGGGACGCGAGTTCGGAGATGACCCCTCCACCCGTGCGCGGTTCAGAGCCAAAGTACGTGGCCCAGTAATATCGTGCGAGCCCGCCGTGGAAGTTTCCGATGAACTGCACGCGCTGCCAACCCTCGCTGTCTGCGCCTCCGAAGGCATCGGCGCCGAGCGTCTCCGCCCGCTGCAGCAGGTTATCAGCCAAGAAACGATACTGGCCGAGGTGGTTCTGCGTGCCATCAATCGAGTTGTTCGTGAACGGGCTGGTACCGGTCAGCCCAACCATCAGAAACCGGAAGGTGGGGAAGGTAGCGCCACCACCGAGATTGCCGCCGAAGATGAACTGATCCGACAGCAGGCTCGACTGCACGGTGATGTTGTCCTGCACGTTGTTGCTGCGTGAGATGATGCCATTGATCAGGAAGTCTGCCTGGTCTGGGCTGGTCAGGTCAGCATCACCAGCACTGGCAATAGGTTCTTCGATGTCATCGACCACCGAGTCGCAGGCCACCAGCCCGAGGGCCAGGACCAGCACGGTGAGTAGGGGAAGTAGTCGCATGTGTATCATCACTATAGGTTGGGTACGTCAGAGAGTCAGTGCACTGTGGGGGGTCCCTGTGCTGTGCGGTGGCCGCACAGCACAGGGCATACCCTGCACAGAGTAGAGCGGCATGCGGAGTGCCGGGAGGCTTAGAATCCAAGCGTCAGGCTAACCTGAAGCTGACGGGTCGTCGGGTTCGTCAGGAAATCCTGCCCACGAATCAGCCCACGGCTCCCATCGAAGTTCACTTCGGGATCTGGACCCGAGTAGTCGGTGATGGTAAACACGTTACGTGCCGCTACGCCAACGGTGAGGTTGGACAATTGCGTGGCACCGGCCCGCCGCACCAGGTCCGTGAAGTTGTACCGCAGCGCGACTTCGCGGAGCTTCAGCCAGTCGGCATCTTCGACAAAGTTTGCGTCGAAGGCCGGGTCAAGAAACGCAGCGTTTTCCGCGGCCTGGATGTACTCGGGCGTACCCGGAGTCAAGGTGGCCAGCTGGTCTTGCGCCTCGTTCCACGGCACCCAGTTACCGAACTGGACCGCAAACGACTTCGTGTTATTGTACACCTGTTGGCCCAGTGCGTATTCTGCAAAGGCACTGATGCTCAGGTTTTGGAAGAGCGTCGCGTTCACCCGGAAACCACCCGCGTGGTCAGGGATCGGGTTCCCGACCTCTTGGCGCTCACCAGCTCCTTCAGGGCCGGTGTACACACCATCGTCGTTGAAGGTTGGACCGACCACAGGCTCGGTGAAGAAGGACTGACGGGCCAGCCCGGGCCGCAAGACGTTCAGGTCAAACCCACCGAAGATTGCGTCCGTATCTGGACCAAGGTCCTGCACAGAGCTCCACTGATAGGCATATGTGAGGTTGAGGTCGACGCGCGCATTCTCTGTAAGGAGCGGCGTTACCCCCAGTGCAAGTTCGGCGCCTGTGCTCTCGATACTTCCCACGTTGGTGGGCAGCGCCTGGAAGCCAAAGCCCGTGGAGGAGGCCAACGGTGCATTGATAATGGAGTCGTTGGCCCAGTTGTACCACCAGGTGACGTCCGCGGAGTACCGATCAAAGAGATTGGCATCGAGGCCAATCTCAAGCTCGCGTACACGCTCAGGGACGATTTCCGGGTTGCCCACCGAGTTGATGGAGGCTCCGGCCCCTACAGCGGAGATGGTTGCGCCGAAACGCAATGCCTGCCCATCCAGCACCCCCGGGAGTGAGCCCGTTTCGCCGTAGGCGGCACGGAGGCCGAGGTTGGTAAAGGCCGCCGGCACGAAGGCGAAGTTCGACAGCGTCACCGAACCCGTAACGCTCGGGTAGAATACGTCGGCGACGTCCTCACCGAGGGCCGTTGCGGCATCGCGGCGGACCAGGCCGGTAAGGGTGTAGGTGTCGTCGTATACGAATTCTTGCTGCACGAAGAGTCCAGCCGTACGCACATTCGTCAGCGTCTCGCCAATGCCCGTGATGTCGTCTCCTGCCCCAATCGTACTGATTAGGTCGTTCGCAAAGCCCTGCGTCGTACCGTTAAAGGTCCGGCGCGTCACGTCCGTGTACTGCCCGCCAATCAAGGTCGTAGCCTGCAGGTCGGGGGCCAGGGCGTAGCCGTAGGTGGCCTGTGCGTCGAAGTTGTAGTTGTCATTCTGGCGAATAAAGATGTTCCGCTCACCAACGTCACCGATGGTGCCAAAGACGAACCCGGGCGGGAAGGTCTTATCCTGCCGGCGCGTGGAGGAGTCGAAGCCGCCAGTAGCCGAGAGGTTAAGGTTCTCGATGGGGGTCCAGTTGGCGCGCAGCGAACCGTTGAAACGGTTCACCCGCTGCACATCCACGATGGAGTTGATCGCCAGGCTATCCAGGAACACGTAGGAGCTCGGCAGGAGCAGCGTATTGCCCAGGAAGCCAAACGTGTTATTGTCGTTCTCCGGGCGGTCAATCTCGTTTAGCGTGTAGCCTGCCGATACGCTAATGGAGACGTCGTCGGTTGGGAAGGCTTCAAAGTTCCCACGCAGGTTGGTGCGTTCCCCTGCGTTGTTGTTCAGTGCGCCTTCTTCAATTTTGTGATTGACGGAGGCGTAGAACCGGGCAAAGTCAGCACCACCGGAAGCGGATACCTGGTGTTCTTGCAGGAAGCCGCGTTCGAAGATGGCATTGGCGTCCTCGGCTGAGACAAAGTCGTCGGTGCTGAACTCGCGCTCGAGCTCGTTGAAGCCGGCTGTGCCCCGGTACTCTACGTTAAAGGTAGGCTCTGCGGCAAACTGTCCTTTCTTGGTGGTGATGAGCACCACCCCGTTAGAACCGTCCACGCCGTAAATAGCAGCGCCCGCAGGTCCACGGATCACGTCGATGCTTGCAATGTCGTTGGGGTTGAGGTCGGCGAGCGGTGAGATGCCCTGGCCGCCGGCGGCAAACCCGACGACTTCGTTTTGATCGACGCGGATGCCGTCAATGTAGATGGCGGGCTGCCCGTTGCCACCGAGGCCACCGCCCCCACGCACATTGAAGCGGATACCCGACCCAATATTCCCAGAAGAGGCGGTTGCGCTAACCCCGGCCACGTTGCCGCTAATCAGCTGGGATACGTTGTCGAAGCTGGCATTATCCGCAATGTCGTCGGCATCGACACGCCCAATGGATACCTGGGTGCGGGCGCGGTCTTGCTGTAGGCCCAGGCCGGTGACGACCGTTTCCTGCAGGCCCGCAACGTCGGGCTCCAGCTCAACGGCGACTTCCGTAACGGCGTTGGCCTCAACCTGAATCTCCTCTTCGAACTCAAAGTATCCGACGAAAGAGGCGGTCAGGGTTTGCGTCCCGGCAGGCACATTGGTGAGGGTAAACTCACCCTCCACGTTGGTAGCCGTGCCAATATCACCGATAAAAACGTTCGCGCCGGGCAGGGTCTCCCCTGTCTCGGCATCCGTCACTGTCCCCGCGACCGTTCCAGTCTGGGCTACGGCCGTGCCCCACCCCATGAAGAGGAGCAAGACGGGCATCAATAGAAATCGCGTAGCAAGTCTCATAAATACGTAGGTGCAAGTGATGAAGGTAATGACTACAGACGTACTGATTTCGTGCTTCGGACGGGCACTCGCTGCTGTGCAGCATTTCCGCGTATAGAGAATAGTAAGGATTTGATAACTCTAACGCAATACAAACGACTGCGCCGCCTCCTGCCGCGAACCACATGCAGCGCATGGCTCGCCTAATCTTGACGCTGACTTTATAGACGTAATTTATTTTGGTGCTACAAGGCTACGTTCCGTTTCATAAAAGTAACGGATTCAAGCGCTTTTTGACTGTAGCGGGCTATTGCCTCTTTTCGTATGCCGATTTTAGGCTTTTCCTTTCCTGGTGTGTAGTTATGATGAAGAAGGAGAAATATCAAATCGCAGGGTGCGCTCCTTGGCGGCGCCGGTTGCCTCGTCGGTAACGCGGACCGTGAGTTCCACAGTGCCGGCCTCCCAGGTGTCCTGCCAGTCGATGAGGATCAGTTCGCTGGTCCGCGGCTGGGTGCTCTCCTGCGCCAGCGTCGTCACGGAGCGCTCGGGGTTGTCCTCTGTGAATGTACGCTCCAGCAGGCCGCGGTCTTCGCGCCGCACCAGTTCGTAGGCGACCGTGTAGCGAGCCTTTTCGCCGTCGGGTACAGTCAGGTGATAGAGTTCAAAGTAGATGGCTACCGGGGTGTCGGGGCCCAGCGTGGCATACGGATACGGCGGTGCGGTGGCCGGGTCGGCGGTCGGGTCATCAAACCGGAGGGGCTTGAGGTCGCTCATCTCCAGCGTAGTGCCCGAAGCGTCGAGCGTGCGGAGCGAGTCGATGCGGTGCTGCGTAAGGCTGGTGAGCGGGCCCGCGCTCTCCATCGTGAGGGCGTCTGGGTCCGGCACCTCGCCCAGCAGGTGGCCATTCCACTGCAGCCCTACGTGGTACGGCCTATCGTCCTGGCCGAGGGCGGCGACTACGGCGTCGGTGCCTTCCACCCAGCCCGTGCGCTGCCCGTTGGTGCGCCGAGCGTCGACCTGTTGCACGCCACGCGCTCGGGCTTCCACCGCGTAGGTATCTGCGCGATGCACCAGCACCGATTCCAGCAGCCGTTTGGTGGCTACGCTGGCGGGGGTTAGCCCGAGGCGCTCCACCCGGTCGTCCTCCTGCCCGATGCCTGCCGTGTCGAGGCCCCAGTACACTTCCGTGCGCGTCCGGCCGTCCGGCTCCAAAAAGCGCGCCGCGCGCAGGGCGTAGTCCCACGCGGGGATGTCAGCTAACACAAACGACTCAGCGTCCGGCACCGTGCGCTCCCGCTGCTGCACGAACCACGCATCTTCGGTGCGGGCGCGGGACGTTTCGCGGGCCGCGACGGTAGCCGGGGATTCCGGTACGACTTGCGTCTGCCCTCCGTACAGGCGCTGCATGTCGAGATCGAACAGGTAGTTTGAGACATCGGAAAACCGCGTTCCGTATTCGACGGCGTAGGTAGAGAGGGTTTTGTACGTCTCATACAGGGCATACACCGTAGCTTGCGATTCGCGCTGCCCGCGGGCGGAGGAGCTGAAGCCGCGCCGCAGCCGCCGGGGCAGGAGTTCCAGCACCTCCACTTCGTAGTAGCGATCGTCTATCTCGGCAAAGAGATAGGTGGCGTTGCGGTCGATATGGCGGAAGCTCCACACCTCGTTATCGCGAAAGTCGAAGGTGGTGACGCCCGGTATTTCGTTGATCACCCGCTGCCGCATCTGTGGGGTATCGAAACGCACGGTGGTGGTGAACTTGGGCTCGCCCAGGCGCAAAAAGACCAACGCGCGGTCATCCAGCTGGCCTTCCGGGCGGTACGTGTCCCACGCACGAGCCAGGCGCTGCAGGTGCTCCTCCAGGCGTTCGTTGCGGGTGGTTACCAGGTCGGGGTCCTCGCGCCGCCACCACGCGGCCAGGTAGGCCGGAAGCTCCGGCGGGGCCTGCCAGCCTTCATCCAGGCGCTCTGCGGTGGGCCGCTTGGTCCCGGTCTGGGCACGTTGCCCATCCGACAGCAGCACCGCGGCGGCGGCCAGGTGCGTGGTGACGGTGCGCATGAGGCGCTCGGGGCCGTCCGCCGGCACCTCGTCAAGTGCGCGCATGTACAGCTCCGAGGCGTAGAGGTACTCGTTCCGATGCTGCCCCTGAAAGACATCACGCACAAACGCATCCACCAGCCACCAGTCGATTGCGTTGCTCTGCAGCGCAGCGCGGGCACCCATGCGCCGCATGACGAACGCTTGCCGCTCGTACCCGGCCCGCGCGTACGCCTCCGCCAACCAGAAGGCCACCGACCCGTTGTTCGCCTGCCGGTACAGCGGGCGCGTAGCCACCATGGGCTGTAGCAGCGCAATAGCCGCTTCCGGGTCTGCCTCCTCCTGCAACAGCGCCAGCGCCTGGCGATAGGCGTCCTCATGTGGTGCGCTGGCCGGTGCTGTGCTCTCTGCCTGGTGGCCTGCGGCAACGTCGGCGCGTAGGGTCAGCATGCCTATTCCTACCACCACGAACAGGAGGACCCGTAGGCGTTGGCGCACGGTATGCCCGATGGCACTGTCGCTGCATACATCCATAGTCTTCTCGGTAACCTGCTGTACTAACGACACATAAGGTCAGTGAAACTTCACAGGCTGTTTATGCGCGGGAGGCCGTCTTGCTCCACGACTGAGGCGCAGCGCGCGTCTCCGGCCCAACCACGCCGCGCGCCGCACCAGAGGCCATGCGAAAACCTGCCGGAGCGCCTGCCCTCAGTCCGTTGCAGGAGGCTCGGGCACCCAGCGGTGCGTTGCGAGATCCACCCGCCCATCTTCCGTAAACGTGATGCCCTCACTGCGCAGCAGGTCTTCCATCACATACGGCCCTCCAAAGTGTAGCTTGCCCGAGAGCGCGCCCTTGCGGTTCACCACGCGATGGCACGGAAGGCCCGAGCCCACCGCAGCGTTGAGCGCCCAGCCCACCGTACGGGCGGCGCTGCGCGTGCCCAGATGCTCCGCGATGTCGCCGTAGGTCGTCACCCGGCCGTAGGGAATGTCCTCCACCACGGCCCAGACGCGCTGAAAGAAATCAGACGGTTCCGCAGAGTTGCCGGTTGAAGAAGCAGGCATTCGCTTTCGGTCCATGAAAGATGTAACGATAAAGCACATCGCGCGCATGCGGCGGTGTTCACATGCAGCTATGCAAGAGAAAAAACGCGGCGTGTAGGATCAACCCGCACCTTTATTTTTTCAACAAGCGCATGTCATCTACCTATGTAGCCCAATAGAGACGATGGGTTGCGCGCCACATGCTTCAGCCTTCTCCACTTGCGTTCTCACGCCCTAATGAACCGCACCGCCCGCTACAGTATTCCCGCGCTCGTCCTCTTTATCGTAGGTGCGGCGCTCGGCTTTCAGTTCGACCGCTCGGCCAGCGATGGCTCCATGGACGAGCTGCGCAAGCTCGAAGAAGCATTCATGCAGATCAACCGCAACTACGTGGAGGAGGTTGACGCCAAGAACCTCAGCGAGTCGGCCATCCGCAAGATGCTGGAGGAGTTGGATCCGCACTCGGCCTTCATTCCGGCTGAAGAGGTAGAGCGCCTGCAGGACAGCTACCGCGGCTCGTTCGGCGGCGTGGGGATCTGGTTTGAGATCGTGGACGACACGGCCCGCGTGATCTCCCCCATCGACGGCGGCCCCAGCCAAGATGCGGGGGTGCGCGCGGGCGACCGCATCGTGGGGATTGAGGACTCAACCGCCGTTGGCCTTACGAATCAGGGCGTGCAGGAGCGGCTCCGGGGAGAGATCGATACGAAGGTCCGCATGACGGTGGAGCGGCTCGGCGCGGACGACCCCATGACCTTCACCATCACGCGCGATGAGATTCCGCTGTACTCGGTAACCGGGGCGCACATGGTTGACGATCGCACCGGGTACGTGCAAATCCTCCGGTTTGCACAGACCACATACGATGAGTTTAAAGAAGCGGTCGCCGACTTGGAAGCCCAGGGCATGGAACGCCTGGTGATTGATATGCGCAGCAACCCGGGGGGCGTAATGGAATCGGCGGTTCGTATGGCGGACGAGTTCCTGGGCCGCGGCATGCCGATTGTGTCGACCAAGGGCCGCACGATGCGCGACCAGGCGTTTCGGGCCAGCGGTACCGGATCGATGCGCGATGGATCTGTCATTGTCATGGTGGATCCGCGCTCCGCTTCGGCCAGCGAGATCGTGGCCGGGGCGCTGCAAGACCACGACCGCGCCCTCGTTGTGGGTCAGCGCACGTTCGGCAAGGGTCTGGTGCAGCGGCAGTTTCCCCTGCCAGATGGCTCCATGATGCAAATGACGACCGCACGCTACTACACGCCCTCCGGCCGCCTCATCCAGAGCCCCTACGACGGCGGGGGGCAAGATGCCTACATGGAAGCCAAGTTTGAAACGCTGGAGCAGGCTACGCTGGACCCCGAGGCCTACCGCGCCAGCATTCCCGATTCGCTCCGCCATGAAACAGCTAACGGGCGCACCGTCTTTGGCGGGGGAGGTATCCTGCCGGACCACGTCATTCCCCCCGATACGGCAGCGGCTCCGGTGGAGCAGGCCATCTACCAGCGCGCCTTTGCACCGCTGGCCCGGGCCTGGTTTAGCGCAAACGAACAGGACCTCCGCGACACATGGAATGGGCAAGAGGATGCCTTTCTGGAGCGGTTTACGGCCGATGCAGCCGTGGTGGAGCAGATGCTTGCGCCGGCTTACGCGGAGGACGCCCGCAGCGACTTTGGGCTGCGCCTTGTAACGGCAGCGGCCGATGCCCAGCCGGATAACAGCGTCTTCTACGACGCGGAGGTCAAGGAGCGGCAGGACATGCTCGCCACTTACGTAAAGGCGTACCTGGCGCAGCAGCTCTACGGCAGCAATGTAGCTACGCCTATCTACCGGCAGTTAGACCCTGAGCTGAAGGAAGCCCTCAAGCTCTGGAGCGAGGCCGACGCGCTTGCGTCGCTTCATCGCTCCGGCACCACGGGCTTTGGCGATACCCGGCGCTAAGGGCTCCTATCAGAGCCGCATGCTCAACAGGCAGGCGTTCCTCGGGGCGCCTGCCTGGGGTGGGTTTGGGAGGGTGCTTTTGGTGGGTGCTTCGTCTACGCTCGCTTTGCTTGCTGCGCTCAGCATGACGTGCAGGGGTAAAATCGTGCGCTTTCAAGGGCAGCCCTAACTCGCCCCAACACCTCCCCCGTCACCCTGAGCGCAAGTCCGCACCAGCGGACTGAAGACGAAGGGTAGCTCATCTCCGCTCTGCTTCGTCTACGCTCGCTTTGCTCGCTGCGCTCAGCATGACGAAGAGGTAGTGGAGAACATGATTACGTTGCGTGCGGCCCATGGCGGGCAAAGGGTGCTCAAATCGCAACCACCCAAACCTCACCCAATCTAA